>CAZEGA010000033.1:1958-9055 GCA_964511675.1 uncultured Rheinheimera sp.
TCCTTTTCTGGTATTGGCTACGCAAAACCCGGTAGAACAGGAAGGTACTTATCCGCTTCCGGAAGCACAGCTGGACCGTTTTTTACTGCATTTAAAAGTAGACTACCCGGATGCCGCCACTGAACTGGCCATTTTACAACTGACCCGTAACGAAGCGTTAAGCGGCGCCCAAACACAGGTCAGCCCGATCAGCCAGGCAGATATTTTTGCCGCACGCAAAGCAATTTTGCAGATCCATTTAGCCGATAGCCTGCAGCATTATATTGTGGCGCTGATTATGGCAACCCGTGATGGCAAAACCTACAGCGATAAACTGGCCGGCTGGATTGGCTATGGTGCCAGCCCGCGCGCCACTATAGCGCTGGAGCGCTGCGCCCGGGCTAAAGCCTGGTTGCAGGGCCGCGACTTTGTGACACCCGACGATATCCAGGCCGTGTTTCACAATGTACTGCGCCACCGGCTGATCCTGACCTACGCCGCCGAAGCCGAAGGGATCAGCAGTGATGACGTGTTAGACGAAATCCTGCGACTGGTACCTGCAGCCTGATATGAGCCAGACATTGTCTACCCAGCAATGGCTGGCGCAAAACGGTACTAATGCTACCGACACCGGCCTGACAGAGCTATTGTGGTATCAGCGTTATACCAAGGTACTGGATCTGACCCCGCGCATGGCTATTCACAGCAAGCTGGCCGGTACTTACCTGGCCAAAAGCAAAGGCCGTGGTATGGAGTTTGATGAAGTGCGGCACTACCAGAATGGCGACGATGTGCGCACCATCGACTGGCGCGTTACCGCCCGTACCGGTAAGGTGCATACCAAACTGTTCCGCGAAGAAAAAGAGCGGCCGGTGTTTATCCTGACCGATCTTGGCGACAGTATGCGCTTTGGCAGCCGGCTGTTGTTTAAATCGGTGCAGGCATCGCACCTTGCCGCCCTGATCGCCTGGCATGTCAAACAACGTGGCGACAAACTGGGCGGGCTGGTATTTAGCAACACCCAGCATATTGAACTGAAACCGCAAAGCCGCAGCCACGGTGTGCTGCGCTATTTTCATGCCTTAACCGAAGTACACCAGCAGCACAGCGGCAACCGCGGCCTGACGCTGGATCTGGCCCTTAGCCAGCTACGCCGTCTGGTACGGCCGGGCAGCCTGGTGTATATCCTGTCAGATTTTGCCGCGTTCAGCGAAGCTGGCCTGCGCCATATCCGCGCTATCCGCCAGCATAACGAAGTCACCTGCTGCCCGATCACCGACCCGCTTGAGCTGGCACTGCCCGCTAACAGCAGCGGCCTGGCGGCGGTGACCGACGGCAGGCAAACCGGTTACATTGAACTTGGCAGCCGCAGCATACAGCAGCGTTACAACAGCGCACAGCAGCAGCAACAGGCAAGGCTGAAACAACACATCAGCCAGCTGGGTTGCAAATGGCTGCCGGTCAGTGCCGCAGAGCCGGTGCTGAGCCAACTGGAGAGAAAAACCTATGGCTGATACCCCGGCATTACTCGAGCAACTGGCCGATATCAGTGAGCCGCCGCTGCTCAGCGGCATTCAGTTACCACCAATAGCCTGGTTTGCCCTGGTATTGCTGGGTATGGCCCTGCTGTATCTGGCCTGGCAGCGATACCGGCGCTGGCGCTATTTTGCCGCCAAACGCGAAGCCCTGGCCTTGCTGGAGCAACTTGCCGCCCAGCCTGCTGCCGCCAGCCAGGTCAACCAGTTGCTAAAACGGGTGTTGCAGCATTACCAGGCCGCGCATCCGGCATTATCTGTGCCGGTAGCACAGTGGCAACACTGGCTGGCAGCGCAGCACAACGCCGCACTGCCGGATTTAACCGTCTTGCTTTACAGTGCACAGCCAGACAGCAACGACAGCCGGCAGTTTTACCAATTTGCCCGCAACTGGCTTGCGGCTTATAACGGCAAAGCCCCACAGCTGGGCCAGCAGGGGGCGTCGCATGCTTGAGTTTGGCTATCCCTGGCTGGCATTCGCCCTGCTGGCGCCCCTGCTGCTGAGAGTCCGCCGCCAGAGCACGTCAGATACCGCACTGAAACTGCCGGCGCTGGCCAGGCTGGCCGGCGAACATCAACACAAAACACCGGGCTGGTTTACGCTGCGCACTGTCGTGGCAGCTTTTATCTGGCTGGCGCTGGTTGTCGCCGCTATGCAGCCACGCTGGCTGGGCGAGCCGGTAACCCTGCCCCAGCAGGGGCGTGACCTGATGCTGGCGCTGGATTTGTCCGGTTCAATGGAAATTGCCGATATGCAATTTCAGGGGCAAAGTTTAAACCGGCTGGATGCGGTAAAACTGGTGGTCAGTGACTTTATCCGCCGCCGCCAGGGCGACCGTATCGGCCTGATCCTGTTTGCCGATGCCGCCTACCAGCAAACACCGCTGACCTTTGATTTGATCACAGTACAGAAGATGCTGGACGACAGTGTACTGCGCCTGGTTGGCACCCGCACCGCTATAGGTGAAGCCATAGGTCTGGCCGTAAAACGGCTCAATACCTACGACAGCAGTAATAAAGTGCTGATCCTGCTCAGCGATGGCGCCAATACGGCAGGCAATATTCAGCCGCTGGAAGCACTGCAACTGGCCAAAGCCGCCGGCGTGAAAATTCATACCGTTGGTGTCGGCGCTGAACAAATGGTGCAACAAAGTGTGTTTGGCCGGCGCACGGTGAACCCGTCTCAGGATCTGGACGAGCGCCTGCTGACCCAACTGGCAGAAGATACCGGTGGCCGTTATTTCCGGGCCCGGGATTTAAACGAGCTGAACCAGATTTACCAGCTGATCGATCAGCTGGAACCGATAGAACGTGACACTGTGACTTACCGGCCCCAGAACAGTTTATTGCACTGGCCGCTGGCTATCGCCCTGCTGCTGTCCTTTGTCCTGGCGGCACTGAATATACATTGGCGCGGAGTGGGAAAACATGCTGTCTGATCTGCATTTACTCAGACCCTGGTGGTTACTGGCGCTAGTGCCGGCCGTAACACTGGCTATTTTGCTGTACCGTTACCGGCAGGAACAAAGCCCATGGCACAGCCTGATTGCCCCGCACCTGCAACGGATGCTGCTCGGTGGACAGCAGCTGATCCGGCGCCGGCCACTGGCGCTGCCATTGTTGCTGCTGTGCTGGCTCATCACCAGCCTGGCGCTGGCTGGCCCCAGCTGGCAAAAGCTGCCGCAACCTGCATTTGCGCTGAAAAAAGCCACCGTGCTGGTACTGGATCTGTCTATGTCGATGCGCGCTACCGATATGGTACCAGACCGGCTGGCACAGCAACGTTTTGCCGCCCTAGACTTTAGCAATGAGCTGGCAGAGGGTGAGCTGGCATTACTGGCTTTTGCCGGAGATGCCTTTGTCATCTCGCCGCTGACACCGGATCACAACAATATCCGTTTGTTAATCCCGGACTTAAAACCGGAGATTATGCCGGTGCAGGGTTCTAATTTGCTCTCTGCCCTGCAACAGGCCGGCAAGCTGTTACAACAGGCCGGTTATCCCCGTGGTGATGTGGTAGTGTTTACCGACGGTTTTGACACTAACAGCTACCGTGAAATACAGGATTTGCTGCATAACTGGCCGCATCGTTTATCGGTGATGGCATTTGGTACAGCTGATGGCGCACCGGTGAAACAGGAAAACGGTGAGCTGCTGAAAAATGCCCAGGGTGCGGTGGTGATCCCCAAAGTACCGCTGGCACAACTGGCTACGCTGGCACGCAGCAGTGGCGGCGTATTCAGCACAGCCACAGCCGGTAGCAGCGATCTGGATGCCATTCTTGCCATACCGCCGCTGTCACCGCTTAATCAGGCCGATGCCGGCAAGCAAATTCAGGGCGATCAGTGGTATGACAATGCCATCTATCTGGTCTGGCTGCTATTGCCCCTGATACTGCTGCAGCGTAAATACAGCCCATTGCTGGCGGTTACTGCGGTTATGCTGCTGCCCCGCCCGGCAGCAGCGATAGAGTGGCGCGACCTGTGGCAAACCCGCCAGCAACAGGCCGAGCAGGATTATGCCAGCGGGGATTTCAGCAACGCCCAACGCAAATTTGCCGATCCGCTCTGGCAGGGTAATGCGGCTTACCGCCATGGCGATTATCCGTCGGCAGAGCAGGCGTTCCGCCAGGCAACTGCGGCCGACAACAGCAACGCCGATGCCTGGCACAACCTGGGCAACAGCCTGGCGCAGCAACAGCGCTACGAAGAAGCGTTAGACGCCTACCAGCAGGCCCTGGCACACAACAGCGATTATGCCCCGGCACAGCAAAACGCCAGCCGGATGCAACAGTTGCTGCAACAACAGCAACAACAGCAACAACAGCAACAACAAAATCAGCAGCAATCTGCTGATCAGCAACAGCAACAAAATCAACCGGACAAAGACAGCCAGCAGGACGGGCAGCCACAACAGGCCGACGACGCCCAACAGCAGGATGACGCCGGACAAACCGCAGACTCCGATCAAGCTGGTGACACCGCAGAAGAACAACGGGACATGGCGGCTGCACAGCAGCAGGAACCGGCTGCGGCAGCAGAAGTACCGGCCGAAGCTGAAACGGCAAATGATGCAGAGCAACAGCAGCAAAAGGCGGTACATGAGGCCTGGCCTAACGCCACCGCGGAAGAGCAGCAACAACTGGATAACTTGCTGCGTAAAGTGCAGGATGACCCTGCCCTGTTGCTGCGCAATAAAATGTATTTAGAGTATCTGAAACGGCAGCAACAGCGGCTGCCCAAAGGAGTAGATGAACAATGGTAAGAGCCTTGCTGTTCGTGCTGGCTGTTTTGCTGAGCTTACCCGCCAATGCCCTGACGACGCTGACGGCCAGAGTGGATAAAAACCCTGCACTGCAGGGCGAAGCCATAACGCTGGAAGTGGTGGCAGATGCAAGACTGGCAGCTGATGCCATTAACTTCAGAGTGCTGGAGCAGGACTTTACTGTCATGCTGCCCTCGGTCAGCAGCAGCACGCAAATTATCAATGGCCAGTCCAGCCAGAGCACCAACTGGAAAGTTGTGCTGATACCGAAAAAAACCGGTGATATCACCATTCCGTCGTTCAGCGTGCAGGGACACAGCACCACGCCTATTACGCTTACGGTATTAAACGAGCAGGTTAACACTACGCCTGATGCCAGCACAGAGCTGTTTCTGCGCTCGGAAATAACCCAGCAACAGCTTTATGTACAACAGCTGACTTACTACCAGGTGACTATTTACTTTAATGGCGATCTGCAACGCGGTTCCTTATCAGAACCCGGTATAGACGGTGCCAGCGTCATGCAGATCGGGCAGGATGCGGAAGGCTCAGAGCTGGTCAACGGCATCCGCTACCGGACTATTACCCGGCGCTATGCCATTACCCCCCAGCGTAGCGGCACTTTTACCATAAGCCCGCCGACATTCAGCGGCGAGATGATTGACCGCGACAGCGCACGTTATAACTATTTTGCCCGCACTAAAGCCGTTATTCAGCAGGGCCAGCCGGTGGATATTACCGTCAGCCCGATCCCGGCAGATTTTCCCGGCAACTGGCTGGTTGCCGGTCTGGTTACCCTGACGGAGGAGTGGAGCCCGGATCTCACCGAGCTGAAACAGGGTGAGCCGGTAACCCGTATTATCACCTTGTCTGCCGTAGACGTGGCAGAAAATCAGTTGCCGGAATTAAAACAGGGCTTTGGCGATGGTGTACGCCTGTATCAGGAGCAGCCCCAGGCCAAGAGTGCCGAACGCAATGGCAGGCTGGTGGCGCAAAAAATCTTTACTACGGCGGTTATCGCCAACAAAGCCGGTGAGCTGGCGCTGCCTGAAGTGGCCTTACCCTGGTGGAACAGCCAGACTAACCAGCTGGCTTATGCCAGGCTGCCGGCCCGCACCCTCAGCGTTCAGGCATCCGGGGAGCCTGCCGGGCCAGCACCTGCAGCAAACCTTGCGCCAAACCCGGCATCCGCTACGCAGCCGTCAGTACAGAGTGCTCACAGCACGGCAGTATCGGCATGGCAATGGAACCATACCAGCAGCTTATTACTTGCCCTCTGGCTGCTGAGCCTGTTCAGCGGTTATGTGCTATGGCAGTTAAAGGCAGCGGTAAAAACCGTTCCGCCGACACAAAGCCGGGTGCGTTTTAACAGCAGCGAACTGCAACGCGCCTGCAAGCAAGGCGATACTGCGGCAGCTAAAGCAGAACTGCTGCGTTTCGCGCATCAGCAGCTGGATCAGCGCTGCCGGTCGTTAACCGAACTTGGCAGCCACCTGCATGCCACTGCACTGCAAAACCAGCTGCTACAGTTAAACGCCGCCTTGTATGGCAATAACGCTGCCAGTTGGCAAGGCGAAGCCCTGTGGCAGGCCTGGCAGCAGTATCAGGCCAGCAGTAAAGCCACTACAGCAGCAGACGGCCTGAAACCACTTTATCCGCAATAGCGGTTAGCCTGACCATCACTTCGGCTGCCTTCTGTGCATGCTTACCGCTTAACACTGGTAAGCCTGCACACAACTTGTTAGCATAAATACGTTGTATCAGCCTGGTTCCGTATCAGGTATTTTTTTGTACTGCATTTTGCTTAAGCGTGCATTAATCACAGTACAGCCGCGTTTAATAAGGAGAAACTGTTTTGGAAACAGGCACAATTATTTCACTGGGGATCTACTTTATCACCATGCTGGCTATCGGCTTTTATGCTTACAGAGTCTCGGCCAGCGATATGTCCGGCTATATGCTCGGTGGCCGGCAACTTGGCCCGACAGTAACCGCGATGTCAGCCGGTGCCTCGGATATGAGCAGTTGGGTATTAATGGGCCTGCCCGGCGCCTTGTACCTTTATGGCCTCAGCAGCAGTTGGATAGTGTTTGGCCTGATTATAGGCGCCTACCTGAATTATCGGTTACTGGCCCCCCGTTTACGGATTTACACTGAAATCGCTGGCGATGCCATCACTATTCCGGATTATTTCGAGAACCGTTTTGAAGACAACACCCGGCTGCTGCGGCTGATTTCTGCCATTATCATTATTATCTTCTTTACCTTATATACCTCTTCCGGCCTGGTAGCCGGCGGAAAATTGTTTGAAAGCTCGTT
>CAZEGA010000033.1:9065-14390 GCA_964511675.1 uncultured Rheinheimera sp.
GTTACGAACTCGGGCTCTATGTCACCGCCGGCGTGGTGGTGGTTTATACCGTTTTTGGCGGCTTTCTCGGCGTCAGTATGACCGATCTGGTACAAGGCCTGATTATGCTTATTGCCGTAGTGCTGGTGCCGGTGGTGGTGTTTACCGATCTGGGTGGTGTAACTGAAACCGTCAGCATTATCAGCAATTTGAACCCGCAACTGATCAGCTGGGTTGGCACCGCATCAGCCCTGACCATTATTTCTGCGTTATCCTGCGGGATGGGGTATTTTGGCCAGCCGCATATTATTGTCCGTTTTATGGCGATCCGCTCGGTCAACGATCTGAAACTGGCCCGCCGTATCGGCATGAGCTGGATGGTTGTCACGCTGGCCGGCGCTACCGCCGTTGGTTTGGTTGGTATTGCCTATATCGCCAAAACCGGCCTGCCGCTGAGCGATCCGGAAACTATTTTTATCGTATTCTCTCAGGTGCTGTTTCACCCGTTGGTCGCCGGTTTCTTACTGGCCGCCATTCTGGCCGCCATTATGAGCACCATTTCGTCACAATTGCTCGTTACCTCCAGCTCACTGACCGAAGATTTATACAAAACCTTTGTCAGGCGCAGCGCCAGCCAGACAGAGCTGGTATTACTCGGACGCTTAGCGGTGGTAGCGGTATGCCTGGTCGCTATTGTACTGGCCTATGATCAGAACAGCACTATCCTGTCACTGGTTAGTAACGCCTGGGCCGGTTTTGGTGCCGCTTTTGGCCCGCTACTGCTTATCAGCCTGTACTGGAAGCGGATGACCCTGGCCGGAGCACTAAGCGGTATGGTGGTCGGTGCCGTTACCGTGCTGTTCTGGATCTATGCCCCGGTCACCCTTAACGGCCAGAAACTCAGTGCTGTTATTTATGAAATTGTACCGGGCGTACTGTGCAGTTCGCTGGCGATTGTCATTGTCAGCAAGCTGACCCGAGAACCGGCACCATCGGTACAGCAATTATTTACTCAGATGACCCGGCAACTGGCAACATATCGCCAGCATAAATAAGCCTGCGAAAATCAGGGTACAACTAAAATTTAGTACCCTGATAGCATCGTTCTTTGCTAGATTACTGTTTGGTGTTCTTTTGTGAGATAACCCTGTTATGTATTTTTATGCCGCGCGTCAGCCGATACTGGACCGCAATAAACAACTTTATGCTTATGAGTTATTGTTCCGGGACGGTCTGGAAAACGCCTTTCCGGAGATTGACGGCAATGAAGCCACCTCGCGAATGATTGAAGGCAGCCAGTTCACCTTCGGGCTGGATGACTTTCTCGGTGATAAGCCGGGTTTTATCAATTTCACGCTGGATACCCTGCTGAAAAAATACCCCAGTATGCTACCGAAAGAACAGGTAGTAGTGGAAATTCTGGAAACGGTACAACCGGGAAAACGGCTGCTGGCCGAGTGCCGGCATCTGAAAGAACAGGGCTATACCCTGGCACTGGATGACTATATCCACCAGCCGGTGTGGCGGCATTTTTATCCCTTTATTGATATTATCAAGGTGGATTTTCGTTCAACCTCGACCGATACCATTAACGAAATAAAAGCCGCACTGGACGCTTTCCCGCATATTAAACTGCTGGCAGAAAAAGTAGAAACCAATGCCGAGTTTCAAACCGCGCTGGCGATGGGATTCAGTTACTTTCAGGGCTATTTCTTCTCTAAACCGGAGATGATGCAAAGCCGGGCCTTGTCTCCGGCACAAATGACCCTGGCAGAACTGTTGTACGAAACATCAAAAGCTGATCTGGATTTAGGCAAGATCACCCAGGTGTTTGAACGCGATGTACACCTGTCTTATAAACTGCTGCGCTACAGTAATTCGGCGGTGTTTAAACGGCGGACCGAAATTGAAACCATCAAACAGGCATTGGTGGTGCTGGGCCAGGCAGAGCTGAAAAAATTCCTTTCGCTGTTATTTACCGCTCAAATCAGCAGTGACAAACCGGCAGAACTGATGCGGATGTCAATGACGCGGGCCCGTTTTGCCGAAGGTTTAGCAGGACTACACGGCAAAGTGGATACCGCTAAAGCCTTTCTGACCGGTTTAATGTCGCTGATGGATGCTATTCTGGATGAGCCGATCGACAGCGTTATGAGCAAACTGCCGCTGGCAAAAGAAATCAAGGATGCATTGGTAAACAAACAAGGCGTACTGGCTGAATACATAAAATTGATCCAGTTTTATGAAGCTGCACAGTGGCAGGATGCCAGCCAGGCTATCAGCAGCTTGCAACTGGCAAGCGATAAAGTACCGGACACCTACCACACTGCCGTACAATGGGCCAATGAACAGATGCGGGCACTCGGCGACTAAGCCGCCGAGTTATAGCTTACCCCATCAGTTAAAGCTCAGATAAGGGCTAATCTTGGCGGCCAGCTTGTCGCCAATACCCTTTACTTTGGTCAGTTGAGCCTGATCTTTGATCGGGCCATGCTCTGCAATATAATCCAGCACCGCCTGCGCTTTCTTTTTACCCAGGCCGGGAATGGCATCCAGCTCCTCCAGTGAGGCGTTATTGATCTGGATTTTCTGCACCGTCACTTCACTTTTACTGATTTGCGTAGCGGTTTTGGCATCAGCAAAAGCCAGGTTAGTGCATACTGCCAGCGTGGTCATGATCAATACAAAAAACAAATGCTTCATCGTATTTTTCCTTAACTTAAAACGGCTTCTCGTTCCCTGATGACTGTCTTAAAAGCTGCCTGGCGGTTCTGGGTTGGCGGGGTAACCATAACGCAGGCATCACTATCGGTGCTGAGAGCTTTATTTGCCAACCTGGTAAATTTAGCCAAAAAAATTACTTTTGCAAAACAATTTTAACTTTATGGCAAATATTAGCCCTATCCGGCATTCAGCGCTAATTAAGACAATTCTGCCTACCCTGATGGCATCTGATCAGTCAGCCGCTGTAATAAACAGATCCGACGACAGTTTTGCCCGTTCAGATTGATGCTTTATTAAATGTCCGGTAAATTACGCCAACGCCAACTGGAGAGAATAATGCCAGCGTTACGCATACTTATACTGAGCGCCCTGTTACTGAGCAGTGCCATAACACAGGCCCGTAATAATGATGATAACAGAGCCATCAGCCGTGAACAGGCGGCCGCTCTGGCGCAGCAGCACTACCCGGGTAAAATTGTGAAAGTACAGGTACAACAGCAGAATTATCGGATCAGAGTGCTACAGGCTGACGGCCGGGTGGTAACAGTATTGGTTGACGGCCAGACCGGCCGGATTAAAAGGGATGGACAGTAATGCGTTTACTTGTGGTAGAAGATGAAAACTTGCTGGCTCAGCAAATTAAAGAGCAGTTAATGCAGCAGCAATTCAGTGTTGATCTGGCCTCTGACGGTGATGATGGTTGGTTTAAGCTGTCGGAGTACCCTTATGATCTGGCCATTATAGATATCGGCCTGCCAAAGATGGATGGCCTGAGTTTAATCCGCAAAGCCCGCCACAGCGGCATTAAAACACCGGTTATCGTGCTGACGGCCCGGGGCAGCTGGCAGGAGAAAGTGGAGGGTTTAGATGCCGGTGCCGACGATTATCTGACCAAACCCTTCCACAGCGAAGAGCTGTTAGCCCGCTGCAATGCCCTGATCCGCCGGGCTGCCGGCCAGCCCGAGCCTACGCTGTCTGCCGGCCCGGTATCGCTTAACAGCCGTACACAGCAGGTGTGGTGTCAGAATGAGGAAATCAGCCTGACGGCATACGAATATAAAGTACTGGAGTACTTTATGCTTAACCCGAACAAAGTCATTTCTAAAACCGAACTGACGGAGCATATCTATGATCAGGATTTCGATCTGGACAGCAATGTCATAGAAGTCTTTGTGCTGCGGCTGCGTAAAAAGCTGGACCCGGACGGCGAGATCAAACCGATAGAAACCTTGCGTGGCCGGGGTTACCGCTTCACCTTAACTGTCGCCTGATATGTCGCTTTCGCTAAAACTGCGTCAGCTGTTAATCAGTGTGTTTTTACTGCTGTTTCTGCTGCCATCGTCCTTTATCGCAATAGATCAGGCATTTTACACCCAGCTTCTGAGCAGTACCGAGCAGAAGCTGGAGGTACACTCCTATGCCATTTTGTCTGAACTGGCCGTCAGCAGTGATAAAGTTGAACTGACAAACAATGCCTTAGCACCAGACTTTTACCGTCCGGATTCGGGTCTGAGCGCTTATATTGCCCATGCGCAGGAACTGGTGTGGCAAAGCGATTCGTCACTAAATCAGCATTTTAATCCGCCCGCCGATATTCTTACCCCGGGCGAGTATCTGTTTCGTGCCGAGATACAAAATGACACCCTGTACTGGGTGCTGTCTATTTCTTTATTATTTGATGCAGAAGAGTACACCAGGCCGCTGACCATTCACGTAGTACAGACCAATGAACGGCTGATCGCACCACAAAAAGCCTTTCGTGCCACCCTGCTGCAGTGGTTTATTGGTATCGGCCTTGGTTTGCTGTTAATTATGTTGCTGGCTTACTACTGGACCACCAAGCCACTATCGCGGCTGGATCACGAAATCCGCAAAGTGGAAAGCGGTTCTCAGGAGCAATTGCATGGCCGTTATCCGGCAGAACTGACCATGATCAAAGAAGATCTGAACCTGCTGCTGGCCAGCCAGAACAGACAGAAACAACGTTACCGGCACCACCTGAGCGACCTGGCCCACGCCCTGAAAACACCGGTAGCCGTATTACATACCTCGCCGCTTAGCCAGCAACCTGAGCTGAAAGAGCAACTGGATCGCATTACTTCCATGATCGAGCACCAGTTAAAGCGGGCAGCCAGCTCCGGCCAGGATGTGTGGAAAAAACAAATACCGGTCAGCCCGGCGCTACATAAACTGGTCGCAGCACTGAGCAAAATTTACCGGGATAAACAGGTTAATATCGACGTGGACTGTGCCGAAAATGCCGTGTTCCGTGGAGATGAAACCGATCTGATGGAAATACTCGGCAATCTGCTTGATAACGCCTGCAAGGCTTGTCGGCAGCAGGTTCAGGTGTCTGTGAGCAATAAGCCTGACCACCTGCAGCTGTGTATTGAAGATGATGGCCCTGGCGTACCGCAAGACAAACGCCGGCGCCTGTTTGAGCGTGGCACCCGGCTCGATACCTACAAAGAGGGCCATGGCGTTGGCCTGTCGATAGTGTCTGAACTGGTGTCCTCGTACAGCGGTACACTGACACTGGACGACAGTACCTTAGGCGGTGCCCGTTTTACACTGTCATTTCGCTAAAGCCAGAGTATGCTGTTAACCGTAACACCAAACGTA
>CAZEGA010000033.1:14400-18521 GCA_964511675.1 uncultured Rheinheimera sp.
CCCATCCAAATTGTTGGTCGTCAGACTCAAATCGGCATTAAAGACGATGAAATCAGTAACAAGCAGGATGTGGTGATTAACGCGCAAATTCATTACAGCGCACAAAATGCAGCTAACAGTGACGATATGGATAACGCATTGAACTATCGCACTATTACGAAAAAAATCATTGCCCTGGTTGAACACCAGCGCTTCTCACTGCTGGAAAAGCTGACCGCCGACGTGCTGGCGGTTGCCGCCCAGCACCCGGCAGTACATTATGCTGAAGTGGAAATTGATAAACCCCACGCCCTGCGCTTCGCCGATTCCGTATCTTTAACGCTGTCTGTCAATAAATAGCTCTATACTTTGCCATGTCGCAGCGTAAGCCAAAACAGGGCAAAGCATGAACATTTTACTGACCGGTGGTACAGGTTTAATCGGGTCCGCCTTAGTTAACAAGTGGCAACAGCAGCATCAGTTGCAGATCTTATCCCGCCATCCCGCCCAGGCCGCCGGAAAGTTTGCGCCCGGCGTTAAAGTGGTGCCGGATTTAACGGCGGTCGATTTTAACCAGCTGGATGCGGTAATAAATCTGGCCGGAGAGCCTATTGCCGGTAAACGCTGGAGCGATGCGCAAAAACACCGTTTATGTCACAGCCGCTGGGATTTAACGGCACAGCTGGTTAACGCGATAAACCATGCGGCGCAGGCACCGAAAGTCCTGCTCAGCGGCTCGGCCATTGGTTATTATGGCCGCCAGCAACAGCAACTGATCAGTGAAGATTTCAGCCACTGTTATGACGAATTCTCACACCAGTTATGCCGGCGCTGGGAACAACTGGCCGCAGGAGTGAATAGCCACACCCGATTGTGTATTGTCCGCACGGGTATCGTGCTGGCCAGAGAAGGTGGTGCCCTGCAAAAAATGCTGCCCCCGTTCCGGTTGGGCCTGGGCGGCAGAATAGGTGATGGCAGGCAGTATATGTCCTGGGTACACCTTGACGACATGGTGAACCTGGTTGACTTTTTACTGCAACACCCCACTTTGCATGGGGTGTTTAATGCCACAGCACCAAACCCGGTCACCAACGCCGAATTCAGCCAGACGCTGGCGCAACTGCTGCACCGCCCTGCTCTGCTGCCCATGCCGGCTATCATGCTGCAGCTGATGCTGGGAGAAATGGCCGATCTGCTGCTGACCGGCCAACGCGTCTTGCCAACCAATGCCATCAAAGCCGGTTTTAGTTTTCGTTATGAAACTCTGGCCCCGGCTTTATCTTCCCTGCTGAACTAACGTTAGCGTCCTGACAGGGTTAACTTTGCAACACCCGGCGGATCAGCTGAGCGCCGGGAATGTGCAGCAGGCGCTTTAACTGCCACCAGCCTAACAGCGAGACCAGTGTAATACCCATGGCCGGCCCTAACCACCACAGGGTAAAATGTGGCGAGAACGGCAGCTCAAACACGCTTTGCTGCACAACCAGCAACATCAGCTCAGCCAGTACAGTTGCAAAGATGCCGGCCATAGCACCGAGCAAGGCGAATTCAAGCAGCAAAGCATTACGTAAAAACGGATAGCGGGCCCCCAGGGTACGTAGTATCGCCAGTTCCTGCTCACGCTGCTCCAGCGTGGCCTGAACCTGGGCCACCAGCACCAGTACTGCCGCACAACAGATAATCACCAGTATAAAACTCAGCGCAACACTGACCTGGGCTATGATGTCATTTACCTGGTTAATAATATTATCAACACTGATCACCGTTACCGTAGGCATTAAACGCGCCAGCTGATTCAATAACAGGTTACGCTCTGCCGGCAGATAAAACGCGTTGATATAGGTTGCCGGAAAATCAGCCAGCAGATCTGCACTTAAGATCATATAAAAATTCGGCTGCATACTGTTCCAGTCCACTTTGCGGATACTGCTCACCGTAGCGTCAAGCACCTGGCCGCCGATGGAAAAGGCCAGTTTGTCTCCCAAAGTAATGTTTAACCGCTCAGCCAGCTCCTGCTCTACAGACACCTCAGCCTGGTTGTCCGGGCTGAACCAGCGGCCGGTCAGCACCCTGTTGTTCTGCGGTAACCCGCTCAGCCAGGTCAGATTCAGTTCACGCCCTACGCCTACCCGCTGCTCAGTCCGGTTTTCCTTGCTGGCTTCCTGTTGCAGTTGTTCATCATTAATTGATGTCAGGCGGCCGCGCACTACCGGATAATACTGGCCTAAATCTAACTGCTGCTGACTGGCAAAATCATCCAGAACGCTGCGCTGCTGCCCGGTAATATTGACCAGAAACTGATTCGGCGCCCCGGCCGGGATTTGCCGTTGCCACTGATTGATCAGCTCAGCGCGCAGGAAGTACAGTAACAGTGCCAGAAAAATTGCCAAACTGAATGTAATCAGTTGAAAGCTGTTGGCCCACAGCCGGCGGCGTAAATTGGCCAGCGCCAGACGACGGGCACTGCTCTGGCCGGCAGCAACCGGCTTCGCCACTTTCAGCAGCAGGGTAGCGCCACCCATTAACAGCGCAGCAAATAACGCGCACAGCGTGAACAAACCTATACTCAGCACCAGCTCACCGCTGAACAACCACATTAACGCCCAGATAGCCACCCCACCCAGGATTAACTGCAGCTTATCTACCCGGCCCTGGGCTGCTGGTTGTTTCAGTACCTCTATGGCCGGTGTCTGCGACAACCGCCACATGGGCCTGGCGGCAAATAATGCGGCACAGATAAAGCAGGTTAAACACCCCAGCCAGACCGGACGCCAGCTATACTCTGGCCGGTATTCGGGCAGATACTGTCCTATACCCCATTGTGCCACGCTGATGGCAGCCTGCCCGGCAGCAACACCGATCACCATGCTGAATAACACCACCAGCAGCAAATGACTGCCATACACCAGACGGATTTGCCCGGTCGTAGCCCCCAGCGCTTTAATAATTGCCACAGACTGCGTATGGCGCTGGCTGTAGCGGTTAGCCGCAACAGTGGCGGCACAGGCCGCCAGGACTATGCCCAGTAACCCCGCCAGCAATAAAAAGCGTTCTGCCCGCTCCAGGGCACTGCCAATGGCACTTTCCCGGTCCATACGCTGCCAGCGCTGGTGTACAGTCAGTTGTGGTGTCAGGGCTTGTTCAAATTGTTCCAGCGCACTGCCAGCACCGGCAAACAAATAGCGATAATCAATCCGGCTGCCCGGTTGCACCACCCCGGTTGCAGCAACATCATCAAGGTGCATCAGCACCCTTGGGGCGCCGCCGAACACGCTAAGCGGGGCATCGGGCTCATTGACAATAACACCGGCAACGCTCAGGCGGGACATACCCAGCTCGATTTCGTCACCGACATTAACCTGCAGCAAGTCAAACAACCTGGCTTCAAAATACACTTGTCCTGGTAGCAGCGGCACAGCATCGGCACTGCCGCTATGGTTTGCCCTTTGTAGCAGCAATTGCCCGCGTAACGGATAGCTGCTGCTGACCGCCTTAATTGTCGCCAGTTGCATGGCATCACCGGCAAACAGCATAGAATCAAAGTGCATTTGCTGCGCAACCTGCAAGGCCCGCTGCTCAGCCATTGTGATGATATTGGCATCAAAAGGCTGGCTGGAGCGCAACACTATATCGGCCGCATTAAACTGGGCGCTGCGTTGTAATAAGGCAGTTTTCACCCCGTCGGTGATCCCCGTCAGGCTGACGACAGATACCACCGCCAGAAACAGCGCAAAGGCAATAACCCAGAGCTCGCCACGGCCTAATTCACGCCAGAACAGACGCCAGGCAATTTTAGCCCACATCAGATATCTCCTTCAGCTCTGGCGTAACGATACAGCCAGCCTGCAGCCGGTACTGGCGCTGACAGCGTGCCGCCAGTTCACTGTTATGGGTCACCAGCACCAGCGTAGTGCCCTGCTCTGCATTCAGTTTGAATAACAAATCCTCTACTTTGCGCCCGGTGGCCGCATCCAGATTTGCAGAAGGCTCATCGGCAAACAACACCGCAGGCCTGGTGATAAACGCTCTGGCAATAGCCACCCGCTGCTGCTCACCGCCGGATAATTGCGCCGGATAATGCGCAAGGCGATGCGATAAACCCACCTGTTCCAGATACTGTTTTGCCTGCTGCTGGGTATTTT
>CAZEGA010000033.1:18531-19670 GCA_964511675.1 uncultured Rheinheimera sp.
CGCTCGGCCAGACCGACCTGCTGCAGCAGGCTCACCCCCCGGGCTCGGGCATCGCCGATCCCCGCCAGTTCAGCCGGTAAGGTGACATTTTCCAGCGCACTAAGGCTGGGCAGTAATAAAAATGACTGAAAAACGAAACCGACACTACTGGCGCGGATAGCTGCACGCTGATCTTCAGACAACTGATGTAATGGCTGCCCGGCCAGCAACACCTCGCCCTGTGTCGGTACATCCAGGCCGGCCAGCAAACTCAGTAATGTCGACTTACCCGAACCGGACGCCCCGACAATTGCAACGGTCTCACCATGATTGATCGTCAGGCTGATATCATGCAGGATAGTTAAGGAACCATCGGCCACTTTTACGTTCTTAGCCAGGTTAACCGCTTTAATATGAACTTCAGGTGTTTTCATTATGCGTATTGTCTTTTTTTTGTTAATCGGCTGCTTTAGTTCGCTCAGTTTTGCCCAGAAACTTATGATCCTTGGCGACAGCCTGAGCGCGGCTTATGGTATGCAACAACACGAAGGCTGGCCTCATTTGCTGCAGCAAACAACCCA
This sequence comes from uncultured Rheinheimera sp., assembly GCA_964511675.1. GTDB lineage: Bacteria > Pseudomonadota > Gammaproteobacteria > Enterobacterales > Alteromonadaceae > Alishewanella. The sequence continues at coordinate 19,092 of CAZEGA010000033.1, forward strand.
CTGGCAACTGGTTAATGCCAGTATCAGCGGAGAAACCACTGCGGGTGGCCTGGCGCGCCTGCCAGCCCTGTTACAGCAGCATAAGCCTGACGCTGTGCTGATTGAGTTAGGCGGTAATGACGGTCTGCGTGGCTTTGCCGTCAGCACCATAAAATCGAATCTTAATGAAATCATTACCTTAGTAAAACAGCATAATGCCAGGCCCGTGCTAATGCAAATACGTATCCCGCCTAACTACGGCCCACGTTACGGCCAGCAATTCAGCGCGGTTTACCCGCAACTGGCACAACAGCACCAGATCATCTTATGGCCGTTTTTTATGGATACTATCGCTGTAAACCGTGAGCTGATGCTGCCGGATGGTATTCACCCCAATCGTGATGCCCAGCCATTGATCCGCGACTTTATCGGCAAACTGTTGGCAGATTTTGCCGCAGAATAACAAAACACCGCGCACGGAAGCGAACTGAAATTGTAAGAGGATATGTGTTTTTAATAACTCAGGGAAAGGTATTTGACGCACGTGGCGTCCCCTAGGGGATTCGAACCCCTGTTACCGCCGTGAAAGGGCGGTGTCCT
>CAZEGA010000034.1:0-948 GCA_964511675.1 uncultured Rheinheimera sp.
CAGCGCCGCGGCACTGCGCGAAGCCGAAGAAGAAATCGGCCTGGCCCCTACCGCCGTTGAACTGCTGGGCCGCCTGCCACTGCAACCGACCAGTACCGGCTTTAACATAGTACCCTGGGTTGGGCTGCTAAAGCCGCAGCATGGCTGGACCATACAGCAGGATGAAGTGGCTGGCGTATTTGAAGTGCCGCTAACGCACTTTTTGCAGCAGCAAAACCGTCATCAGTTCAGTTTGCCGCTGCGTGGCAAGCTACAACAGCTGCATGCAATGCCATATCAGGATAAGTTTATCTGGGGTGCGACTGCTGCTATTTTGCATCGGCTGTGTATCCAATTAGGTTAAAGCGGCATCCAGCTTTGCACTTCGAGCCGAACCGGTTTGCTCACGGCAACACGCCGTGAGCAAACCGATTCTCACACACTGCCGCAATCAAAAACTTACACCCATAAGTTTTTCTCATCTGTAATAAGCACCGACCAGTTACCAACTCACTTACAGAAGTACCGGGCTTGGGCTACAATGGCCCATCTTTGATAACCACCAACCAGAATTAACTATGATTATCAGTGCATTTGACATGTTCAGTATCGGCATCGGCCCGTCCAGCTCGCATACCGTAGGCCCGATGCGGGCAGCAAAGAAATTTACCGACGATCTGGCCGATAAAGGCCTGCTCGATAAGATTGCCAGTGTGAAGGTGGAACTGTATGGCTCGCTGGGCCAGACCGGTATCGGCCACGGTACCGGTAAAGCGGTGATTTTAGGCCTGGCCGGCTACCTGCCAGAAACGATAGATCCGGATGCCGTGCCCGGCTTATTAAAGCAGGTGGATGACGAGCAGCAAATCCGCCTGGCCAAACAACAGCCGGTCAGCTTCCCGCGCGAAGGTGCTATTGTTTTTCACCGGCGTAAAACCTTAAAAGAGCATTCCAACGGCATGGAACTGA
>CAZEGA010000034.1:958-19642 GCA_964511675.1 uncultured Rheinheimera sp.
TGCCAAAGAAAAACAAGCCGCCAGCCAGTTTGCTGCCGACAACCCGCCGCCGTTTCCGTTTAAGTCCGGCGCTGAGCTATTAGCGCTGTGCAAAGAACATGGCCTGTCGATTGCCGGCCTAATGCTGGAAAACGAAAAAGTGCTGCGCAGCCCGGCACAAATTACCGATCAGCTGAATAATATCTGGCTGACTATGCGTGCCTGTATTGAGCGCGGCATTAAAACCGAAGGCATACTGCCCGGCGGTTTAAAGGTAAAACGCCGGGCACCGGCACTGTATAAAAAGCTGATGGCCGAGAAAAGCAGCGACCCGCTGCAGGTAATGGACTGGGTTAACCTGTTCGCACTGGCGGTAAACGAAGAAAACGCCGCCGGTGGCCGCGTAGTCACCGCGCCGACCAATGGTGCCGCCGGTATAATTCCGGCGGTACTGATGTACTACGACAAATTTATCCAGCCGGTAACACCGGATATCGCCGTGCAGTATCTGCTTACCGCAGCGGCTATCGGTATTTTGTATAAGAAAAACGCGTCTATCTCCGGTGCCGAAGTAGGCTGTCAGGGTGAGGTCGGTGTGGCCTGCTCTATGGCTGCAGCGGCGCTTACCGAAATTCTGGGCGGCACACCATCGCATGTGGAAAACGCTGCCGAAATTGGTATGGAGCATAACCTGGGCTTAACCTGCGATCCGGTCGGTGGCCTGGTACAGGTGCCTTGCATCGAGCGCAACGCCATGGGTTCGATTAAAGCCATTAACGCCTCAAGGCTGGCGCTGCGCGGCAGTGGCGATCACAAGGTGTCGCTGGATAAAGTGATTAAAACCATGTGGGATACCGGTAAAGATATGCAGACCAAATACAAGGAAACTTCACGCGGCGGTCTGGCGGTCAATATTATTGAATGTTAGTCCTGTAGAGCCCGCTGCCAGGCGGGCTTCGCTTTACACTTTGTCGCCCAAACGCTCGAATTTGCCTGTTGCTTAACATATCCCTATACTACGGCGCTTATTTAACCGCCTGCTACTTAGTGCTATGAACGAAATATCTGCTACCTCATCAGTGAAAACATCATCTGCCATCGTCCGCTTCAGTTTATTGCTGTTTGCTGTTGCCAGCTTCTTACTGGCACTGGCAGCCATAGCCGCCGTATTATGGCAGGGTAATTTGCTGCAGCAGCAACAAGCCCTGCTGATCCAGCCAAAGCTGGAACTGGAGCGCAAAGATGATGGTATTTATTTTGAGTACTTTATCAAAAACCACGGTATGGGCCCGGCCCAGGTGATTCAGGTTGATATGTACGTTGACGGTGAAGCGGTGGCCGACTGGCATCAGTTAATCAGTAAACTGGGCGAACGGGCAGAATGTTTTGGCCGTGGCCGCCTGACCCGTTTTTTCCAGCCGCAGGATAAGTATCTGCTGTTCAAAAATCTTAACCAGCAGTGTTATAAAACCCGCACCGAACAGGAAAGACTGTGGCAACGGCTTAGCATGACAATCTGGTATCAGAGCTTAAACGGCCAGCGTTATAAATTGACGATGCCCCAGCATGATTTAACCCAGTATGACCGGGAGTAACACCCAGCGGGCCAACCCGCAGGCAATGGCGCTGGCCGGGCGATAGTTTTCTTTGCTCTGTTTCACTGGCACAATGCAGCTAACCCCGGCTAACAAAAAGAAGCGTTATGAAAAAAGTGCTGCTATTTACCGCGTTAACCAGTCTGGTTTCAGCCTTCAGCCTCAGTGCACAGCAACCCGTTGCGGGCAAATGGATCACAGACTTACAGGGCAATACGCTAACCGATCCGCAAAGCTCTGGTTTTACCTGGCGCCACGGCGAACTTATTCATTTAGGGGATAACAGCGCCGCTGAGCCTATGCGCAACAAACTGCTGCGGATAAACCCACAAACGGCACAACTGACGGCAGAACCGCTTACTATCACTGTATCCGGCCAAGTATTAACCGGCTGCTTTGACGAACTGTTCAGCAGTTATCCCGACTTTGAATCCCTAACCTGGGACAGGGTGGACGATACGGTGTTTATTACCGTGACAGAAGACTCAACCTTTGTACAGCTAAGCCCGGAATGTAAAGCCCGTTATGGCGACACCAACTCTACCGACTACCCGACTTTACTGGTAAAAATTGCCACCGACAGTGCCATGACCCGGGCCGAAATTACTGCCGTACGGCCGGTGCAGTTTCCCAAAGCAGCTAACGTGGGCAATTTCCCCAATGATGGTATTGAAGGCCTGGCTTTTGATAACGCCGGTAACCTGTATCTGGCCCTGGAGCAAAACAGCGCCAATGCACCGATGATCTTCAAAACGCCGTACAGCAACGATTTCTGGCAACAGGATAGCTACGTTAAAGTACAAGACACCGGCTTTGTGCTGCCAGTACCGGACAACAAAGACCACCCGATCAACGGCCTGGATTATTTAAGCCCGCGTAAAGCCGGCCACCCCGGCTACCTGGTCGCCGCCGCCCGCAACGATGACCAGCTGTGGATTATCGACTTAAGCCAGCAGCAAAAGCCTTTTGTACAGCAAATGGCCTACTATACGCCGACACCGGCCGGCAGCGATTGCCCGGCATATGAATTTATGCAACAAACAGCCGTAGAAGGTGTGGCCGTGCATGGCGATACGGTATATCTGGTTAACGATGCCTGGAAAAAGCACTACCCGGACAACATACAATGCCCGGCCAATGCGGCTAATTTTACTAAGTTTGCTCCGTTACTGTTCAGCCTGCCGGTTGACCCGCGCTGGTTTATACCGGGCAGCCAGTAGAGCGTGCCGATTGCCGCTAGTTGAAAGGCCCGCCATCTGCTATTATTGCCCGCTGTTTGTCGGCTGCCGTTAGCAAACAGCCAAATTTTAACCGCGTTTGCTTTCAGGGTTTTATATGATCAACCATTTTCGCATTCTGGGTGTTAAAACCAACGCCAGCGATGACGATATTAAAAAAGCCTACAGGCGTCTGGCGAATAAATATCATCCGGATAAACTGCATGGTTTGTCCGACGACGAAAAAGACAGTGCAGCGGCCCAGTTGCAACGGGTAAAAACCGCTTACGAGGTGCTGTCAGATCCGAAACAAAAAGCCGCTTTTATAAAAGATTTTAACAACGTAATTGTGGCCGACCCCGCTGCTGCCATGCAGGAGCTGTGGGATCAGTACTACTCTTAGTAACAGCTTAGTCTTAGTAACAGCTTAGTCTTAGCAACAGCTTGGTTTTAGCAACAGCTTGGTTTTAACAACAAATGAGTCATGGGCAGGTAATGGCAAACACTCTGAATCTGGCGCGCATACGCGCGCTGCACAGCGATGCACTGGAAAATATTGCATCCTATATGGACCCGGATACGCCAAAAGCACTGGAACAGTTCACCGCCAAAATGAAGGCCATCCTGCTGACCGATCCGGATCTGCTGGGATCGGTACCCGAATACCTGCCAATGGCACTGTATGGCCGGGTGAAATTTCCGCCGCAGGCCAAAGCAAAATGGCAACAGTGGCTGCAAAGCGGCAAGGCGCCGTCGTGGGATGAGTTTAAAACCTCTGTGGCCTTTGCCAATGCCGATCTGGAGCTGGTAAAAGCAGTGCGCACCTACTCAGAAAGCTTACTGATCGAAGCCAGCGCTGTGCTGTTTATGCTGGACAGTGGTGGCAAAATTGCAGCGGTAAGCCGAAGCGCGGCCAGCACGGATGAACATGACGACGATAACGCCGGCAGCGCAGATTACGGCTACGACAGCGACGACTACGCTGCCGATGACGACAGTGATGAAGACGGCTACGACGATCAGTACGACAATATCCGCTTTAAAGGAGAATAAGCTGCATGAGTACCAGTTTAATTGAAATTGCCGTTGCCGAAATTAAACAGCTGGCAATTGTTGAACCGAAACAGGCCAGCAAAAAGTTTGAGCTGATTGCCAATACCATGAGCGACGAGCAACTGGTAGAGGTAATTGAACATATTGATATTGTTACGCTTACCCAAATCAACAGCGAGCATGATATCTCCTTCCCGTCTATTATCTCCGAGCTGATGACGCCCGAGCGCATCCGCGATATCGTCTGCCAGCAACCGCTGTACTGGGAAGAGAAAATTAAAAACAATGCTGAAGAGCTAAAGCAACATACGTTTGATTTTTTAACCTATTTAATCCGTACCCAGGATAGCGAAGATAAGCAGGCTGCCATTTTGGCCTGTATCGCCGAAGATCCGGCCGGGCTGTTTTATCTGTCGATCCCCTTTATTGAAATTTACCGTGGTGAAATACTTGAGTACGAAAACTACTGGGAAGACAAGCTGTACGAAGACGAAGAACACCTGGAAGAAGCCGAAGCCTACACCGAGCGGCATCAGACCGAAGACGCGCACAACCTGGGGTTTGACGACCCGCGCAGCCTGCTGGCGCTGATCCGCCAGTTAACGCCAGAGGTTGAAAGCGCCATTAAAGCGCTGATCCGCAATGAAAACTCCCCCTGGGAAGGCATTATCAATAAGTTTGCCTCTGAGTTGGTGTTGCAGGCGAAAGAGAAAAACCAGCAGCAGGCAGATGAGTACAGCGAAGTCGACGAGATGTTCAGCTTTCTCGATTAAAGCAGAGACACAAAAGGATAGCACTGATGCAGTTAATGCTTCGCGATGGCAGTACAGGGCCGTTTTTAACCCGGGTAATAACCAAAGCACAGGCTGAAGATAAACTCAGCGGTGCCGGGCTGAGCCAGATAAAAAGCAAAGCCGTGCTGATGAGCCTGAAATTTGCCGATAAATTCTACAACAAATACAAAATGCACCTGCTGGAGCAGGCCGCTTATGATGTTATCGGTATTGTCAGCCTGGGCTTACAAGAGCTGGCACAGGACGACCAACAGCAGGCACTTAACCTGTTACTGGCGCCGGAAGGCCTGGTAAAGCCGTTTCAGAAAGGCTGGACTATGCTGGCGGCGGTCAGCAAAAAAACCGGTAAAGCCTCTTTGTATGGCGATGTCGCCGAGCAACTGCTGCAAAGCATTTCTACCCCGCCGGATGCCGAAGACTGGGATGGCTACCAGCAGTACCAGCAGGCTCTGACCGAGCACCACCGCAGCCAGGCGATGCAATTGTTACAACAGCAGTTTTATGCCCGCAGCCATTTTGATGAGTTTGAGCATTTCAGCTTAGAAGAAGTGCTGGCCGAAGTGGTGTTTTACCGCGCCTTAACCGGCGGCGATAAAGTACGGCAAGACTTAAAAAAACGCCTGCGCAGTATCACGCTGCAACCGCACTGGTTTAACACCACTTTTTTTCAGCTGCAAACCGAAGCCACCCTGGCGCAGCTACCCGCAGCCGATGCTGCCGCTATCCGCGCCGATTTAGGCCAGCATTTTGTGCCCTCGCTGCTGCGCACCCTTCAGTTTGTTAAAGACTATCAGGCACTGCAGTTAAAAGAGACCTCGCCAGAGAAACTGGATGCCTTTGAAGGCAAGCAAGGCCTGGATAACCCGCTGCTGGGCTGGCCGCAGTATATTGAGCTGTAACTTTTTCAGGACATAACCATGCTAACAGGATTAAGCCGTTTCATACTGGCCGCAGTGCTTGGCACAGGCTGTCTGGTACAGGTAAAAGCCGACGAAACTGCCGGTGATATATTGCGTATTGCCCTGCCCGCTGCCGCCTGGGGTATGACGCAATACTATGGCGATGATGCCGGTAGCAGGCAGTTCTACTACAGCTTCGCCGCCACTGTGCTTAGCACCTATGCGCTGAAAAGCGCCATTCACAAAAACCGGCCCGACGGCTCGGATAACGATGCCTTCCCCTCTGGCCATGCGTCTATGGCGTTTCAGGGCGCCGCCTTTATTCAGCGTCGCTACGGCTGGCAATACGGTGCCCCGGCCTATGCCTTGGCGGCGTATACCGGCTACAACCGGGTAGATAACAACAAGCATGATACCCGCGACGTACTGGCCGGCGCACTTATCGGCATCGCCGCCAGCTACTACTTCGCCGAGCCGTTTTATGGTGTGCAGGTTACGCCAACCGCCGGCTTAAATGGTGTCGGTTTGCAGTTTAGTAAACACTGGTAAAGATGCGTAATGCCAGGCAGTTTTATGCTGCAGCTACTCAGAGGGTTTTAACCATAAATAGGCTGTTTGGATCTTCGGTGTAATCGGCAAGCTAAAACCTGCATATCGCCGTGCCAGGCGGTCCAGAAGCGGATATCCGGCGCTTTTAGCCTGCTGAACGGCGGTAACCAACACGGGTTTATATCACCTGCGCCAGACGCTTTTGCACCTCGGCCAGTTCGTTGTTATATAAGCCGATATAAGGTAATTCCGCGTTATCGGCTGGCAATTTCAGTGCATAGCCACGTTCTATCTTTTGCACCAGCGTCAGTGCATCAGCCATAGGCCCGCTGTTGCGGCTGAGCGCCGCCTCAATTTGCTGCGGGACATGCAAATGCGTTAAAAACTCCTGCGGCGCTACGCCAAACAGCATATCACTGCCGGATATAAGCCCGGCGAGAAAATACTGCTGACAGTGCGCAGCATCAAGCTGCCATTGCTCGGCAATACGCTGGGTACTGTGTGCGCGGGTCAATACGGTAATTGCCGCAGGTGGTGTGGTACTGCTGAGTACAGCGTACATCAGCAACCATTTTCTGGTCAGCTCCAGGCCAAGCCGGGTTAGCACCTCTTTAATAGAGCTGACTTCACGGGTTTTACGGTACAACGGGCTGTTAGCAATTTTCAGCATCCCCATCACTATGGTGGGTTCATCCTGTAGCACTGCCGCCAGTTTATTCAAATCCGGTACGGGTTCAAACAGGCAACTGATAATATCTGCCAGCTTAAGTGCGCTGGGTTCAATTTTTTTCCCGGAAACAATTAACGGCCGTGACAAAAAATAGCCCTGAAACAAATCAAAGCCCAGGGCACTGAATGCAGCAAACTGCTCTTCTGTTTCCACTTTTTCTGCCAGCCATAACAAGCCGGGCCTGCTGTATTGTGCTTTATAGCGTTCAACATCAGCCAGGCTGCTGCTGAGTACATCTATTTTAATGATATCCGCCAGCGCGATCAGCGGCTGCCAGGCAGCATTAAATTCAAAGTCATCCAGCGCAAAGCGAAAGCCCTGTTGTTTAAAACTGGCTACCGCAGCTATAAATTCTGCCGAGGGATCAATCCGCTCTATCAGTTCTATCACCACCTGACAGGGCTCCAGCGGCAAAAAGCTGCGGGATAACAAAAACTCGGCACAGACATTGATAAAAACAGGGGCACGATACTGCGAGATCTGTTCGCTGATACCGCTGCACAGGTTATACAGCAGTTCAGTCGTGGCATGCATATCGCCCAGTTCCAGCGCAGTCACGCCTGAATCATTACGGTACAGTAATTCAACGGCATAGCGCTGCTGGCTACGGTCAAAGATAGGCTGGGCAGCAAACAGGCTTTGCAGCTGCACTGCATTATTGATATCGGTGATCTGGCTGTTCAAAACCCGCCCCTACTGCTATGGCAAACATCATTTAAGGTTAGCGCCACACTATACAAAGTTAATGCTACACTGTCCAAGCCGACCTGCCGCCGGGCAGCTGAAAAAGCAGCATATCACTGCAGCAATTTTTGTATAAAACAATAGCAGGATCAGCACTCTGAGCTATTGTTAACAAGCATCAGCCAAATTTGCTGATAGTTTCCGTATTATGCGAGCCTGATTATGAAACCAATGATTGAAAAAGCAACAACCCTGCCCAGTATACCTAAGGTGATACAAGAGTTAATTGTCAGTTTAAATGACCCTGATGCCAGCAGTGAGCGTATCAGCGAACTGATTGGCAGTGACCAGGCCCTGGCAGCCAAAGTGCTGCGCATTGCCAACTCGGTGCGTTATGGCGGCCACCGTAAAGTCGGGTCGATAAAAGATGCCGTAGTGGTATTGGGCGTAGACGCACTACGCACCTTAGTCTTTGCAATAGGGTTTACCAGCAGTATTAAAGCGCCGGAGGGCTTTGATTTAAAAGCATTCTGGTTAAGATCGTTTGAAATGGCCAACCGCAGCAAATGGCTGGCAAAATATTTACACGCCGATGCAGAACTGGCCTTTACCTGCGGTTTGCTGCATGCCATTGGCGAATATCTGATTCATCTTATCAAACAGGAAGAAGCCATAATAATTGATCAGCGGGTCAGCCAAGGTGAGTCCCGCTCCTATCTGGAACAACAGTTGCTGAGTTTTGATTACACCCAGGCCGGCAGTGAATTAACCGATCACTGGCACTTCCCGCAAGAAATTGTGCAGGCCATACGCTGGCAGGAGGCCCCGCTGGCTGCACCGGTATTATCCCCTTATGCCGCCTGCATCCATCTGGCACATTATATGACCGACAAACAGCAGCAAATGGCAGCCGGCAATTTTGATGATTTTCCGGTCAGGCTGGTACATGCCCTGCATCTTAATCTGTCAGACTTGTTCGCTGCACTGGAAAAAGCCCCGGATCTTGATGCAGGTACAGAAGAGTTTCTGTAACATCCGGATCTGATCCCGTAATTCAGCAGATTAGCATTGCATTTTAACGAGCAAAGCCGATGTGGCAGCTGGCAAACGCTGCCAGCCCGGCGTATTAAGGCCTGCCCCTGAGGTGCTGAGGTGCTGTGTAATACCACTGCATCAGGCGGCCTGTACACTATTCCGCCCCTGCGCCTTGCTGCGGTAAAGGGCGTCATCCGCCATTTTTATCAGCACCTCAGGATGCTGTGTAATATCAGGCAACATAGCCGCAACCCCGACACTTATTGTCACCCAGCCCAAAGGTGATGCTTTGTGTGGTATCTGCTGTTGCCGTACCGCATCACAGACTCTCTGCGCAATAGCCACTGCATTATCAGTTGAAGCTCCGGGTAGCAGAAATATAAACTCCTCACCACCGTACCGGGCCACCAGATCACCGGCACGACAAACATGTTCTGCCAGGCTTTTAGCAACCAGTTGCAGGCATTGATCACCGGCCAGATGCCCATAGCAGTCATTGTATTTTTTAAACCAGTCCACATCAATCATCGCCACCGCCAGGGGTTCACCATCCCGGGCAACCCGACGCCATTCATCTGCCAGTCTCTGATCAAAATAACGACGATTGGCCAGCCCGGTCAGTCCATCACTGTTAGAAAGCGCTTCAAGACGTTTATTGGCGGCATGAAGCTCTCTGGTTCGCTCAACAACTTTATCTTCTAAATCAAGTCTGGAGCGCATCAGCTCATAGCGGTTGGCGGCCAGTAAATAAATTGGCACACCCAGACTGAATACAAACACCAACAGCGTAGCCAGCGAGCTGAAATTATCCCCGGTTACGAACGGGCCAAACTGGTTAACGGTAGCAACCGTCAGCGCAAGCGAAATGCAAAGTACAAATGTCGTGGCCGCACGCAGCCCCCAGTACATTGCTACCAGCACCCCCAACATAGTAAGCAGGTATACTACCGCGCTGTCCCAGAATATGCTGGCAAGCACCAGGCCGATAAAAGCACTGAAGATCAGAAACATCCAATAATTAAAACGGGGTCGCTGCAACGCCGTTCCCATTCTGGCAAGCCAGGCCAAACCAAACAAGCCAGCAACAAAAAAGCCGTGGTAATCGGCCATAGTTCCAGCCAGCCATACCGACAGCAAACGCGCCGGTGTCGTGTACTGGATATATCCACCTGAAGCATAAAGCAGCGTAAGTAACAACATACTTACCATACTGGGCAGTAGCGTAACTTTAATCAGATAATTCAGGATATTCCGCGCCGAATGAATATCTCCATCACCAATGGTTTTGCGAAAAAGTACATAAGAAAGCCAGGCTTGGGTACCAGTGTCAATGGTCGCCGCCAGCGAACCGAACAATAACGCCTTGATGTACGGAAACTGAGCTGCCTGATCGAGCAGAAAGGGAGTATTAGTGACAAACGACGCCAGCCAGATAACAGGCAAAACAGCCCAACCATAAAGGACACAGGCTACCAGGCCAACACCTGAAGGCAACCAGAGCATGCTCAGCGAAGCGCCTTCCATAGTGCCATATTTAATGCCCAGCCAGCCACATAGCAGATAAATAAAGAACACAACTACCATAGCACGCAACGTCACAGGCTTGGGGTATTTCAGTGTTGGAACTACATTATTGATCATAGGCAACTACTTTATTAACAACCGTGTCAGCAACGGCTTATACAGTACGATCATACCGGGCAGACAATGCTATCCGGTTACCTTCACAGTCTTTAAACTCTGCAGCACCTTCAGCCAACATATCATTGCCATCAATGTCTGCCCTTTCAAGCTGAATATCAAAAACGGACCCGTAAAAGTTTATTGCCCGCTCAAGCTCAATAACCGGTATGTCAAAATATACCGCAATATTCATTATTCTGCCTCGTTGTCCTGAATATAGCCAAAAAATAAAGGTGTTTATTAAATGCCGTAGTCACGTTCAACTTTTGCAAAGCATGGGAAGCATGGGGGTCAGGCCCTGAGGGATCCTAAAATGAAAAGAACGACAGCTTATTCGCTCCAATTAAAGGGTCAGATAGAAATTAAATGTCTGCAATTCCGCCTGTGCGCCAGAGTTTAATTTTGTTTTGCCCCCGAATTAATTGAGTCTTCGAATCACCGAATCACCGAGTCATCGAGTCGGCGAGTCTATTTCGAGGAGTTGATCGTTGAACCTACAAGAGGCAAGCCTAATGCGTCTGGTACAGCACGTTAAAACGTATGGCTAAATCCGCCAGGCATTTATCCAGCGTCCATAAACGGGCTCCCGGAGTCAGCAAAGCCGACATCAGCAGTACTATATCCACCACGCCACAGCCCTGGCCGAATAATGATTCGCGTTCAATAAAATCTGCCACGTCACGCCATGACGGCTGTTGTGCAGCCTGCAACAACCCGATAGCCTCCAGGGTTTGCTGGCGTGGCGCAGGCGGGGTGCCACAGGCCAGCTCCAACTGAACCACCGGATGCACCAATACCAGATCCTTACTGAGCAACTGAGCCAGCACCTCGTTGTGTTTTCTGAAATGGCTTACCCATACTGACGTATCTACCAGTACGCTCATGGCACGAGCATATCGTCACGCCTGCGGCTTATCTGCGGCATATTCGGTGCCGCGCCACCCAAAGCGACCAGTCGCCTGGCGGCCTGCACCCGGACAAAAGTTTTAATCGCCTCCCGGAACAAGTCTGTTTTATCCATACCGGGCTCAGCCATTTCCAGCGCCTGCTGATACAAAGCATCATCTATGGTTACTGTGGTACGCATTTTTATCACCTGTCATCATAATCAGACTCAACACGCATCAATATTAGCATCGAATCATCGAATCAGCGAGTCATCGAATCGATGATCGATGATTCGTTGATCGCCCAGCCCCCTTTAGCCAAAAGCCGCTACGCGGCCCAAATCACTGTCCGGCGCGCACCAACCGCACACGGTAGTAGTCGTAGTTGTGCTTGCCGACGTCGCCGACATACCCATTGCCGAAATTAACGTACCACGCGCTGTAGCTAGCGCCGGCATAGGGCGAAGACGACCAGAACCAATCTGATGGCGTAGCAGGGAAAATTGCCGTATTAATCGCCGGGTTATGGCAACGCTGTTCAACAATGCTGGCCAGCTCATTTTTATTCGGTAAACGCCAGTCGGTATAACCGGCAAAGCTATAACCATTGCCTGCGGCCAGCGCATTTTGCCAGTTGTAATCGCTGGCAGAGCCGGTGCAGGTTGCACCGTCCCAGCTCTGGCCCAGGCTGCATTGCATCCACATTAAGCCGGTGCTGTTATGGGTTACGGTGCCATCGTTATGCACGGTAAAATCTGCTGCTGGCGTACTGGCCGGCACAGCGGTATTTTCATTGGCACAGCTTACCGCACTGGCGTTAGCGCTTAGCAATATCAGCAGTACACTACCCAAAGCAGTCTTAGTGAAAGTCATTCTGTTTCTCCTGATTAAATTCAACGCCAGGCAACCGTGCCGGTTGGTCGGCATAATATTGATTAAATGTTTTAGTGACGGCATCTATGTCAGCTTGCTGTATCTGTGGCAGCCACAGCTGTCGCAGCACCCTGCGCTTTAAACCTCCGGGCAAAAAGCCCTGCTCAGTCACCAGGGCAAAGCTATGCCTGGCTTGTTGTGCCTGGCTGCGCAGCTTATCCAGCAAAGCTATTGCATAGCTTTCGGCTACTGCCGCACCAGTGAAACACAGCAACTGATTACCTTTTTGTATATACAGCCGCTGTACTGCGTAGTGCCTGCAAAAGTAACGGCACTGGCCGGCAAAGCTGACCACAACTAACGGCTGCCAGCATGGCTGTAATGTCTGGGCATTGCTAAAAAGCAAGCCCAGCCAGTGGTAACGCTTAAACAACGCCTCACGCAGCCGGTAGCTGTCGGCATGTTTTAAATGGCCCCAATAGCTGGCCAATACGGCGCGTAGTGCTTCGCGCTCTGCATAAGGCACATCAAGCAACAGCCCCCCCGCTACCGGTTTAAGCAGGGTGTTAGCAAAGCCCTGTAGTTTTTCGTGCAGGTTACCCAATACCCGGCGGCGCACCAGCCTATAACCCGGCTTTACTATATAGCCCAGAAAATCAGCCCCATTTTGCAACGGCACCAGTACAGATTGCGGCTTAAGGTGCAGTTTCAGCCGCTGTTGTAAAAAACCGGCTATCTGTTGCTGCCATAGTTGTAACTGTGCCTTACTATGGTGCAGCAGCACAAAATCATCGACATAGCGGACATAAAACCGGCATTTAAGCTGGTGCTTAATAAACTGGTCCAGCTCATTCATATATACATTGGCAAAAAACTGACTGGTTAAATTGCCAATAGGCAAGCCGGTATGGCTGGCGGCATTTATCAACCGTTTATGTTCCGGTACGGTATGCGACAAAGCTGAGTTACCAATGGCAATGGCCTGCTGTGCCACCGGTTGTGTAATCACCCGCCGGCATAACCAATACAGGTAACGCGCCTGCGCCAGCGCAACAACCCCCTGCTTTGCTGCACCGCACAAATGCCTGGCAAGCAGTTGCAGCAAAACCCGCTGGTTAATACTGTTAAAGAAATTGGCAATATCCAGTTGCAGCAGCCAGCCCCGTTGTTGTTTACGCATAAAACCTTGTAAGCGCTTTACCGCAAAATGAGCGCCCTTACCTTTGCGGTTAGATGTGCAGTCGTAGATAAACTTGCGGTCTAGCAATGCTTCCAGCTTAGGCACCAGCCAATGGTGCACCACCCTGTCCTGAAACTGGGCAGCATATACTTCTCTTGCTTTAGGTTTTTGCACACAAAAAACAACGGGCGGCGCTGGCTGCCAATAGCGGCCCTGCAAGGCTTCGGTGGTGCCCACCAAAGTGTCCAGCAACTGTTGCTCATACAAACATGAACGCACCGTACCCCGCTTACGCTTACGGCAGGCCCGGTAAGCCTGCTCAATGCCACGTAAATCCGGGTACGCTGCCATTTCACTTTCTGGCGCGCACCAACCGCACATGGTTGTTGTTGTTGTTGTTCTTGTTGTTGTTGTTGACATTGCCATTGTTGAAATTAACATTCCACGCGTTGTTGCTATTGTTGGCATTGGGCGAAGACGACCAGAACCAACCCTTTACCCGCTTACTTTTATTGCTTTTTGCCATCCCACAGGTAGGCAGCAGCTGGGTTATACCCGGCATGTATCACATTAGTTGCCGGGTGAAGCGGGCGCACAGTGAATCGGGGCTCGCGGCGTGCGCCTCTGCCGCGCCGCTTCTGCCCGTGTTTGTTTAAGCCAGCCACCGGCTTGCCTGCCAATACTGACAGCCAGCTCTGCCACCCGTTGAAACTGGGCAAAGCTTTTAAAGGCCTGAAGCTCCCTGGCCAATTGAATATGCAGCTTGAGATCATCGCTCAGCTCAGCCACATGCTGCACCATTTTGCACTGGCTTTGCTGGCGTGAATACGCACGATGAATCGCCTGGCACAACCGTAAAGCCGTGGTTCGCAATGCCGTACCAACGCTGTATTTGTGGTATCTGGAGAAGCCACGTACAGCCTGCTCAACTTCCACTAATAACAGGTTGGCATCACGCCAGACAGGTAAACGGTTTAAATGCCGCATCGTTTTATTCCTCCCTCTTTCCCAAAAACCAAATCACTGTCTGGCGCGCACCAACCGCACACGGCCGACGTAGCTGTCGTAGCCCTTGTAGTAGTTGTAGACACCTCCATTGTTGAAATTAACGCCCCACGCGTAGTTGCTAAGGCTGGCATAGGGCGAAGACGACCAGAACCAACCCGAATTACTATCAGGAAAATAGGCCGTATCAATAGCCGGACTAACCCGGCCATTATGAACAATACCCATCAGCTCCAGCCGGGTAGGCATACGCCAGTCGCTGGCACCGCATAACCCGGCGCTATTGACTGCCTGCACATAGCCATAGGTATCGCAGTCACTGCCGCTACAACTGCCGCCATCCTGTGTACCGGCACTACCGCCATTAGTAGTGTTATCCGGGTTATACCAGCTGTAGGTATTATTCATATCCCGCAAACCACCATCATCGGTTTTAACTTCCCAAATCAGCCCGGTATGGTTATCGCGTACACAGCTCCATGCGCTGGCGCTCTCTGGCAGGTTGTTACCGCTGGCATCGAGTTTGGTAAAATCAAAGCCTGCTGCCCCACCGCCGACTTTTTGCAACTGGCCTGCGCGGGCTAACGCATCGCGGCCATGCTCGCCATCCTGGCCCTCAAAGCCACTAACCGGACAATCGAGGTTATTGGTGCTATTACCAGCACACCAGTCGATACCGGTATCGTTTAGTTTGCCAGTGCCACCGCCCGGTTCCAGCTCGTACGGTGTGGCGCTAAATTCAATACTACGCAGCCGCTGCTGGCCTTTTGTGGCTTCCAGCCGCAGGTAATAGGTTTGGTTATTACGCAGGTCGGTAATTTCCAGGTTGGTGTCGTAACGGATAAATAAAGCCGCATCAGGGTAGACCATAAAGTTATCCGGGTCGAAGCCAGGCTCGGAAGTCATAATAACTTCATAAAAATCGGCCTGAATATCGGGCCATTGCAGTTTAATGCTTTCGTCACCCGGTACAATTTCGCTCGGTGCTATGGTGCCACTTTGTAGTTGATACAGGTTTTGTACGGTGTTATCTGGCGCTGTCAGGCTTAGCTGAATAGCAAACCAGCCATCGTTTTCAAACAGTATACGCAGCCGTAACTGCCCGTCTGGCTGGGTTTCCACAACCAGTGACCAGCCTTCGCCGCTATATTCCATTCCGGCAGTCAGCGCTATGCTCTGGCCATTTATAGTCAACAGTAACTGGTAGCCGTCTGTCAGTGCCTGCTCTGCATCAAACCCCAGTCGCAAGTTACAGCTTGCCTGCCCCGTGCAACCCTGTTCAATCAGTACCGGATAATCACCAGGCGGATAGTCATCCTCTTCGTTGCTGCAAGCGCCCGGCACCAGGCGGGTTTGCTCAAACTGGTGCGCCCAGGAACCTATTTTTGAGTGGCCAAAAAACCTGACTCTGTACTCACGAGTGGGTACGTCCGAGCAAATCCAGTATTTTTTATCATTACCGGCCGGGTCGGCTAACAATTTAACAAAACCATCGTCAGGAAATACCCGCCAGTGAATACTGTCTTGCTGGAAAGGATTTAAGCTGGTTTGATCCTCGGTTACCGCCAGCAGCGCCGTAGCCTGCGGATAATCGGCCAGTATTTCATTATGGCCTGTGTTTAATGTCAGCTTCGGCAACCCCCACAACACTGTTCTGTCTACAGGAGAGAATTTCTCAAAATGGCCGGCAGTACGGGACGGATAACCTGCCAGGGTAAAATCCCATACCGATAAATCGACCCGGAGTTTAAGATCTACCCCTGCGCCCAAATTCAGCCGGGTAAACCGGAAAGCCGCGTCTGAATCGTCATAAGGGTATTGGCCTGTTTCGGTGCTAAAGTCAAACACGCCTTCAACACTGGCTTCCCCAAAGACATAGGGTTCAAGAATTAAATAGCCTGACAGCGCTTCATACACACTAATAGTAAGTTTGGGCACTATTCTGATTTCAATATCGGCTTCTGCATCCGATTTGCCCTTTAGCACAAAGGAGGTAAAAGGTTCAGATTTTACTACAGGCGTCCAGACACCATTATTGTATTCAACCCCGATATCAATATCATAAGAAAACCTGAAGTGCTGCTGCAAATCAAGCGAAGCCGATGCAGACGCAGTAAAGATACTATTCAGCTCCAGCTCGCCAGTAATCACTACGGGTACATTCCCGGCCATAACAATGCGAACAAACTTTCTGGTCAGAAGTTTTTTTTCTTTCGGTTCTATTTTGGCCGACGCTTTTGCATTTAGCAGCGCGTCCAGCTCAAACAATGCTTTGCCATGGGCGATAACCATTGCTGTTTTATTTGACTTGTCATAACCGTAGGAGACTGAGGGTTCAAAATTAACCAACAATGAAGATGTTAATTTCAAATTGCTATCCGTTGAAACAAGTTCATCGTCATAGCGTTCCTGGGCCGGCAGTTGCCAGCTGACATAAACAGGAACCGAAATTGAGACATTCTGCCGACCGCAATAGTTAATTTTGTTACACTTTGTCTTAGCAACAGCCTTAAATACCATTTCATAAGGCGATTCGTCCGCCTGCTCTTTGGTTGGCACCCAGTTCAATTGACGTTTCTGGCGGGTTAAGTCATTGTCACTGAAATCAGCGATAAGTTGATACTGGCCAGAACCACTGCCTACCACCAATGCCGGTTTGCCTTTGGGGACTTTTATACTGTCAAGTACCATAGACTCGATTTCATATTCGTTATCGTCATCGCTGTGTATTTCACTGGCCACATTCAGGCGTACCACTTTGCCCGGCTCAGTCAGAATATAAGGCTGGCTTCTGATCAGAATGTTGTTTGCTTTTTCCTGTTTTTCTGCAACAGCGCCTGAAGCCTGGTGTATGCCATAAGCTTTGCCAGACATAGCGGAATGCTGATGGTACGTTTTGCTGTTACGCTCGCTGGATATCACCAGGTTGTTGCCGGGCCATGTCACTTCTGCTTTATTTGCAGATACCGTATTAAAACGATAACCGGCCTGTTGATGCGATATATTTTCATGTTCACTGCTATCAGACAGGCTAATCATTTTTGCTGACGACGATATTGAAATATGTTCAAACAGTTCGCTCAATGATGCCGCTTCGGTTTCCAGCAGGATATTGTCGGCATTAGCTGACACCTTAACGATTCGCCTGAAAAAGCCGCCATCAGCTTTGCCTGAAATTAAGCTTCCTACCTCAGGAATAGCCTGGCCGGGTTTTATTTTAAGCCGGATATCCGCATCGTTAATACTGATGATTTCTGCCGACTCGTCACTGACAACAAAGTAAGGCTGCCCTGGTACAAAAACCGGATCCTGGTTGGCCGTTTTTACTTTGAGAATATTGCTCCAGCTATCCCGGCTGTTGCTCAATTGTGCCTGCACCAGAACATAATATTCCGTATCCGGCAGTAAGCCGGTGATCTCAGCCTGGGTTTGCCCTGTTACTTCTGAATACAGTGTTAATCCACCTGGGATAAAACTTTCCTGCCCGGACAGATGAACCCGGTAAATAATCTGGTCGGAAGGGACATCTGCGGCAAAAGAAGCCAGCCAGTGTATTGTTATATCTGATGAAGATGCAGAGTCTGCCGATACCAGAACAGGCGCTGATGGCGCATCAATGATTTGCTCTTCCGGAATGATAGTTACCCTGACGGAATGGCTGATCACGGAACTATCTATCCCCTCAACCGACAGTGAAAACACCAGTTCAGTATTTTCGCTGACAGTCGGGGCAATAAAACTGGCAACCATATTCTGATGTTCAGTCAAAGACACGGACGCCCCACTGGTTTGCTGCCACGTATAAAGGTTTTCTTTCACTTCGCCCTGTACTATTAAGCCTTTTAACCAAACCGTTTCAGCGCCAGTGACAACCTGATCCGCTCCCACATCTAATTGCACAGGTATCAGTTGCCAGGATGCGATAACACTGCAATTACCGGTAATAGCGCCGGTAGTATAGGTATTGTCGCTTAAACTGCCATCACAGCCGGTTACCGTATCAATGCTATAACCGGTATCCGCTGCAACAATAAAACTGGCGGTATCACCATAACTTACTGTGACCGAGTCCGGGCTGATACTACCGCCGTCACCTGCACTGGCAGTAACGATATAGCTATTTAAGCTAAAACTGGCGCTAACACTACAGGCACTGGTAATGGTGCCGGTGGTATAGATAGAACCGTTTAAATTGCCATTACAGCCGCTAACATCGGCAAGGCTATAGCCGTCATCCGACGTTACGGTAAAGGTAGTGGTCGCACCATGCTCCACCGTTTGCGAAGGCGGGCTGATACTGCCGCCGTCGCCAGCGCTGGCGGTGACATTATAGCTATTTAAGCTAAAACTGGCGCTGACACTACAGGCGCTGGTAATGGCACCGGTAGTATAAGTATTACCGCTTAACGTGCCATTACAGCCGGTTACTTCGGCAAGGCTATAGCCTTCATTAGCACTAACAGTAAAACTGGTGCTGGCACCATGCTCGACAATACGGCTGGCCGGATCAATACTGCCGCC
>CAZEGA010000035.1:0-15817 GCA_964511675.1 uncultured Rheinheimera sp.
ATGCCGGGTGTTCATATTGACCAGAATCGGTGTTCACATAAATCAGAATGCGCAGTTGAGTTTTTTAGTGCTTCATACATTGAGTCGAGTTCTTCTGGTGTCGTAAAACCTAAATCGACTTTCAATAGGAAATTTTGTCCAGACTTCTGATCTGTTACGCTAAACATGAGGTGTTCTCTATATTTTTTTAGTCCATCCATAGAGAATTCAGAAGTGATCTCTTGCCTATCTTTTACAGGTTTTTCTGATTTGGATATCTCCTGGATATCCCTTTTATCCAGTATCACATTCCCATAAGTAACCTGCTCTGCATCCGACACAGAGCGGACTAGTGAGGCCTGCCCTTCGGAAATAGCAGACTTCATCCATTCTGTCTTTTGACCGATGCTTTTGTTAGTATCTGGTGCTATCAATGCAGCTATTGTTTTGTTGTGCTGTTCAAGAACTGAGACAACCAAGTTAGAGTTACCTTTGTGCTCGGCCTCTTTTTGCTTTAACTGCATGTATTCGCTAAATGCGAGATAGCCGCTTGCACATAAGACTAGAGTTATAAATACTGCAGTTTTATGTTTAGATTCCATATTTGCCATTACATTGCCCAAATTATCCAATGCCCTATTCAGCCAGTCATCAGAATCGGCGTTATTCTGAGTTGACCCGGCAGAGATCTCAAATACAAACTCAAGGTCCTTTTTCTCTAGATCTGTAAGTTTCTGTAGGTTGGTCGTATCATACTTTGCAATTGTATAAGCTCTGGAAAACGCTTCTTGAAGAGACAAAATTCCAGCCATTGCGTTTGAAGGCAGACTAGAGTTATAACGTTTTCCTTTGAAATTAAATTTTAGATTTGGCCACCCTTGGAACTTTATACTAGTGAAAACATCAATTGGCTCTTTAGGTAATCTGTCTAATAAATCTGCAAATGCGCTTTCCGAGTCAATTATTATCTGCGACATTTCTTATCCTTGATCAAAATACTGATCATACATTTAACACTTTTTGTACCGAATAGGAAAGGACTCGAATCTAAATAACTTATCATTTCTCATGATGGTACTTTATTTTTTTAAGTATGAGGCTCAGAATCGAGCATGGTGATGACATGATTAAACTTAAGGTCTTCGTCAGATTTGCCCAAGCCTGAATGGCGAGGCGTACTGAAGTTTTATGAGGAATATTTATTTTAAAATCACATTTGCTGTCATTAAGTAATAAAGTTTCATACCGCAGGAATATAGTTTCACCATCAAGGCCACTTTCCAGAGGTGGCCTTTCTATTGCCTACCACTCAGTTAGCTTAAACACCCTGCATCAAACCGGTATGTATGAAGAGAAAAACAGTGCTACATCAAGGAAAATTAACTTTAACAGTTAAGAGATAATAAATTATCTTTTGCGTTGGGTTTTCGTGGTTATGTAAGGCTAGGATGTATTGTACGGCCAGAAACAAGTGAGCCACCTTAAAAAGGTGGCTCTTAAACTCGCTACCTGTTGTCAATACTCGTTAGAGCGTAAGAGGACAGGGCTATCACAACGAGAGGCAACGCCTCAGTTCGCGTGAATATACATAATAAATTTAATAAGGGCAAATATTTGTGGATTTAGACGAAATAAAACAGGGGTTGTCCACTGAAAAGCTTGAAACCTATCGACAAGTTTTAGGATGCAAATCAGACAGTGAGGTAATAGCTGTTTACATGGCGATGCAAGGGATTATGAGTCACTTCTTTACCGTTGTTCAGTTGTTAGAGGTTACGCTACGAAATTCCATACATAAATCTGTTTCTGCTCAATTCAGGGATGATGAGTGGTACAAACGTGTGCCAATTAGCGCTGAATCAAGAAAACAAGTAGGGTTTGCCGAGCAGCAATGTATTGAAGATATTGGTGTTAAGTACACTAGCAGTGATCTTGTCTCCCGGTTGCCATTCGGTTTTTGGGTTCATATGTTGCATAAGGATTACAACAACCCGCGGGATAAAGAACATAATATCTGGCAGTTTCAACTTCACAAATGCTTCCCTAACGCCAAAGGGCAGCACGTATCGCTTAATACCATCTTTCAGAAAATGGGGACGCTAAATCGTTTCAGGAACAGATTATTTCATCATGAGCCGGCATGGAAATCGCGCCAAACCAAAAGCCGTAGTGATGCTATAAGTTATCTGCAAAGCATGTACGGAGAGCATATGGAGGCTATATACCTGCTGTCTTCCAGTAAACGCGAAATAATTTCCTTGTTGGGCTTTGATACAAAATTTATTAAAGAGTGCGATATCAAAAATTTAGATAGATTTGAGTTGCTACTAAAACCAGAAAAGGAAGAAGAGAAAAAATAAGCAAGGCTGTCTGCTTACTGCTGATATATCTGCAGTATTGCACCGCTCTGGCGGGTGAGTTTGTCAATCAGCGCCTGGGGTTGCTGTACCCTGGCGCTCTGCCCGGAGGAAAGCTGCCGGCAGTCGGTTTACCCGGTTTCAGTTGCAGTATATGTGGCTCCTTTTCTCTGCCTTACACGGGTTAGCCTGCTGCAGTGCTGTACCGGTTTGCTGTATGTTGCTGTAAATTTGTGCAACTTTTTCTGTCTTGGCTATTGACGCGTTATATCGATTACTTTACCTTTTGTAAGCGCTTACACGATTATGGTAGCGCTTACTTTGAAAATGTAAGCGCTACCATTTAATAAAAACTACGCTATATCAATAAAAACACGGGAGAGGGATATGAACCAGACAGGTTTCAGACTGTCGCGGCTGGCGGCAAGTTTGTCACTGATCACCGGGGCTACCGTAATGGCACCGGTATTGGCACAGGAAGACGCGGCTAAGGCTGCTGAGGTTGAAGTGATTCAGATCACCGGTATTCGCGGCAGTCTGATTAAATCAATGGATGTTAAGCGGGAGTCCTCCGGGGTGGTGGACGCCATTACCGCAGAAGATATTGGTAAGTTCCCCGACACCAACCTGGCAGAATCGCTGCAGCGTATTACCGGTGTTTCGATAGACCGTTCCAATAACGAAGGCAGCCGTATTACCGTTCGCGGTTTTGGCCCGGAATTTAACCTGGTTACCTTAAACGGCCGCCAGATGCCCACTAATGACGGCCGTTCTTTTGACTTTGCCAACCTGGCAACTGAAAGCGTGTCTGGCGTGCAGGTACACAAAACGGCGCGGGCCGATGTCCCCAGCGGCGGTATCGGTGCCACGGTAAATATTTCAACGGCGCGGCCACTGAACAACCCGGGGCTGAAAGCTGCCGTGGGTGCCAAAGCCGTGTACGACACCTCTAACGAGAGCGGCGATGATTTTACGCCGGAAGTATCCGCTATTTTCAGCAACACTTTTGCTGACGACAAGTTTGGCATCCTGATCTCCGGCTCGGTGCAGGAGCGCAACAACCGCGCCGAGGGGATGGCGGTAGATAACTGGATACCGAATGTTAACCTGTCTACTTCGCCTGGCCTGCAACTGACCGATAATAACCAGCGTGCTGACGGTAACACCTGGTACCCGCAAAATGCCGGTTATGAAATTCTGGATAACGAGCGTAAACGCACCAACGGCCAACTGGTACTGCAGTTTGCCCCGAATGACAGAGTAAAAGCCACACTGGATTACACCTACGCCAAACAGGAACTGGATGTCGAGCGCTACGGCTTTGGTATCTGGTTTAATAATGGTGGTAACGTGCAAAGTGCCACCATTAATGAAAACGGCACTTATGTCAACATGACAGAAGTGAACGGTGACTTTGCCACTAACCTGAACCGTAACGGCTCGGCCAGCGAAACCAAGTCGCTGGGCTTTAACCTGGAATGGCAGGTGAGCAACAACCTGAGCCTGGAGCTGGATGCCCACAGCTCCAAAGCGATCAGGAAAGGCACCGGCCTGGGTCATGATGCCTATATGATTATTGGTAACACCTCCTGTGACTGGTGCGAAAACCCCACCGCTAACCTGGAAACCAAAACGGCTAACTTCAGCAAAGGCGGTATTCCGCTGATCGATTTTACCCTGACCGGCGGCCAGGCAGAGCTGTTGCCCAAAGATATGGGTTCCTTGTTTGGCGGGGTCAGCAAAAACCATAACGAAAACGCGCTGGATCAGCTGCAACTGAAAGGCCAGTGGCTGAACAGCAGCAACAGTGCCCTGGTGGCGCTGGATTTTGGTGCGGCCTACACCAATATGGATTTTAACTACACCAACGCTTACTCCGGCCAGCTGGCAGCAGGCTGGTGGTTATGGTCTGCCGACTGGTATCAGGATGATTTATTCTACCGTGTTGACACCAGCAGCCTGCTGGATAACTTCTCCGGCGGCGGTCGTGACAAACCGATTAATTATTTCTATGCTGCTGATTTTGATAAAATTATAAGTATCGCAGAGAGCATCAACTGCGACCACCCTGATGGCGGTATCGGTGCCTGTAGCTGGCCGGCGTCATTAAATGGCCGCTATAGTGCCGGCCCGATCCGTGATGATCATAAAGTGAACGAAAAAACGATTTCACTGTATACCCAGGCCCGGTTTGAAACTGAGTTTAACGGTATGCCAATGAACATCACGACCGGTTTACGTTACGAACAAACCGATCTGGCGGCTGACAGCCTGGAAACTCCGGCTATCAGTATGCAATGGATCAATGGTAATGAGTGGTCGTACAGTTATGCTACTGATCAGTCCATCGCCGGCGGCAAGGGTAAAACGCGGGAGTTTTTGCCGAATGTGGATGTCAACCTGGAGTTGGCGGAGGACCTGATCGGCCGGTTCTCGTACAGCCGTTCACTGACGCGGCCAAGGGTAGACTCTCTGCGTTCAATTACGTCATTTGACGGTAACCCGAAAGTGGGGCAGCGTAAGGTATCGGTCGGTAACCCGGCTCTGAAACCTTATACCTCAGATAATATTGATTTGTCGCTGGAGTATTACTACCAGCCGGGCAGCTATGCCTCAGTCGGTTACTTCCGCAAACAGGTAGAAAACTTCCTGGTCAGAACCTCGACAGAAGAAACCTTTGCTGGCCTGCGCGACCCCTATCTGGGTGAGCGGGCACAACTGGCCATTAGCGAGCTGGTGGCAGAGGGTATCCAGCCGACCGATCAGGCGATCCATGATCGGATTAACCAGAATCAGGGCACAGCGCAAGGTACGCCGATTAGCGGCATTGACACTGATCCGTTAACTATTTTCTCGGTAACCCGTGACACTAACGTTGAAACCGGCAACCTGTGGGGCTGGGAGCTGGCGTGGCAGCATATGTTCGGCGACAGCGGTTTTGGGGTGCAGGCCAACGCTACCCTGGTATACGGTGATGTGGAAGCGGACCGTAACGCCATTGGTTACCAGTTTTCCCTGCCGGGCCTGAGCGATTCGGCCAACCTGTCGCTGATTTATGATCTGGACGGGCTGTCGGTACGGGTATCGTACAACTGGCGCGACGAATTCCTGTCTGATTCCGACCAGCATCAGGCACCGGTATTTACCGAAGCCTATGGGCAGTGGGATATTAATATCAACTATGCGGTCACTAATAACCTGACGGTGTTTGTCGAAGGCCTGAACATCACCGAAGAAACCCAGCGCATCTATGTGCGCTTCCCGGAACAGTTCCTGCGTGGTTATCAGTTTGGTGCCCGCTATAATCTGGGTGTCCGTTATACCTTCTGAGGTTAAGCCTGTCTGAACAAGCCGCTTAACTGCGGCTTTTTTTCTTGTGTACGGAGGAGTCATGCAGCAAATACTGGATAATATCAGCCACCATAACCTCAGGGTGGTACGCCGCCATGGTGCGGCCTACGGCGATGATATCAGCCTGACCAGTGTTTTTATTACCGAACTGGCGCAGTTGCACAACTGGTATCCGTTGTTTTTCCGGCAGGAGCAGGACGGCCAGTTTGCTATGGTGGCCCTGCTGGGATTTACACCCCAGCAGAATCTGTTTTTACAACAGGAGCAGTGGCAGGCCGGTTATGTGCCGCTGAGCATCCGCCGCCAGCCGTTTCTGATTGGCCAGCAACAGCAGTTTGTCAATGGTGTGCCGCAGCAGCAGGCGGTGGTGTGTATTGATACGGCACACCCGCGTGTCAGCCTGACCGACGGCGAGCCCCTGTTTCTGCCTGATGGCGGCCAGAGCCCGTTGCTGCAACAGATCACCGCCGTTTTACAGCAGATTGAGCAGGGTCATCTGGCCTCGCAGCAGTTTTGCCGCCAATTGCAGGCACTGGAGTTACTCACCCCGCTGACGCTGGAGCTTACCCTGCCACAAGGGCCGCACCGGGTAGCCGGCCTGCACACGCTGGATGAGGCCCGGCTGCATGCTCTGAGTGCGCAGCAGTTGTACCAGTTACAACAGCAGGGGCTGTTAAAGGCCATTTACCTGTTGCTGGCATCGCAGGCGAATATCAGCCGTATGTTAAACCAGCACAGCGGGGCACAGTGATGCAGGCCCTGCAGGAAATTTTTTGCGATGCGCAAACCGTGCCGGCAGAAGTGCTGCACGGGCGCAACACGCCGCTGGTATTACGCCAGTTGGTGGCGCACTGGCCTCTGGTGGCAACGGCGGCGCAGTCTGATCTGGCTTTGGCGCAACACTTGAAACAGTGCTACCCCGGCGTGCCGGTACAGGCCTTTTTTGCCGGTGCCAGTGCCGGCGGGCGGTTTTTTTATAACGACGATGTCAGCGGTTTTAATTTCGAGCAGCGGGCCACCCGGCTGGATACCCTGCTGGATACCATACTGTCAGATCCGGCCGCGCCCTGCTGTTATATGGGCTCGACCACGGCAGAATACTGCCTGCCGGGCATTACACAGCAAAACCCGCTGCCGCTGCCGGCTGACACGCCGCTAATCAGCGTCTGGATTGGCAACCAGAGCCATGTGGTGGCGCATTATGATATCCCCGACAACCTGGCCTGTGTGGCTGCCGGGCAGCGCCGTTTTACGCTGTTTGCCCCGGAGCAGCTGGAGAACCTGTATATCGGGCCGCTGGAATTTACCCCGGCCGGACAGCCGGTCAGTATGGTAGATGCCAGGGCACCGGATTTTACCCGTTTCCCGCGTTATGCGCAGGCGCTGGCCAACGCTTACAGTGCTGAGCTTAACCCCGGTGATGCGATTTTTATCCCGTCAATGTGGTGGCACCAGGTGGAGGCGCTGGCGCCGCTGAATATGCTGGTCAATTACTGGTGGCGCAGTACGCCGTCTTATCACGGTTTACCGTCAGATGCCTTACTGCACGCCATACTGAGCATCCGCGACCTGCCCGAAACGCAACGTAACCTCTGGCGGGTGCAGTTTGAGCACTATGTGTTTAACGCCACGGCGCAAACGGCGGCCCATATACCCGCGCCGCAACGCGGCATACTGTCCGGGCCATCCGAACTGAACGCCCGTAAACTGAGGAGCCTGCTGTTAAACCGGCTGAACCGCTGAACCCGGCACTAACACGGCCTGCACCGGCGGCATAAGCTGGGGCTGGCATCGCCAGCCCCATAGCGTGTGACGCGGTTTACTGCGCCGGGCAACGCACCGTGGCCTGCGCCGCACCTGAGGGCACCAGCCGCACGTCGCTGAAGCTGAGCACCAGCGGGGCTGTCGCCGCGATGGACAGTGGTGTAAACACCTGGGCAAAATCGACACCGCCGAAGCAGGCCAGATCCACACTCAGGGTATGCCACTGCCCGTCAGCCAGCTGTTGCAGTTGCGGGGCAATATTCAGCTCTGCTGCACAGGCACCGGCACAGTCCATACCCAGTAATACCTGATCGGGCACTGCACCAGTACGTTGTAGCGTAATATTCAGGCTGCTGCCGGTTTCCTGGTAGGTGCGCAGATCAGCCGGAAAAGCACTGCTGATACTGACTTTGGCCGCACCGGTAAAGCTGAGGCGGCGGGCATCTTCCTGCACGGTTTTGTCAAAAGTACGCACGGCAATATGGCCCAGCTGCGCCACACTGCTGTCCATTACGCTGCTGTTCCCTGCGCTGTGTAATTGCAGCTGGTAAGGTGCTTTTAGCGCCAGCTCAAACAGCAGCAGATCCTGCAGGTCCTGGCTTGCCTCAACTTGCTCCGGCAGGGTGTTGTCCAGCGTACTGCCCTGCCCGTAGCGCAGGCCAAAGCCGTAGGGCAGCAGCGGCTGGTAGTCGCTGTCGCCGATATTGGCATGCTGGTATGGCGTGGCCGGCCAGCTGAACGATAATTTGCCATGAAAATCCAGCCTGGTGCTGCCATCAGCATTGGCCATAATCACATCGGCCACGCCAGCCCCTTCACTGCCCGGCAGCCAGATGGCGACAAAGGCATCAGAGGCATTCAGCTCCGGGTTCAGCCACATAGGCCGGCCACTGATAAACAGCGATACCACCTTAATGCCGTCAGCCTGTAGTTGGCGTAACAGGGCCAGGGCGGTTTTATTGCCCCGCTGAAATTCCAGATTATCCAGATCGCCATTGCCTTCGGCATAAGGCTGCTCACCAAATACCACCACAGCGACATCCGGCTTGTGCTGATAACGGCCATCGCTACTTAACTCAATCTGGCCTCCAGCGGCATTAACCGCCTGCCGGATACCGTCATACACCGAACTGCCGCCGGGGAAGTCGCTGTTGATGTTGCCGGTACCCTGCCAACTGATGCTCCAGCCGCCTGACTGCATACCGATATTGTCGGCACCGTCTCCGGTGACCAGAATGCGCTGTGTCGGGTTAAGCGGCAGCGTAGCGTGGTTATTCTTCAGCAATACCAGCGACTGCTGTACCGCCTGGCGGGCTACGGCACGGTGTTCTGCCGAGCCGATAAGCTCGGTTTTACCGGATAGCGGCCGGTTAGCCGGGCTGGGTTTATCAAACAGGCCGGCGCGGAATTTCACCCGTAAAATACGCCGCACCGCATCGTCAATCCGGCTGAGCGGCAGGTCGCCGCTGTGCGCCTGGGCCAGCAGGTTGTCGTACAGGCCTTTCCAGGCCGGTGTCGGCACCATATACATATCCAGGCCTGCCAGGGCGGCCTGGGCACAGTTGTCATTACTGCAACCGGGGATCTGGCCATGGCCGTTCCAGTCTCCGACGACAAAGCCATCAAAACCCATACGTTCTTTCAGTACCTCGGTCAGCAGATATTTGTCGCCATGAATTTTCCGGCCATGCCAGCTGTTAAACGATGCCATCACGGTTTGGGCACCAGCCTGCAGGCCGCCGACATAGCCCTGGGCGTGAATGCTGAACAGCTGCTGCTCAGTGGCAATATTATCGCCCTGATCATCGCCGCTGACAGTGCCGCCATCACCAATAAAGTGCTTAACGGTGCTTATTACCCGCTCGGCACCGAGGAAGTCGGCATCTGCTGCGCCCTGCAGCCCTTTAACAATGGCGGCAGAGTAGTCGTGCACTACGGCCGGGTTTTCTGAGTAACTCTCGTAGGTGCGGCCCCAGCGGTCATCCCGCGCGACGGCAACGGTAGGCGCAAAGACCCAGTCGATACCGGTTACCATCACTTCGCGCGCTGTCACGCGGGCAATTTGCTCAATCAGTGCCGGGTTATGCGCCGCCCCCAGGCCGATATTGTGCGGAAACAGCGTGGCACCAATCACATTGTTATGGCCGTGTACCGCATCGGTACCCCATATGGTCGGAATACTGCTGCCATCCAGGCTGTCATCTATTGATGCCTGATACATGGCTTCGGCCAGCGCTATCCAGTCTTGTGGTGTGGCGTGTTTATTGTCGTTGGGAAAAGCGCCGCCACCATTGAGGAAAGAGCCAAAGCCGTAGCGGCGCATGTCCTCAACTGTAATATCCCGGATTTCCGGCTGGATCATCTGGGCTATTTTCTGCGCCAGCGTCATGCTCTGCAGCAGGGTGCTGATCCGCTGCTCGGTGCTGTCGTCCTGCGCTACGGGCAGCACCAGTACCGGCCAGTGTTGTGCGGCAGACTGGGTGGCTGCAGCGCTGGCTTGTATCTGTGCCGGAGCCTCACCGGGCTGGCTACAGGCGCTGAGCGTCAGGGCGCTGCTGACCATAACAGCAAGATAAGTCGGTCGTAACTTCATGATGCCTCCGCTTGCGTGCTGGTGCGGGGTTTGCTGCCTGCCGCGCCGTACCAGGCAATATACAGATAACAGCAAAGCGGAATAATAAATGCCAGTTGTACGCTGCTGTGATCTGCCATCACGCCCTGCAACAGCGGCAATACTGCGCCACCCACAATAGCCAGGCATAAAATGCCCGAGCCCTGGCTGGTGTGTTGTTTCAGGCCGGCAATCGCCAGGCTGAAAATAGTGGGAAACATAATGGAGTTGCACAAGCCGACCAGCAGAATAGACCACATGGCCACCGGCCCCGTACTGCTCATGGTAATGGCCAGCAGTGCCACGGCTCCCAGAGCGTTAAACGCCAGCACTTTACCCGGTGCCAGATATTGCATCACAAAGGCCCCGATAAAACGGCCCGCCATGGCACCGCCGAAGTACCAGGCAATATAGTGCGACGCCTGCGCTTCGGTCAGGCCACTGATATCCGGCTGGCTGATATAGCTTACCAGCAGGCTGCCGATACCCACTTCGGCACCGACATAGACAAAAATACCCAGCGCCCCCAGCACCAGGTGCCGGTACTGCCAGGCGGCACCGGTGACGGTAATACTGGCATCTTTCTTACCCAGTTTGGGCAGGCGTAACAGGGCAAAGGTCAGCGCCATGAGCATCAGGGCGGCCGCCAGCAACAGGTAAGGTAACTGCACGGTAGATTCCGTGATATTGCCCGGCTGCGGCGGTGGTGCGTCCACGCCGCCAAAAATTAACCAGGCCCCAAAAAACGGCGCCACTGTGGTGCCCAGCGAGTTAAACGCCTGCGTCAGGGTTAAACGGCTGGAGGCAGTTTCCGCTTTACCCAGCACACTGACATAGGGGTTGGCGGCCACCTGCAAAATGGTAATACCGGATGCCAGTACAAACAGCGCCAGTAAAAACAGCGGATAATAATGTGCCGCCGCCGCCGGGTAAAACAGCAGGCAACCGGCACCGGCAATCAGCAGGCCGGTGACAATTCCCGACTGATAACCAATTTTGCTGACCAGCATACCGGCCGGTACCGATACGACAAAATAGGCGCTGAAAAAACAAAACTGGATCAGCATTGCCTGGGTGTAGCTTAATTCAAACAGCGTTTTCAGGTAAGGCACCAGTATATCGTTCAGACAGGTAATAAAACCCCAGATAAAGAACAGGGTGGTAAGTGAGGTCAGCGCAAAGCGATAGTTAGTCTGGCCGGAACCCGCTTCTGCTGCGGTGTCGGACAGGGTTGGTGAAACTGCCATGGTATCTCCCCGGATGTTTTATGTTTTGATTGACGCGCGCTTTTTCGCCGTCTAGTATGATGTAAGCGCTTTCATTTATAGCATATATCCGGCTGTTGGCAATAATTTTGTTGTCCGCCAGCCATAAACAGCCAGAGCGGAAGAACATAACACCGATGAAAATAACCTTAGCTGATAACTCACCCCTGCTACAGAGCGACTTTGTCTTCGGCGTGGCGACGGCAGCATTTCAGATTGAAGGTGCTGCAGCGCAGCGCGAAGCCTGTATCTGGGATACGTTTTGTGCCGAGCCGGGCCGGATCAAAGATGGCTCCAATGGCCTTGTGGCCTGTGACCATGTGGCCCGCTGGCGCGACGATGTGGCACTGATCGCCGCCCTGGGAGTGGATGCCTACCGCTTTTCCATTGCCTGGGGCCGGGTTATCCACCGTGACGGCAGTATCAACCAGGCTGGCCTCGACTTCTATATCAGCTTACTTGATGCGCTTAACGCCAGAAATATTAAGGCCTTTGTTACACTGTACCACTGGGATTTACCGCAGTACCTGCAGGATAACGGTGGCTGGCTGAACCGCGATACGGCGTATCAATTTGCCCGCTACGCCGATATTGTCAGTAAAGCCTTTGGCGGCCGGGTGTATTCGTATGCCACGTTAAATGAACCGTTCTGCAGTGCCTATTTAAGTTACGAGGCCGGCATCCATGCGCCCGGCGTGCAAAACCGGCAATGGGGCCGCCAGGTAGCGCACCATTTGCTGCTGGCACATGGCCTGGCCATGCAGGTACTGCAGCGCAATGCGCCCGGCGCGCGCAACGGCATAGTGCTGAATTTCAGCCCCTGCCACCCGGCCAGCAACAGTGCGGCAGACATCCGTGCCGCCCACATGGCGGATCAGTACCATAACCACTGGTATATCCAGCCGCTGTTTGAAGGCCGTTACCCTGAGTTGCTGCAACAACTGCCGCAACATGAGCAGCCGCACATTACCGATGGCGATATGGCCATTATTGCCCAGCCGCTGGATTTTCTCGGTATTAACTATTACACCCGCACCGTGTACCGGGCCAACAGCAAAGGCTGGTTCAGTGATGTGCCGCCCGATACGCCGCCGCTGACCGACATGGGCTGGGAAATTTATCCGCAGGGCTTAACCGACATCCTGCTGCAGATGCACCGGCGTTACCCGTTGCCGCCGGTTTATATCACGGAAAATGGTGCCGCCATGCCGGATCAGCTGCATAACGGTGCCGTACAGGACGACAGGCGGGTGGCCTATTTTCAGCAGCATTTGCAGGCTACCGCAGAGGCCATGGCAGCGGGGATGCGTATTGACGGCTACTTTGCCTGGAGCCTGATGGATAATTTTGAATGGGCTGAAGGTTACGCCAAGCGTTTTGGTATAGTGTATGTCGATTACCAGACGCAACAACGTACGCTGAAACACAGTGCCATGGCACTGCGCGATCTGTTTGCCCACCGGCGCTGAGCCGGCGACTTAACGTGGAGCAGTTATGCTGAGCAGAAAAGAAAAAGTAGCCTATGGCCTTGGTGATACCGCCAGCAATATCATATTTCAGACAGTGATGCTGTTTTTAACCTTTTTCTATACCGATATCTTTGGTATTTCACCGGCTGTGGTCGGCAGCATGTTTTTGCTGGTGCGTATTCTCGATGCGGTTACTGATCCGCTGATGGGGGCGCTGGCTGACAAAACCGAAAGCCGCCATGGCAAATACCGGCCTTACCTGCTCTGGATGGCACTGCCGTTTGCACTGTGCAGTGTGCTGGCGTTTACCACGCCGGACTTATCGGCCAATGGCAAGGTGCTGTATGCTTTTGCCACCTATATCCTGCTGATGCTGGCTTATACCGCCATTAATATCCCGTACTCGGCATTAGGCGGTGTCCTGACCAATGATCCGACTGAGCGGGTATCGGTACAGTCGTATCGCTTTGTCTTCGGTATGCTGGGTGGCTTGTTAGTCACCGCCGGAACCCTGCCGTTAGTGAGCTTTTTTGGTAACGGCGATAATGCCAAAGGCTATCAGCTGACGATAGCGGCCATGAGTGTGTTTGGCCTGGTGCTGTTTTTGCTGTGTTTTGCCGGTACCCGTGAACGGGTTAGTGCTCCGGCCGGGCAAAGCCTGACCTGGCGTAGCGGTAGCCTGTCTTTGTGGCATAACGATCAGTGGCGTATTTTGTCGGTGGCGGCGTTGCTGCTGCTGACGGGCATGGTACTGCGTAATACGCTGGCCATTTACTATGTGAAGTACTATCTGGCGCGCGAAGATCTGGTCACCTACTTTGTCACCCTGGGTATGATTGGCAATATTGCCGGTGTGGCCATGGCGCAATGGCTGTCAACCAAGGTGGATAAGGTGAAAGCCTATATTGGCCTGCAGCTGATCTCGGCAGTGATTTGTGCGCTGGGCTTTTTTATCGGCCCGGAGCAACTGGTGCTGGCATTCGGGCTGCATTTTCTCTGGAGCTTCTTCCTGCAAATGGCTACGCCGTTGTTATGGGCGAAAATGGCCGACGTTGTCGATTATGGCCACTTTAAAACCGGGTTGCGCATACCGGGCCTGGTGTACTCGTCGGTGGTATTTTTTATTAAGTTAGGCCTGGCAGTGGGCGGTGCCCTGGCCGGCTGGCTGCTGGCCTGGTACGGCTACCAGGCGGGCCAGGTCCAGTCCGCCGGGACGCAGCAGGGCTTACTGCTCAGTTTTACCCTGTGGCCGGCACTGTGTTCTGTGCTGGTGGCGCTGGTGATGAGCCGCTACCGGCTGGACAATGCCCGGGTGCTGCAAATCCATCAGGTGCTGCAGTCTGGTTCAGACACACCGGCTCATGCTAAAGTAACCGCAGTAAGGTAACTAACATAACGCGCCGAAGGATAGCCATGGCAACAATCTATCAGGTCTCTGAGCTGGCCGGTGTTTCGCTGGCGACGGTATCGCGGGTGATGAACAACAGCCCGCGCGTCAGCGAGACCACCCGCACCAAAGTGCTGGCGGCCATGGCACAACTGGGCTACCGGCCCAACAGCATTGCCCAGTCGCTGGCGTCTAACCGCTCGAACAGCGTAGGTATTCTGGTATCTGAACTGCACGGCCCGTTTTATGGCGTCATGCTAAGCGGTATAGAAAACGAATGCCGGGCCGCTGGCAAGCACGTTATTATTGCCGCCGGGCACAGTGAGGAGGCCAGCGAGAAAGACGGCATTGAGTTTTTGCAAAGCCGCAGCTGTGATGCGCTGATCCTGCATGTTGAAGCGGTCAGTGATGATTACCTGATCAAGCTGGCTTCGGCAGATATCCCGGTGGTGCTGATCAACCGCTATATTCCGCAGCTGGCCGATAACTGTATTTGCCTGAACAATGAGCTGGGAGGCTATCTGGCTACCCGGTTGTTGTTGCAGCAGGGCCACCGCCAACTGGCCTATATTGCCGGGCCCAAATGGAAAAGCGATGCCAAAGAGCGTTATGCCGGTCATTTGCGGGCGCTGGCAGAGGCCGGTATCCGGCCCGAGCCGCAATTGTTTGCCGAGGGCGACTTCCAGGAAAATGGCGGCAGCCTTGCCATGCAGCAATTACTGCATACGGGCAAGCCTTTTACCGGCCTGATTTGCGCCAACGATGAAATGGCGGCCGGAGCCATGGTGGTGGCTCGCCAGCATGGCATCAGCCTGCCGGAGCAGTTGTCGATAGTCGGCTTCGATAATGTGATCGTGGCGCGTTATGTCTACCCGCAGTTATCCACCATAGACTATCCGGTAGAAGATATGGGCCGCATGGCGGCGCGCTGGGTGCTGAAAAACATCTACCAGCACAAAGGCCTGAAACTGCAAAACCTGTTTGAACCCACAGTGGTCAGCCGTGATTCCGTGCAACACCTGACGGCTTAAACCCAAAATCATTGAAGATGAGGTGCCCTATGTCTGCCAGCCCGGCCGCGGTTCATCCTGCCGCAGCGTTATTTACCGCTTGCCTGCAACAGCAGCGCGCCGCTTATGCCGCTGATCCTGTACCGTCTTACCGGCAACGGCTGGCCTGGCTGGACGCACTGCGCCGCCTGGTGGCAGACAACGAAGCAGCCCTTACCGCAGCAGTGAACCAGGACTATGGTAACCGCTGCCGCTTTGAAACACGTTTTTCTGAAATTTTAATGGTACTGCAGGATCTTGCCTTTAACCGCAAACGGCTGAAAAGCTGGCTGAAGCCGCAAAAACGTGGCCTGGACCGGTTACTGTTTCCGACGTCGCGCTGCCAGGTGATACCGCAGCCGGTTGGGGTGGTGGGCATTATAGTGCCGTGGAATTTCCCCATTATGTTATCACTGGCGCCGGCGATATCGGCGCTGGCCGCCGGTAACAGGGTTATGATCAAAATGTCAGAAAACTCAGCAGCCCTGTCAGCGCTGTTAACCGAGTTGAGCCCGCGCTACCTGCCAGCAGATACCCTGCAGTTTTTCAGCGATGCCGTACAGCCGGGTGCCGGCGGCAGTGGCC
>CAZEGA010000035.1:15827-19430 GCA_964511675.1 uncultured Rheinheimera sp.
CTGCCTTACCCTTTGATCATCTGTTTTTTACCGGCTCGGCCCAAACCGGCCGCGCGGTCATGGCCAGCGCCGCGCAAAACCTGACACCGGTAACGCTGGAGCTGGGCGGTAAATCTCCCGCTGTGGTGGCGGCCGACTTCCCGCTGCAAAAAGCCGCTGACCGCATCCTGTGGGCCAAAGCATTTAACGCCGGCCAGATCTGTACCAATGTCGATTACCTGTTTCTGCCCGAGGGCACCGAGCAGGCGTTTACCGCGCTGGCACAGCAACTGGTTAAGCAACGTTACCCGGATCTGCACACTGACGATTACACCGCCATTATTGATCAGCGCGCGTTTGCGCGGCTGCAGGCCACGCTGGATGATGCCATTGCCAAAGGAGCCCGGGCAGTAAACCTGATGGGCGCAGAGCCCGATGCAGCAAGCCGCAAGTTTCCGCTGACGCTGCTGTTTAATGTCACCGACGATATGCTGGTGATGCAGCGCGAAATTTTCGGCCCGCTGCTGCCGGTGAAAACCTACCGCGATCCGGCAGATGTGATTGCTTACATTAACCAGCAGCCGCGGCCGTTGGCATTTTACCCGTTCAGCCATGATAAAGCCCTGGTGCAGCGTTATCTGACCCGGATCATGTCAGGCGGGGTAACGGTGAACCATGCTATTTTGCATGTGGGCCAGCACGATTTGCCCTTTGGCGGCATAGGTGACAGCGGTATGGGGCATTATCATGGTTACGAAGGTTTTTTAACCTTTTCCAAGCTCAGGCCGGTATTTTACCAGGGCGCTTATAACAGTGTCAGTATGTTGCTGCCGCCTTACGGCAAGCTGGCGACCAGGCTGACCGATGTGCTGATCCGCTGGAAGGGGCGTGGTTAATTGCCGGCCCTGCTTTACGGCAATTTATTCTGCGCTGTGTAGTGCAATACGGTAAATATCGCCCTGTGCCGGTTGCAGCCGGACATAATACACCTGGCCGGCATGCACGCTGTAATGGTGCACAAAGTTGCCGGGTTGTGCCAGCAACTGCTGCTGTTGTGCACTCAGGATGTGGTACTGGTAGATGCCGTCTCCCGGCTGGTAGTAGTAAATCCGGCCCTGCTCCAGCTGCCAGTTCAGCCAGTTTATCTTATCCAGAGCCGGCAACAGCAGTTCGCTGTCGCCACTGGCCAGATCCAGGCGCCACAGCCCGTCCTGATGGTGGCGGGTAAAATACAGCTGCCCCTGCCAGATCCGGCCGCTGTAGCCATCGGTTACCGCTAAGCGCTGTTCGGTCTGCCGGTTTAAGTCATAGTGCCATAATTGCCAGTCACCATGGCGGTGCGTGCTGTAAACCAGGCCGCTGCCATGTTCGTCCCAGTCGGCCAC
The DNA here is from genome assembly GCA_964511675.1 of uncultured Rheinheimera sp. Lineage (GTDB taxonomy): Bacteria > Pseudomonadota > Gammaproteobacteria > Enterobacterales > Alteromonadaceae > Alishewanella. The sequence goes on from CAZEGA010000035.1 coordinate 17,192, forward strand.
CGCTACCTGGCTGTCCGCCGGCAGAATTTGTGTTACCGCACCGCCGGGCACGCTTATCGTATAGGCGGCATCCTCTTTTACCAGCAGCAACCGGCTGCTGTCCGGGCTCCAGCTGAAACGGGCAAACGCCGGTTCACCCGGCAACTCTGCCAGCATAGCGGCGGGCTGCCCCTGCCTTTGCTGCCACAACTGGTAGTGGCCGCCACGGTTGCTTAAAAATACCAGGGCCGAGCCATCCGGTGCCATACGCGGCAGGCTGTCAATGCGCGAACTTTCGATAACGGCGCTGTGCTGGCCATCCGCATCCTGTTGCCAGATATCGGCTTTGCTGTCACTGCTGCTGTAATACAAATGCTGTGCTGTCAGGGCCACGGAGTTAATAGCCTGGGGGGCGTGGTATAGCTGTTGCAGGCGCTGCTGCTCCGGCTCAAACTGATACAGCGTGTTGTCAGCAACCAGCAGCAAATTCCTGCCGTGCCAGTATAGCTGGCTGGCGGCAAGGTCTAGCTGATATTGCTGCGGCGGCTGGGTATTATCAGGGTACAGCAATACAGTACGGCTGTGGGCAGTATTATAACGCAGTACCGCCAGTTGCAGTGTCGTGTCTGACACGGCAAAGGCAATATCGCCGTGGCCGGTATAATTCGCTGGCGTCAGCGTCAGTTGCCGGCTGGCGCCACTGGCCAATGACAGCTTAAAGATATGATAAGGCTGGGTCTTGTTATCGCGCTGCCGGTAGTACAACGCCTGCCCATCGCTCTGCCATACCAGTTGCGGCACACTGTCGGTGGGGCAATCCTGCAATGGCGTAGCGTTGGCGGGCAGTTGCAGCAGCATCAGCTGACACTGCTGCCCGCTATACCGGACGTAGGCAATCTGGCGTCCGTCCGGGCTAAGCTTGCCATAACGGGCATCTTCTGTCTCATCTGAAACCGCCTGCTGTTGTTGCGTGGCAATATTGAGCAACCACAGCTGACGCCTGGTGTTATTGACAGTACGGTGGTACAGCAACTGGCTGCCGGCCAGATCGGTACTGATATGAAACTCAGCACCAGTAAAACTGGTGACCGGCACTGCCGGCATATGCAGCGTAATAACATCCGGGCGCTCTGCTGAGCCGGGCCAAAGCAGCGCCAGCACCAGCAGGGCCATGCAGGCCAGCGCCGGCAGCATGAATACCCGGTAACGCGCTGCAGGTGGCCTGCTGTTTGCCAGCGCGGTACCGGCCGGTGTGGCAGCAGGCGGCAACTGCAGGCGGTAACCCAGCTTGGGCAGGGTTTCAATATAGTTATGCTCTGCATCCAGCCGGGCGAAAGCCTTACGCAATACCGAAACGGCGCGGTTAATGGCGCTGTCACTGACAATACGCCCCTGCCAGACTTGTGCAATCAGGGTGTCGCGGCTGACTACCTGCCCGTGTGTCTGCAACAGGCACAGCAGCAGCTGGTGTTGCCTGGGTTCGAGGTAGAGCTGGTGCAGGGCCGCACCTAACTGGCGCTGGCTGGCATCATAATAAAGCGGCCCCAGCTGCCATAGCGCCGCCGTGGCTGAAAGTGTCGTCATAGCAGGTCCGGTAAGCTTTTCATCACAAAATCATCATCTGCAAGGCCACGGCAACAGGCTGTTGGCTGCTTATGCTTGGCTGGTGATCAGGTTAACAGGAAACTAATATGAAATGGCAAACAAAAACAATAATCTGGGTAATAATGCTGCTGTTTGGCCTGGCCGGTTGCCAGTCTTCTGACAAACAGCAGGATGACAGCGGTGCTACCGAGCAGTTACAACGGGTACAACTGGGCGGCCGCAGTTACTGGCTGGCACTGCCATCGCAGTATCAGGCCGCAAACAGTTACAAACTGCTGCTGGCATTTCACCCGTCAGGTGGCGGTGGCAAGGGCATGCAGTCGTTCAGCCATTTTGAGCAAATCAGTAATGACTATATCGTCGCCTATCCGGATTCAGAGCAGGTGGAATGGAACGAAGGCTGCGACTGCAATATTGCACACCGGCTGGGGGCCGATGATTTAGGCTTTACTGCCCGCATAATTGAAGACATCAGCAACCGGCATAGTGTGATACCCGGCGAAGTTTACGCTGCCGGCTATTCCCAGGGCGGGCTGTTTGTGCAGAATCTGGCATGTAACCGGCCACATTTGTTTAAAGCGGTTGCGGTAGTCGCCGCGCCCATGTCAGTCCAGCTGGCCGCAGACTGCTCGCCGCAGGCTGCCGTTTCGCTGAT
>CAZEGA010000036.1:0-5046 GCA_964511675.1 uncultured Rheinheimera sp.
GTCCGCGTACGGGCCCATAACCACAGCACCCACTGAGCTGCGCTCTAAGTTCAGCGCGATAGCATAGCGATTGCCAGGAAGCTCAATCATCTCGCCCTGCATACAATCTGCAAGACCGTTGATGCGAATGATACCGTCTGTTACCTGAACGATAGTACCTTCGTTACGAGCTTCACTGACCACTTCAAACTGAGCAATACGACTTTTGATCAGTTCGGATATTTCAGTGGAATTCAGTTGCATTCTCTGTTCCCCAATTAAGACTGCAGCGCAGTTGCTAAGCGATCCAGCTTGCCGCGGATCGAGCCATCAATAACCATGTCACCTGCTTTGATCAACAAACCGCTGACCACAGCCGGGTTTACGCTACAGTTCAATTTAACTTTACGCGCCAGACGTTGCGATAAAGCCGCTACCAATTTGTTCTGCTGCTCAATGTTCAAAACCGTCGCCGACACCACATCTACCGTGATCTCTTTCTCGTACTGTGCTTTTAACTCATTGAACGCGGCATACACTTCAGGCAACGCCAGCAAGCGACCATTTTCTGCCATTACTTTGATTAAGTTCTGGCCTTGTGCATTCAGCTGCTCGCCACACACTGTCAGAAAAACTTCAGCTGTTTTGTCAGCCGTAGCGGAACCGTGCAAAAAGGCAGTAACTAAACTGTTTTTAGCCGCTTCCGCAGCAAAAAACAGCATCTCCTGCCAGGCTGCCAGTGCCTGCTGTTCCACAGCAAATTCAAAAGCAGCTTTTGCATAAGGACGAGCAACATTCGTCAGTTCAGACATGGCTCATCCTCTTACAGTTCTGCAACCAGTTTTTCCAGGATGTCGCTGTGCGCAGCTTCATCAATAGAACGCTGAAGAATTCTTTCCGCACCAGCCACTGCCAGTGCAGCAACTTGCTTACGCAACTCTTCCTTCGCCCGGATACGCTCTGCTTCAACTTCAGCCTGTGCCTGTGCCAGGATCTTCTCACGCTCGGCCTGGGCTTTTTGCGCGGCCTCGTCGATGATCTGATGCTCGCGTTTTCTTGCCTGCTCCAGGATAGAAGAGGCTTGCGCTTTGGCTTCAATCAGTTTCTGTTTTGCTTTCTCTTGCGCCAAACGCAGATCCTGTTCAGCGCGATCTGAAGCCGCTAAACCATCCGCAATTTTTTGCTGGCGAGTTTCAATAGCATTGATGATTGGTGGCCATACATATTTCATACAGAAAAGTACGAACACCAGGAAAGCTATCAATTCACCAATGAGAGTGGCGTTAATATTCACGACCGCTTCTCCTTATTTACAAAGTAAATGGTTCTGTTCAGAAGCAGGATTAAGCTAATGCGAACAGCATGTACAGACCGATAGCAACACCGATCATCGCGATGGCGTCGATTAAGCCTGCAACGATAAACATTTTACCTTGTAAAGAACCAGCAAGTTCTGGCTGACGAGCAGCCGCTTCCAGGAATTTACCACCTAAAGTACCGAAACCAATTGCAGTACCTAAGGCACCGAAACCGATTAACAGGGCTACTGCGATGTATTTTAAACCAATTACCATTTCCATGATTTTCTCCAAGTTTCTAAGTTAAAGTTAAAACGAAATTTTTACGCGAAATTAATGTTTCTCGTGCGCCATACTCAGGTACACCACGGTCAGGATAGTGAAAATAAATGCCTGAAGTGGGATAACCAATAAGTGGAACGCTGCCCAGACAAAGTGCAGACCAAAAATCTGGTAAATGCCTGTCATAGCGATCAGGATAAAGATCAGCTCGCCTGCGTATAAGTTACCGAACAGACGCAGTGCCAGTGACAAAGGCTTGGCCAGCAGAGCTACAACTTCCAGAATAAAGTTGAACCAGTATAACCAGGGCGTATTAAACGGCTGGGTGGTCAGTTCTTTAATAAAGCCGCCAATACCTTTGATTTTGATTGAGTAGTAAATCATCAGAATAAAGACACCCAACGCCAGAGCAATAGTCATGTTCAGGTCGGTGGTTGGTACAATCTTCATGTTAACATGATGTGGGTCATATCCCATAGCAGCACCAATTTGCTGAGTCGCATGCGGAATGAAGTCTACCGGTACTAAGTCCAGTAAGTTCATCAGCAATACCCAGACAAAAATGGTTAATGCCAGAGGTGCAATAACCGGGCTTTTACCATGAAAGGTGTTTTTGACTGTGTTGTCGATAAACTCAACCAGCATTTCCACAGCACATTGCCATTTGGTAGGTACACCGGCATTGGCTTTTTTGGCCACTGCACGGAAGGAGAAAAGGAACACAAGTCCCATAAGAATTGACCAGCCTAAAGTATCAACATGCAAGGTCCAAAAACCTTCGCCGACACTCCAGTTAGTCAAGTGGTGAGTAATATACTCTTTACTTGTAAGCTCAGCACCTGCTGCCATCGTTAGTCCCAATTATCGTAGTTAATCAAAATCGGTATCGCGATCTGCATCAGCAACGCGAGGGCAAAGCCGCAGAAAAATAACCATGGCGTTACCAAAAAATATTTAAATACTGTCAGCACCATTACTGCTGTTATAAGCAGTTTAAGCGCTTCTCCCCGGTACATTGATTTTAAAATCAACTGTAATTGTTCCGGTCGGTTAAATCTGAATAAGTACCATGCAAATAAGCTGTGTGGAACTAACACACAAAGGGTACCAAGAAAAACCGATATTGCTGCGGTATAACCCGCTAATACAAATATGATCCCCGATGCCAGGCAGCTGCAAAAAAGCTGCCATAAACTTAATACGGATACGGCACGCAATCGGTTTGGAATCGGTTTTTCCGTCAAAATATCTGGCCCTTTTTCTACTTTTTAGCCGCTTCGAAAAAACTTGCGCAAGTATACTTATTTAATGTTCGTTTGCAACAAAAAGCAACGGCAGCACTGGCGTTGTCCAGATCCTGGCAAATTTTGTTTTACCATCACTCGGCCAGATTAAACTTGCTGATAATTCCATCCAGCTCATCCAGGCTGCTGTAAGCAATTTCCAGCTTGCCTTTACCTTTGCCGTTGTAGCTTATTTGCACGGCAGCGGCAAAACGCTCGCTTAAGCGTTGTTCCAATGCCAGTACATCGGGATCACGCGGCTTTTCTGCCACTGCCAGCTTAGGCTCCAGTATCCGCCGTACCAGATTTTCTGTTTCGCGTACTGTCAGCTGCTTTGCTGCCACCAGCCGCGCTGCGTCAGACTGCTCGTTGTCTTTCAGTGCCAGCAAGGCGCGGGCATGGCCCATTTCAATATCACCATGTTCCAGCAACAGTTTTACATCATCGTTTAACTGGTTCAGCCGCAGCAGGTTAGTGACCGAAGCCCGCGATTTACCCACTGCATCCGCCACCTGCTGGTGTGTCAGCGCAAATTCGGTCAGCAGGCGCTCCAGCGCTACTGCTTCTTCCATCGCGTTTAGATCTTCACGCTGGATATTTTCAATCAGCGCTATGGCGACCGCCGCTTCGTCCGGTACATCTTTAACAATGCACGGCACTTCAGCCAGTTGCGCCAGCTGGCTGGCACGCCAGCGCCGCTCACCGGCAATGATCTCAAATTTATTTCTTGCCAGTGGCCGTACCACTATTGGCTGGATCACACCCTGTGCCCGGATCGAGCTGGCCAGGTCTTCCAGTGCTTCCTGCGACATATCTTTACGTGGCTGATATTTGCCAGGTACCAGGTACTCAACAGGTAATTGTTGCAGCTCACTGCTGCTGACGTTGGCATGTTCACTGCCAGAGGTACGGTTTGACGTTAATAAGGCATCAAGACCCCGGCCCAGGCCGCGCTTTTTTACCGACATGCAGAATATATTCCCTAAAAGTGTTCAGTTCAGACAGAAGACGTCGGGGTTACCGTTCTTTTATCAGCCCGGCGTAACATTTCGCCGGCCAGCGCCAGATAAGCCTTGGCACCGGTTGAGCTTTTATCATAATACATCACCGGCGTACCAAAACTGGGTGCTTCTGCCAGCCGTACGTTACGCGGGATCACCGCCCGGTAAACCTTATCACCAAAATGTTGTTATAACTGCTCCGACACGTCATTGGCCAGACGGTTGCGCGGATCATACATGGTTCTTAATATGCCTTCGATCTTTAACTCAGGATTAACCGCTGCCGCCAGCTGGTTAATGGTCTCGACTAATGCCGTTAAGCCTTCCAGCGCAAAGTATTCGCATTGCATTGGCACCAGCACGGTATCTGCGGCAGCCATCGCATTTACCGTCAGCATATTCAGCGACGGCGGGCAGTCGATAAAAATAAAGTCGTAGCTGTTACGGTAGTCTTTCAGCGCATTGCGTAGCCGCAATTCACGGGCAAACACATTCATTAAGCGCACTTCAGCGGCGGTTAAGTCGGCATTGGCGCCAACCAGATGGTAACCGCCACTGCTTTCTTTCACGATAACCTCCAGCAGAGGTTTTTCATCGACCAGCAGTTCATAAGCAGTAGCAGGCAGTTCGTATTTATCGACGCCGCTGCCCATAGTGGCATTGCCCTGCGGGTCCAGATCGATCAGTAACACCTTGCGTTTGGTCGCTGCCAGTGAAGCGGCCAGATTTACCGCTGTGGTGGTTTTACCGACACCACCTTTCTGGTTAGCTATTGCGATCACTTTCGCCACAAGATGTCCTCGTTATCAGTTAGCAGGGGGCCAGTATTACCAAATGCCGCTGCGCTTGCAACTGCGGCACGGCAAGTGGCACAACTGCGGCTACTTTAACAAAATCGGGCAAAGCTGCAATTTCTTCTTGTACTGCCGCGCCCTTCATGGCGAAAAAGCGCCCGCTGCTATGGGGCAAATGCCGGCACCAGCCGAGCATATCGTTGATTGAAGCAAAAGCCCGGCTGATCACCCCATCGTAACCTTGCTCTGGCTGATGATCTTCAACCCGGCTTTGTAATGGCTGAATATTGTTAAGTTTAAGCTGTAATTTCACCTGGTTTAAAAACCGGATGCGCTTACCCAGGCTGTCGAGCAGGGTAAAGTGTTTATCCGGGTAGTAAATGGCCAGCAATACGCCGGGTAGCCCAGG
>CAZEGA010000036.1:5056-8939 GCA_964511675.1 uncultured Rheinheimera sp.
GCCCAGGGCCGGTACCGACATCAATAAAACGCTGGCCGGTTAATAACGGCGCAACCACTAACGAATCCAGTACGTGTTTGATCAGCATTTCGTTTGGATCGCGCACTGAGGTCAGGTTATAGGCACTGTTCCATTTATCCAGTAACTGCACATAAGCGACACATTGCTGTAACTGCTGCTCTGACAGTGTCAGGCTGGTTTGGGCTACCAGTGCGCGTAATTGTTCTAACATTGCGATCCTTTAAACGTTTACACCGGCTTATGCTGATTTGCGTAACAAACCCTGTTTTTTCAGGTATACCAGCAATAACGAAATAGCTGCCGGCGTAATACCGGAGATACGCGAAGCCTGGCCCACAGTTTGTGGCTGGGTCTGGTTCAGTTTAACGATCACTTCGTTCGATAAACCTTTAACCGCTTTATAATCAAACTGTTGCGGCAGTAAGGTTTGTTCGTTACGTTGCTGCTTGGCTATTTCATCCTGCTGACGGTGGATATAGCCTTCGTACTTGATCTGAATTTCAACCTGTTCAGCAGCAGCCTGATCATTCAGGCCTGGGCCCAGATCATCGATCTGCATCAGTGCGGCGTAAGTGACTTCCGGCCGGCGCACTAACTCTTCCAGGCTGGCTTCTTTGCTCAGCGGGGTTTTAAGCAGCGTATTGACTGCTGTCAGTGCTGTATGTTGCGGGTGAACCCAGCTTTGTTTCAGCCGCTGACGTTCCAGCTCAATTTGTTCCATCTTGGCGTTAAAGGCAGCCCAGCGGGTGTCATCTACCAGTCCCAGTTCACGGCCTTTGGCCGTTAAACGGGCATCAGCATTATCTTCGCGCAGCATCAGCCGGTATTCGGCCCGGCTGGTAAACATGCGGTACGGCTCTTTGGTGCCCAGGGTGGTCAGATCATCGACCAATACACCTAAATAGGCTTGATCACGGCTGGGTGACCAGCTGTCTTTGTCCTGGCTGAATAAAGCCGCGTTTAACCCTGCCAGCAGGCCCTGAGCACCGGCTTCTTCATAACCGGTAGTGCCGTTGATCTGGCCGGCAAAAAACAGCCCTTTGATAAATTTGGTTTCCAGTGAGTTTTTCAGATCGCGCGGATCGAAAAAGTCATACTCAATGGCATAGCCGGGGCGGGTAATATGGGCGTTTTCCATGCCCTTGATGGAGCGAACTATACCCAGCTGTACATCAAATGGCAGGCTGGTCGAAATACCGTTCGGGTAAACTTCATGGGTGGTTAAACCTTCCGGTTCAATAAAGATCTGGTGTTTGTCCTTGTCGGCAAAACGCATGATCTTGTCTTCAATAGACGGGCAGTAGCGCGGGCCTATACCTTCGATCACGCCGGTATACATTGGTGATCTGTCCAGGTTATTGCGGATCACATCATGCGTATTTTCATTGGTGTAGGTGATATAACAGGCGATCTGTTGCGGGTGATCGCTCTGCTTGCCTAAAAAGGAAAACACCGGTGTTGGTGTATCACCCGGTTGTGGCTGCATCACAGAGAAGTCGATAGTACGGGCGTCGATGCGTGGCGGAGTACCGGTTTTTAACCTGTCTACCCGAAACGGCAGTTCACGCAGCCGTTTTGCCAATGCGATAGCTGGCGGATCGCCGGCCCGGCCACCGGAGTGGCTTTGTAAACCAATGTGGATCTGCCCGCCTAAAAAGGTACCTACGGTAAGCACCACTGATTTGGCTTTAAACTTTAAGCCCATCTGGGTGATGACACCGGTTATCTGATCGTTTTCTACGATCAGATCATCGCAGGCTTGCTGGAAAATACTCAGGTTGGGCTGGTTTTCCAGCATCTGGCGTATGGCAGCGCGATACAGCTGACGATCAGCCTGAGCTCTGGTAGCTCTTACCGCCGGGCCTTTGGAGCTGTTTAATGTCCGAAACTGGATACCACCTTTGTCGGCAGCTATTGCCATAGCGCCGCCGAGCGCATCAATTTCTTTTACCAGATGGCCTTTGCCGATACCGCCTATTGCCGGGTTACATGACATCTGGCCCAGCGTTTCGACATTGTGTGTCAGCAATAAGGTATTGCGTCCCATACGGGCAGCTGCCAGAGCGGCTTCTGTGCCTGCATGGCCGCCACCTACAACGATGACATCGAATGTTTCCTGGTACAGCATAATTGCCTCGGTATCTGGTGCAACGGATCTACAAAAAAGGGCACGTATTGTAACGTGATCTTAGCCTAAGTGGAATGCCACAGGCTGGATCGCGCAGCGCTAATTTATATAAGATCTTTTTAGAGATCTTTTTATTGTTTTTACTATTAGTAAAGGGCTTAGCCGTGCATAAGCAGATATTTTTTGGCAGGATCAGCAACTTACTGTGGATCAGATCCTGTGATCAAGCTTGGATCTGAGAGCTGTCAACCAGTGATCAAACAGGGTGGTTATCCACATAGCCAAAAAATATTTTTTTAATAATCAGGATAAATACAGTTTAATCACCGCATTACCGTTAAGTTATACACAAAAAATATCTGATATATCAATTCCTGTTGATAACATGAGTATAAGCGGAAATTTATCAGGTATAGGGTTTTATCAGAGTTTTATCATACGGATATCAGGACAATGTTTGCTTACTGCTGTTACTGTAGCGCCAGGTTGGTTTTATTGCTGAGGCCAACCCGGGAGAAGCGAACGTTATTCCGTTTTTCCTGAGACATACTTGTGTTTACGGGTGCTTTGCACCCGTTTTTTTATAGCTGCACTTTTATGCTAGTACTTTGAGCAGGTTTGGCAGCCAGGCCAGGGCGATGTCTTCCGGCAATTCAGCATGTTGTGCATCAATTTCCAGACTGTTAAGCAGGCGTTTTGCCTTTTTTATTTGCAATAGCTGGTCTATTTTGCGACCGGCACCACAAAAAGTATCGTAGCCGGAATCACCTAAAGTGATCACGGCATAAGAAAGTGTGGTAAGATCACGCCGATCTTGTGCTAATTGATCCGCAAAGGGTTGAATATTATCAGGCAGATCTCCTGCGCCATAGGTGGATGTGATCACTAACCAGACATGGGTCCGGTTGAGGTGATCCAGTTCGGGTTTCAGATGGAGTTTGACGTCATAGCCCGCTTGTACCAGTGTTTCAGCAACTTGTTCTGCCACATATTCCGCTGCGCCCATTTGGCTGCCAACGAGGATGTCGATCATGATAGGCCTCTTGTCAAAAGAATGTTTGGCTATACTACTGGAATAAAATCGGCCATTGCTATGCTTTTGGTCTGATTTACATGTTTTTACTGCTCTGCAGGCAAAGTAAAAGCAACAATAGCACTACTACTGTGCCTGCGTGTTATTGAGGTTTAAACAACGTATGTCTGACACTGTGACATTTTCCCAGCTTATGCTGCCTGAAGCTATTGTTCGTGCGGTTACTGAACTTGGCTATGAAACGCCTTCGCCTATTCAGGCGGCGGCTATCCCTAAACTGCTGGCTGGCGAAGATGTATTAGGCCAGGCGCAAACCGGTACCGGTAAAACCGGTGCTTTCGCGCTGCCTTTATTAGCAAGGCTTGACCCTGCACAAAATGATCCGCAAATTCTGGTACTGGCCCCTACGCGCGAACTGGCGATCCAGGTGGCTGAAGCTTTCCAGGCCTATGCCCGCTATATGCCGGCGTTTCATGTACTGCCGTTGTACGGTGGCCAGAGCTATACCAACCAGCTTAAATCATTAAAGCGTGGTTCTCAGGTTATTGTCGGTACACCGGGCCGTATTCTGGATCACCTGGACCGTGGCACGTTAAAGCTGGATAAGCTGCGCGCCATAGTACTGGACGAAGCCGACGAAATGCTGCGCATGGGCTTTATTGATGATGTGCAAACCATTATGGATGCGACCCCGGCTGGCC
>CAZEGA010000036.1:8949-18540 GCA_964511675.1 uncultured Rheinheimera sp.
GGCCGTCAGGTGGCGATGTTCTCTGCCACTATGCCAGCGCAGATCCGCGCTATAGCACAAAAGCATTTAAAAAATGCTGAAGAAATTAAAATTGCCTCGAAAACCAGTACCGTTGAGCGCATTGAACAAAGTTATGTGATGCTGGATGGCAACCAGAAACTGGATGCGTTAACCCGGGTGCTGGAAGGCGAAGAGTACGATGCCAGCATCGTATTTGTGCGCACCAAAAGTGCCACCGAAGAAATTGCCGAGAAACTGGGCGCCCGCGGTTATGCCGTTGCCTGTTTAAACGGTGATATGAACCAGGCGCACCGCGAACTGACTATCCGTAAAATGAAGGCGAATCAGCTGGATATTATTGTTGCTACCGATGTCGCCGCCCGTGGTCTGGACGTAGAGCGGATCAGCCTGGTGGTAAACTACGACATTCCGTACGACAGCGAAGCCTATGTACACCGGATTGGCCGTACCGGCCGTGCCGGCCGTGAAGGTAAAGCCATTCTGTTTGTATCGCCACGTGAGCGCCGTTTACTGCGCACTATTGAGCATGCTACCAAGCAGCCAATCGAAAAAATGTCACTGCCATCTGGCCAGGTCATTGAGCAGCGCCGTATCGAGTCGTTCCGCGAACAGCTGGCACAAACCATTGAAACGCAAAACCTGAGTTTCTTCCAGGATCTGATCAATGACTGGCGTGAGAAGATAGAGACCACCGAAAATGATCTGGCGGCCGCTTTGTTGTATCTGGCACAGAAAGATCAGCCGTTAAATGTGGCCAGCCAGTTCCCGGAAATCCGTGAGCCGCATGCCCGTGGTGAGCGTGAAGAACGGCCGCGCCGTGAACGTGGCGACCGGCCGGAGCGCAGCGGTGAGCGTCCGGATCGTGGCCCACGGGTTAAACGGGAAATGAAAGGCGATTACCAGACTTACCGTATTGAAGTGGGTAAAGAGCATGGCGTGCGTGCCGGTGATATCGTTGGTGCTATAGCCAATGAAGCCAATATCGATAGCCAGTTTATCGGTAATATCAAACTGTTTGACCATTTCAGTACGGTAGAGCTGCCAGCAGCGATTCCGAATGAAATTTTCCAGCATCTGAAAAAAGTGTATGTACGTAAGCAGAAGCTGAATATCACTGTAGATACCGGTGCCGCACCAGCCGGTGATCGCCGTCCGTCCAGCGGGCCTGGCCCACGGCCGGGGGCTGCGCCACGGGCACCGCGTAAGCCGCGCGATTAAGTTATATTGCTATACTGAACCCTGCTACGGCAGGGTTTTTTTATGCTGGTGGTTTAAACTGCAGTCTATTCAACCCATTTAGTCTTTAATTACGAAATACATTAGGGCAAAGTGGTGGTGCAACAGGCCGGTGCTTTGCCAAAACAAGCCTTTTATCAATGGCTATCAAACTACAAGTAAGTGATTACTTACATATGGAGGCATTATGAGTAAAAGCAGTTTTATCCTGACCAGCCCGGATCTTAAAGAAGGCCACTTTATGGCTAAAGCACAGGAGTTCGATGGTTTTGGTTGTAATGGCAAAAACGTATCACCCGAGCTGAATTGGCAACATGCCCCGGCAGGCACTAAAAGTTTTGCCATCACGGTGTATGATCCTGATGCACCAACCTGCTCCGGTTTCTGGCACTGGCTGGTAACCGATATTCCGGCCTCGGCAACGGGTTTAGCCCAGGGCGCAGGTAAAGGCAGTTTGCCGCCGGGCAGCCGCAGTTTTAGCAACGATTATGGCAGTAAAGACTTTGGTGGCGCCTGCCCGCCAGAAGGCCATGGTATGCACCGCTATCAGTTTACCGTCTGGGCCTTACCGGAAGACACCCTGCCAGCCCCTGATGGTGCCAGCGCCGCGGTGGTGGGTTTTATGCTGAATGCTATGGCACTGGGCAAAGCTACGCTAACGGCAACCTATGCCCGTTGATGGGTTTTTATAATGCCTGGCTGGTTAGAGTGTGTTGATCTTTACGCGGTGCTGCCCTTCAGTAATTTCAACAAGGCTGCCGCATCCAGCCGGGCTGCCACATCACCACCTTCCAGCAAACTATCGGCCAGATCGCGTTTCTGACCGTGTAAAGCGATAATTTTTTCTTCAATAGTGTTTTGCGTTACCAGGCGATAAATGGTTACAGGCCGGGTTTGGCCCATACGATGCGCCCGGTCGGATGCCTGATCTTCCACTGCAGGGTTCCACCATGGGTCCAGATGGATCACATAGTCTGCGGCTGTCAGGTTTAAGCCTGTGCCACCTGCTTTCAGGCTGATTAAAAACACCTCTCCCTGGCCGGCCTGAAAGGCATCTATCCGCTTTTTACGCGCTGTTGCCGTAGTGCTGCCATCCAGATACTGATAGCTGATATTTTTTTGCTCCAGCAAACTGCGTACTATCGCTAAATGATCGACAAACTGGCTGAACACCAGCACTTTATGTCTGTTATCCAGCAATTCTTCTATGGTCTCAGCAAATACTGCCAGCTTGCTGCCTGTCATGCCGCTGTTGGGCGCGACCAGTTGCGGATGACAGCAAAAACGCCGCAGTTTGGTAATTTCTGCCAACACCTGCATCGCCTTGCCTTTGTCGGCTGCCGCAAGCTCAACATTCTCAATCGCCTGTTGACGCAACGCTTCGTAGTAATGCCGTTCGTCGTTGCTGAGTTCCACCTGCAAGGTAATTTCAGTGCGGGATGGCAGTTCGCTGAGTACCTGAGTTTTAGTACGGCGTAAGATAAAAGGCTGGATCAGTGTTTTCAGATACTGCCGGGCTGCTTTGTCACCATTTTCAATAGGGCTGCTAAAACGCTGGTTAAAGCTGTCTTTTGAGCCCAACAAGCCGGGATTGATAAAACGGAATAAATTCCACAGTTCACCCAGATGGTTTTCCACCGGAGTACCAGTGGCAATCATTCTGAAATCAGCCTGCAGTGCCATAGCAGCCTGGCTGCGTTTGGTTTGTTCGTTTTTTATCGCCTGAGCCTCGTCCAGCACCAGCGTATGCCAATGCTGCGCCTGAAACAGTTCAGAGTCCGACTGCAACATGCCATAACTGGTGATCACCAGATCAAAGGCGCCTAAGTTTTCCAGAGAACGGTGTTGCTGATACAAACGCACATTCAGAGTCGGAGCGAAACGTAACACCTCGGCCTGCCAGTTCATCGCCACAGACACAGGAGCCACCACTAAAGCAGGCCCTTGCGGCGCACGTTGTAATAGCAGTGCCAGGCTTTGTATTGTTTTGCCAAGGCCCATATCATCAGCCAGACAAGCCCCTACGCCCCACTGCGCCAAACGGGCCAGCCACTGATAGCCCTGCAACTGGTAATCGCGTAATTCGGTTTGCAACGTCGAAGGCAGTACAGGCTCAAACTCGGCCAAAGCTTCAAACCTGCTTAGCTGTTCTTTCCAGGCTTTGTCTGTCTTCAGCGTACCCACTTCTGCGGTCAGTTCGCTTAAAGCAGGTAAGGTCAGCGCATTAAAACGTAAACCGGTTTTGCTCTGCTCACCTAAAGCAGCCAGTTCGGCCAGACGTTTACGGAAGTTTTCCGTCAGCGCCAGATAGTCGGTGTCAGATAATTTCAGGAAACGACCCGATGTAGTGGCCGCCATTTGCAGCAGTTCTTTCAGCGCTATGATTTTATTGTCATCCAACTGGATTTCGCCATTGGCAATAAACCAGTCGCCTTGTTTTTTAATGCTTAAGCTGAACTCTTTTAATGAACGGCTGGCTTTTAGCCGGAATTTTTCACCTTCAGGCCATACCATTTGTACTTCGGTTTCTGGCCTGGCTTTAAGCTGGGTTAACAACTCAAGGCTATGCTCAGGCTCGGCAAACAGCCACTGTTCGCCATCCGGCTCCGCCGCTTCAATAGCAGGGCAGGCCAACAGCAACTGCTTCAGGTTGTTTTTTTCCTGCTTTAAATGGCGACTGGTTTGTACCGTCTTGCCATCCTGTTCTCCGACCAGAGTGGCACTGCCTTTGCCCGGCGTAAACCAGCTGCCTTCAGCCAAAGGCCGCACCGATAGCTGCAGACGTAAGCCCTGGGTATAAGGTAATAAATGGGCATACAAACAGGAGTCGGCTGTTACTTCAGACAGAGCAGCTGACAGTTCAGGTAAATCAGAATGTACACTCAACAAAGGCGCCAACGCCGAGATCGCTTCTACCAGTTGAGTTTTGGCTTTGACAGGTACTTTTAAGCCATTGGCTAAAATGGCCGCCACTTGCTTCACTGCTGGAGTCAGGCTGTAAACGGCAATTTTAGTGGGGGTTTCTTTACGCCAGACCACGGTCTGATCAGGACGAATATTCGGCTCCAGTTGCAGGCTGATATGGCCTGCTTTTTCCTTTAACTGCAGCACCACTTCGCCTTTTGCCACTTCCACTCTGGCATCTGGTGCATCGGCCCAGCACAACGCCGGATGCCCAATCAAAGCCACTAAAGCAGAAGCAGTATCCAGCTCATAGCTGCTGCCGCCATAATATTGCTCGTAACGCCGGATACAGGCGGCCACCAGTTTATCCTGACTGGTCAGCGCCGATACGCTTTCCTGCTCCCGCATCAGGCGTTTTAACGCTATAGGTTTGCCTTTACTCCAGCGGCCTGCGGCACCGAGTTTTTGCTCTTTGGGTTCAATTTTAAGGCTGCGACCGGTTTCGGTTAAACACCAGGCAATACGCTCTGCTTTGCCTTTATCCACCGCAGCAGAAGCAGGGCTGAGCTGCATCAAAGCCTTTAAGGCAATAAGCCAGCTTTCTTCCTGTTTAACCGCCTGTAACAGCGGCACCATTTTATGCTTCTGATGCCAGTCGGGTAAAACCGGCTGTTGCTCAAATTGATGAAGCAGTAGCTGATCCAGCTCAGCCACCACCCAGCGATAGCCCAAATCTAACATGGCCTGACGCATCTGGATTAAATGGTCCTGCAATATTTCAGTGGCAGGCGTATCCAGCCAATACAAGCCATAGCCGGTAAATAACATATCAATATCAAACTGCAACACATCATAAGGGGGTTCATCGGCACTTTTCAGCGGTGTCCCTGTAGTCAGATGCTCGACTAAGGGCAATAACAACGGGTAACTAAGGTAATAACCATTCTGTGCGCCCAAGCCCGCCTGTTCACGGGCCAGTTTTAAGCTGGCAGCTGAGTTTTTTCCCAGCAATAACAACAGGTAAATCAAACCGGAAAAACCAGGCATAAAGACTTTGCGTTTGCTGATTTGCTTTTTAACATTTTTCAGATGCTGCTCCGCAATCAGCATGGCCGCATCAAAGTTGCCTTGCATAGCCGCCATGGCAAAACGGGCGGGTAAACACAAATCGGGATAGACATTCAGTAACAACATCACCCGTGCAAAGTCACCGCGCAGTAACGCCTGAATGGCCAAAGGTGGGGCAACCAAAGCTATAGAGGTTCCCGAGTCGTGCAAAGCACAACAATACTGGTACAGAGCTTCGCAATTATCCAAAAAGACACTGCTGAGCGTCAGTGCTTCATGCAGCAGCATTTGCTGCACTATGGTATCTATACGGGCAAAAAATTCAGCACCAACAGGGTGCTCAAAAAACACCGCAGCCACAGTGTCAAAACCTTCATTTTCCGTGTTCCGGTATTTTTCCTGCCAGTTCAACAGCTCTTGCTGGTTCCCCGACAGAGCTGCAAAAAATATTTCCCGTCGGCAAAAAGCAGCGTTAGGCCTTTGCCATGATTGGTACTCGCCCAATTTTGTCAAATAGTGCCTGATCGCCTTGATTCGATCCTGTAGTTGTTGCCGCTGATCCAGCTGTTGTATTACAAGCCATCTGAGATCGGACACTTTTGCTCTGTGCAGCAGGTAGCCTTTGCCTTCATGCAGCTCTACCAGTTGCCGGTGTTGTAGCTGGTTTAACAGCATTTTTAATTTGGGCTGCGAAAACGCCAGTCCGTCCTGAGCTTTAGTGCCACTTTGTATTAAAATTTGCAGCAACTGGGTTTGGCTGACATACCTGCCCCACAGTGCTGTGATCGACAATACGGCAAATTCGGCAGGCGTTAAATCAGCGGGCAGAGAAACAACAGAGCTCATACAACAATTCCGGGTATTTAAAAAGGTAAAGGCAATAGGTTATGCGATATGATAACGCGGGAGCACAGTGCTGACCCAGTAAAAACTCAGCGTTTTTTGGCAGCCACGGAGATTATGTTCGCAACAAATACCGTAATTTGGCCGTACATTCAATCTTCCTTGGTAATATGCAGGTAAAAAATGACATTAAAATCTGAGTTTTTCTTATGGGAAAGAACCGCATAGTGATCTGATCCAATACTTTTGGACACCACGCTAAGTGAGTAAAATGACTTAACGAGGTGAATATGACAACTAAAAAAACCCGCAAGGCCCATACTGCTGAATTTAAAGCCGAAGCACTGAAACTAGCCGAACGTGTTGGTGTTGCTGAAGCGGCCCGGCAGCTCAAAATCTACGAATCACAACTTTATAACTGGCGGTCTGCCATTGAGAAGAAATCTACAACCAGCCAACGCGAAGCCGAGCTTGCGGCTGAAGTTGCCAAGTTAAAACGCCAGTTGGCCGACCAAGCCGAGGATTTAGCCATCCTAAAAAAGGCGGCCACCTACTTCACGAAGAATCAAAAGTAAACCGATTTGAATTTATGCTCGAACACCAGCACCAGTTTCGCCTAAAGCCAATGGCGACGGTGCTTGGTGTGACGCGAAGTGGGTATTATGCCTGGCGAAAATCAAGCAAAGAGCCAAGTGCGCGCTTGCTCAAACAGCACAGTCGTGATGAGCAAATCAAAGCTATTTTTGACCAAAGCAAAGAGCGCTCTGGCGCTCGGCGTATTCAAGTCGCTCTAGCGGAAGATGGAGAATGCGCTGAGCTAAAAACCATTATGAACAGCATGACAAGGCAGAATCTAGTGGCTAAAGCAGCATGTAAATTCAAAACAACAACTGACAGCGATCACCAGCTTCCGGTAGCACCAAACTTGCTGGAGCAGAACTTCGATGCCACCGGCCCGAACCAAAAATGGGGCGGCGATATCACGTATCTGATGACGAGCGAAGGTTGGCTATATCTGGCGGTGATCATCGATTTGTACTCGCGTGCCGTGATTGGCTGGTCGATGAGTAATCGCATGACGGCTCAGCTTGCTTGTGATGCATTGACTATGGCGTTGTTTCATCGTTGATTCCCAATAAACGTGATTGTTCATAGCGACCGCGGCAGTCAATATTGTTCACATGCTTATCGAAATCCGATTGAAAAACATCAGCTTATCCAAAGCATGAGTCGCAAAGCCTGCTGCTGGGACAACGCCTGTGCAGAAAGCTTCTTCCATTCACTGAAGGTTGAAGCCATTCAGTACGAGCCAATCATGGACCGGGAAACTATGAAACAAACCGTGTTTGAGTACATAGAAGTTGATTACAACAAAACCAGAAGGCATAGTTCACTTGGCTATTTAAGCCCTGAGAATTTTGAACTGAAACACAGTGCTTAGTTAAGTGTCCAAAGTTAGCGGATTAGATCACCATTCTCCAGCCAATGCCGAGCTGCCTGCGTCAGGCGGTATTTTTGCAAACGGCTTTGGGGTTTGTTGGGGAGGGTCATTTCAATCCAGCCTGCATCGGATAGCTGCTTTATCTGTTTATTAAGCTCACCCGATACTGTTTTATGCCCCAGATAGGCGGCTAACTCAGCTTTGCCAGCAGGTGCCTGGGTAAGGCAAAGTATGACTTTCCGGGCCAGTACCGACTCTAGCCGTGACTCTAGCCGTGACTCTAGCCGTGACTCTGGCCGTGGCGGGGTTTCATCGGGAATAGGGCGCTGCTGTGCAGCTGCAGCTGGCTCTGTGGATATAGCCGTTTCATTTTCCATAGGGAAGCGGATTTCAAAAAAGTGCTCGCTGATCTGAAAAACATTGCGGTCGTAAGCGCTAAGAATACGCCTTACACCGGAGCCAATTTGTTCCACCATATCCAGGTCGCGAAATACCCGCATCAGCTCGCGGTTGCGCGGCATAGAGCGGCCAGCCAGACATTCCTCCAGGCTCAGGCCGCTGACCAGCCCGCCGTAAGAGGTGATGCTGAGGCGGTCGGCATAAATTTCAACCAAAGGCGATACCTCGGCGCTGTAATCATTATGGATAATGGCGTTGATTAGCGCTTCACGCAGGGCGCGGGCATTAAACAGGCGGCGCTGTTCGCGTTCTGCCGCACCGGTAATACGGGTAAAGGTACGGTTTTCAATTTCCAGCTTGTCGAGTACGCGGTGAGTGGCTTTAACCAGCGAGCAATAGCCGTATTCCTCATTTTCGATTAAATCGCATTTATCAGTGCCTGCGTATTTAACTACCTTGATGGAAACGCTGTTGCTATCAGACAACAGATAGGCGACATAATTTAACTGCGTGCCATCGGGCGTGTACAGATCAAGGTTTTGTAAAAAGGCATCGTTGATATCAAAGCCTTTTTCCTGATAATAAATTTTAAGCTGCTGAAACGTCAGCTTGCGCGAAGTGGGTACAGGGATATTACGCAGTGAGTTGCGTAGCCGCCCGGCATAAAGCTGTTCGATCATACTGGTGGTCATGGGTTGCACACCGCTGCCCACGCGGATAAAACAGCCTGTAGGCGACTGGCCATAGCGTTTCAGGTAGTAAGGTTTTTCTGTGCCGCGTGCTACTACAATGCGGATAATAGTTTTATCGGCATGTTGTTCGTGCAGCACATCAAATAAACCCAAACAACTGGGCAGAATATTGTTTTTCAGACGATCAGTAATACCCAGCATTAGTTTATCGGTGTTTTCCACCCCGACAATGCTGCCGTCGTCGTCAATACCAATGTAAATATCACCACCCTGGGCGGAGTTAAGAAAAGCCACCACTTCTTTTTCTAAAGAATCCGTTATTTGGCGTTTAAATTCAGTGGTACTGTTCTCCTGCCATAGCTTATTCATAGCGTAGGCCTGCTAGTTGTTTTTTAATCTCGGCTTCCAAATCGTGCGACTGGTTAAACAGCTTATCTAAATTATCGGTAAAGCCCTGCATTTTTTCGGCAAACTGCTCTGACGTAATATCCACATAGTCGATTTTGACATCAAAATACTGGCCAGCACTCAGGCTATAGTTTTTGGCTGCGATATCGTCGTAGCTAACCGCCACGGAAAAATCGTCCACCTGATAGCCTAAGCGCATCAAATGCAGGATGGTCGGAATTTTTACACGCGAATCTTCGTTAAATTTCATGACGCTCCCTGTGGAAATCGTTATTACAGGAATAGAATCAAACCTGACTGAAAATATCAGACATCATCATAAAATCCTATTTTTACAGATGAAAAGGAGCGGTGGGGAAGCTCCCGATTTAATTTAGTTAATGAAGCATGTTTACTTCATTTACCGATACAAAAGCTGGAAAAAATTCTTCCCAGCAGGTCATCGCTGCTAAATTCGCCGGTAATTTCATTCAGATGCTGTTGGGTTAGCCGTAGTTCTTCGGCGAGGATTTCACCGGCGATATAGCTGTGTAGTTGCTCTTGTCCGGTATGTAAGTGTTCACTTGCTTTTGTCAGTGC
>CAZEGA010000036.1:18550-18949 GCA_964511675.1 uncultured Rheinheimera sp.
GCGTCTAAATGGCGGCGGCGGGCGAGGAAGTTACCCTCAAGACTGGCGTCAAAGCCGATACATTGTTTTAAGTGTTCACGTAGTGCGTCGATGCCGGCACCGGTTTTGGCGGATAAGCGGTACACCGGCGCTTTGCCGCTGTCATCCGGTGTCATCGGCTCGCCGGTTAAATCGGCTTTGTTGCGGATAACCGTAACGCCCAGGCTTGCCGGTAGGCGGTCGATAAAGTCGGGCCAGATGTCATGTGGATCGGTGGCATCGGTAGTGGTGCCATCAAGCATAAACAGTACCCGGTCGGCCTGGGCAATTTCCTGCCAGGCGCGCTCTATGCCTATCTGTTCGACCTGATCGGTAGCCTCACGCAGGCCGGCGGTGCCGATAATATGCAGTGGCATACCG
>CAZEGA010000037.1:0-10147 GCA_964511675.1 uncultured Rheinheimera sp.
CAAACTGTTGCCTGAACGCCCGGTCAAACCAATGCCCGACCAGGACACCACAAAGCAACCCCGGCAACTTTAACAATGCCAGGCCAAATAAAGCACCGAGTATTTTACCCCACACACTATCACCCTAACGACATCATCTGTGGCTGACGGCCAATAATATTGCCCTGCGTATGCACAGCACTATATCGGATTAGCAGGATTTCTAAAATTGATTTATTATACCAGGTCCGCTGTATACATAACGTCAACAGAATAATAGTAAGGCAAGAGTGGCTGCATGAAGCATGGGTTAGCTGTGGTTTTTCTTATTCCGGTTCTTAACGCCACCCTGGTTCAGGCAGAAGTTAGCCCTGCAGCAGTCTGTTATGTACCTTTACCCCTACCGGCAACCTTATCCCAGCTGGACGTTAATGACCCGGCGATAAAGATTTCCTCAGACCATGCAGAAGTCATAGCCGATTTACGGGCCGGCTTCAGCGGCAAAGTAGAGATCCGCTACCGCGACACCCTGCTGCTGGCCCCGCAGGCCAGTTTCGATAGTGCAAAGCAATCTATCGACGCCAATGGCGGGATCCAGTATTACAACCAAAGCATTCAGGTACAAGGCTCACAGTTCAGTGCCGATCTGGTTAACAACTCAGCACAACTGGACCAGGCCAGCTACCGTTTTCTGACACAGGCCGGGCGCGGTGATGCACAGCGCCTTACCGCCAGCCAGCAACAGCTGTTACTGAATAATGCCTTATTCACCACCTGCCCCGATACTGACAACAGCTGGGGTTTACACGCAGCAACGATCAATATCGAAGCCGGGGAAGGCTGGGGCGAAGCTCACCATGCGGTGTTCAGAATAAAAGATATTCCGGTATTTTACCTGCCTTATGTCACATTTCCCGTTACCGAAGAGCGGCGCAGCGGCGTGTTACTGCCCAGGTTCAGCAGTTCGCAGAAACTCGGCGCCGAATTCGAACTGCCGTACTACCTGAATCTGGCCCCTAACTATGACCTGACGTTGACCCCGCGCTATATGAGTAAACGTGGTGCCCAGCTTAAATCTGAGTTTCGTTACCTGACCGGGCAACATCAGGGCATGCTGCAGCTGGAGTATCTGCACTCTGACAATGATAAACCCGATAACTTTGGCCAGCGCTATCTGACACATATCAGCCACGTCAGTGATTTTACAGCACAGTGGCGCGGTTTTATCGATTTTACCGATGTCAGTGACGATGCCTACCTGAGTGAACTGGGCTCTGATTACACTAACCAGAGTGACACCCAGTTGCTGCGCGAAGCCAGATTAAGCTATTACGGCTCGCAAGTGCATTCGCAACTACGGATACAGGGTTTCGAAATTCTGGGTAACTACCATCAGGCCTACAGCGCGTTGCCTGAACTTAGCCTGTCGGCCGCTAATCCGCTGGCATTATTACCCGGTGTTAACTTCGACTGGCAGGCCCAGTACGCCCACTTCCGCAATGACCAGGCGGCCATCCGTGATGCCGATCGTATCCATTTGGAGCCGCGCCTGGTCGCGCCTTTTATTACACCGGCATTTGAACTGACCGCAGAAGCCAGTTTGCTGTATACCTATTACCAGCAAAGCGCCGCCGATACCGCCACCCAGGTAGCCTCTTCGGTAAGCCGCAGCATACCGAAAGTCCGCTTGCACTCCCGGCTTAACCTGGAGCGGGAATACGACTGGTTTGGCGAAACCGGCTTACAAACCTTTGAACCGCAGCTGCAGTATCTGTATATCCCGTATCGCGACCAGAGCAATATTGGCTTATACGATACCGCGCGCCTGCAGGACGATTACTACGGCCTGTTCCGTGAAAACCGGTATTCTGGCCTGGACAGAATTAACGAAGCCAATCAGCTGACTGTCGGCTGGACCAGCAGGTTTTACGATAACATTGACAATGAACTGTTCCGTTTCAGTTTAGGCCAGATCTTTTTCCTGGCGACCCCGGCAGTACAACCCGGTGAAACAGAAGATCTCAGCCCGGCAGAGTCGATGCTGGCGGCTGAACTGGTCTGGCACTGGTTTCGTAAATGGTATTTCAGTTCAGCCGTACAATACGACATAGATAACGACCATGTAATTAAAAGCAGCGCAGCGCTGGACTACAGAGCCAGTGACAAAAGCCTGTTTCAATTGAACCATAGATACAGCCGGGCAGTCTCAGGACTGGAAATTCAGCAACTTGGTGTGCTGGGTACTATGCCCGTGTCCGGGCAGTGGCAACTGGTCAGCAGTTACTACCGTGATCTGACAAATCATCGTATGATAGATGCCAGTCTGGGTGTGCAATATGAATCCTGTTGCTGGGCGCTCCGGCTGGTCGCGAAGCGGCAGCTCCTGACCGATCTGGAATTACCCATCGGTAATTTTACTGAGGCCAGCCAGCTGGATACCAGTATAGGCTTACAATTTGTGCTGAAAGGTTTTGGCGACAGTGCCGGTTTCGGTGTCACCGACATGCTGTCAAATGGTATTTTCAGTTACCGCCGGCCATTTTTATTAACTAATTGATGTAGGAACTTATGAAGTTATCACAAATTATTGCGGCTACCCTGCTGTGTTATACCTGTATCAGCGCAGTGGCAGCTGAACGCGAAATAGACCGGGTTGCCGTTATCGTTGATAACAGTGTCGTGTTAGAAAGCGATATTATTGATATTGTGGCCCGGGTAAAACGCAACGCAACGGCACAGGGTCAAACCCTGCCATCGGATACTGCCTTGCGTACCCAGGCCACTGAACGGCTGATTTTAACGAGCCTGCAATTACAAATGTCGCAGCGGATGGGGATGCAGATTAGCGATGCGCAGCTTGACGATACGATCCGCAATATCGCCAGCGGCGAGAACCTGTCACTGGAGGCCTTCCGGCAGCAGGTGGTGGCGGAAGAAGGCAACTATGAGCGGTTCCGCGAACGTTTGCGTGAAGAAATGATCACGGGCGAAGTGGTACGGGCCAACGTGCAAAGACGCATTTACATCAGCCCGCAGGAAGTCGACAGCCTGCTCAAGCTGATGGAAGAACAGGGCGCCAGCAATGAACAGTATAATCTGGGGCATATCTTAGTGGCTATTCCGGCCCAGGCCGGCAGTGACGATGTTACTCAGGCCAAAGAACGGGCGGATAAAGTCATGGAACTGCTGCGCAGCGGCAGTGATTTCAAGCGTATCGCTATCGCCTCGTCATCCGGCGCCAAAGCGCTTGAAGGCGGCGATTTGGGCTGGATGAATATTAATGAAATGCCAACCCTGTTCTCAGAAGCGATCCGGGGCCGGAAAAAAAGCGATATTATCGGCCCGCTGCGCTCAGGTGCCGGTTTTCATATTCTGACCATTTTCGACATCCGCGGTGATAATGTCGCCGATATCAAAGAAGTCAAATCCCGCCATATACTGCTTAAACCATCGATTATTCTCAGCGAAGAGCGCGCGCGCACTATGCTGAGCGACTTTGCCGCCAGGCTGCGTACCGGCGAAGCCGATTTTGCTGAGCTGGCAAAACAGCACTCAGAAGATCCGGGCTCAAAACTGAATGGCGGCGATCTGGACTGGAACGAACCGGACGTGTTTGTCCCGGCCTTTCGTGACACGCTGAACCGGCTGGAGATTAACGAAATCAGCGAGCCGTTCAGAACCGAACACGGTTGGCACATTGCGCAGGTACTGGATAAACGTACGGTCGATGCTACCGCAGATAAAAAGCGCGAGCAGGTATACCGCATGATCTTCAACCGCCGCTACAGCGAGGAAGCGAATAACTTCCTGCGTGAGCTGCGCGAAGAAGCGCATGTTGAAGTGTTGTCGGAGCAATAAATGACTTTGCGTATCGGCATAACCCCCGGGGAGCCGGCCGGTATTGGCCCCGATCTGCTGATCCGGCTGGCGCAGCAGGACTGGCCGGTGGAACTGGTGGTGTGCGCTAACGCGGCATTATTAACTGAGCGGGCGGCACAATTACAGCTGCCGCTGACATTAATCGCCTATGATGCAGCCAAACCCGCCAGGCCGCAGCAGGCTGGCAGCCTGACCATAGCAGACTTTGCCCTGGCTGAGCCTGTGGTGCCCGGCCAGCTTAATGCGGCTAACGGCCATTATGTGATCAACACCCTAACCTATGCCGGTGAGAAAGCTGTCAGTGGTGAATTCGCGGCTATTGTCACTGGCCCGGTGCATAAAGGTATTATTAACCAAGCCGGTATTCCGTTCAGTGGCCATACTGAATTCTTTGCCTTGCAGTCAAACACGCCCTATGTGGTAATGATGCTGGCAACAGAGGGCTTGCGGGTCGCCCTGGCCACGACCCATATTCCGCTGGCCTATGTTGCCAAAGCCATTACCGCAGACCGGCTGACCAAGGTGCTGACTATACTGCATCAGGATTTGCAGCAGAAGTTTGCTATTGCCAACCCGCGCATCTACGTCTGTGGCCTTAACCCGCATGCCGGCGAAGATGGCCACCTGGGCCGTGAAGAACTGGATATCATCAGCCCCACCCTGCAGCAATTGCGCCAGACCGGCATGGATTTGGTCGGCCCTTTGCCGGCCGATACCCTGTTCCAGCCGAAATATCTGGACAACGCCGATGCAGTGCTGGCCATGTACCACGATCAGGGCTTACCGGTACTGAAGCATATGGGCTTTGGCCGTTCGGTCAATATCAGCCTGGGCCTGCCGTTAATCCGTACCTCTGTCGACCACGGTACGGCACTGGAACTGGCGGGTACCGGTAACGCTGATGCGGGTAGCTTCTTTCACGCACTGAACCAGGCGATGGTACTGGCCAATAAAACGACGACCTCACATGACTGATAATGTACATCAGGGCCACCGTGCCCGTAAGCGCTTCGGCCAGAACTTCCTGCATGACCCTCAGGTTATCGGCCGTATTGTTAAAGCTATAGCGCCAAAGCCAGGTGAACTGCTGGTTGAGATTGGCCCCGGCCTGGGAGCCTTAACTGAACCCGTTGCCACCGCCGCGGGCCATTTAACGGTTGTTGAGCTGGACCGGGACCTGGCCGAACGGCTGCGCCAGCATCCTCAGCTTGCAGATAAACTTACCATTTATCAGGCAGATGCGATGAAATTCGATTTCAGCAGCCTGCTCATCGACGGCAAAAAACTGAAAGTGTTTGGTAACCTGCCGTACAATATCTCAACACCACTGCTGTTTCACCTGTTCAGCTATGCCGACCAGATAGAAAATATGCATTTTATGCTGCAAAAAGAAGTGGTGCAGCGCATGACAGCTGTACATGGCAGCAAAGCCTACGGCCGCCTCAGCGTGATGACGCAATATTATTGCCAGGCTATGCCGGTGGTGGAAGTCGGCCCGGGAGCTTTCAAACCGGCGCCCAAGGTTGACTCCGCAGTAGTACGCTTACTGCCCAAAGCAGTTGCAGAGCGTGCCGACGTACCGGCAGAAGTGTTAAACCGTGTCTGCCTGGAAGCGTTCAACCAGCGCCGCAAAACCATTCGTAACTGTTTTAGCAATATTGCCACTGCCGATCAGCTGGAGCAACTGGGTTTAGAGCCGTCATTACGGCCGGAGCAACTGAGTGTTGACCAGTTTACCCGGCTCGCGCAGTGGTTATATCAACACGAGAAGTCAGCATGACATCGCATTTTAATGTCCCGGTCAGCGTTGAGACCTTCTATATTGCGGCGCAATCCGACCCTGCAGCACAGCGTTATGTCTTTGCCTATACCATTACCATTCGTAACCACAGCAGCGAGAGTGTGCAATTGCTCAGGCGGCACTGGCTGATTACCGATGCCAACGGCAAGCAAACGGCAGTAGAAGGCGATGGCGTGGTTGGCGAACAACCCCGGCTGGCGCCTGGCAGCAGTTATCAGTATACCAGCGGTGCAGTACTGGAGACCCCGGTTGGCACTATGCAAGGCCACTACGAGATGATCAGCGCCCAGCAGGAGAAGTTCCACGCCAGCATTCCGCTGTTTCGCCTGGCTATGCCCAATATCCTGAACTGATGGCCACCTACGTTATCGGCGATTTACAGGGTTGCTACGATGCCTTACAACGGCTGCTGCAACGCATCAGCTATAACGGGCAGACAGATACATTATGGTTTTGCGGCGATTTGGTCGCCCGTGGCCCGCAATCACTGGAATGTCTGCAGTTCGTAAAAAGCCTCGGCGACAAGGCTATCACGGTGCTGGGCAATCACGATTTACATCTGATTGCCTGTTACTACGGCATCAGCAGTGTTAAACCCCAGGATAAACTGCAACCGTTGTTTGACAGCCCGCAGCTGGACGAGCTGATCCGCTGGTTATGCCAGCAGCCACTGTTGCATGTCAGCGCAGATCAGCGTTTGCTGCTGGTGCACGCCGGCCTGGCGCCAGACTGGTCCCTGCCGCAGGCCATACAGATGACCGCAGAAGTACAGCAACAGTTACGCACCGATCCCTTGCCGCTACTGCAAACCATGTATGGCAACAAACCGGAACGTTTAGCCGATGCCATCAGTACAGAACAACGCTGGCGCTTTACGGTAAACAGCTGTACCCGTATGCGTTTCTGCCGGCAGGATGGCTCACTCGAACTGAAAGAGAAAGGCCATCCACGCCACCAGGCCCTGTTGGTACCCTGGTACGAATTCTGGCGCAACCGCTTGCAGGTTGAGCTGTTTTTTGGCCACTGGGCCGCGTTAAACGGTTATAGTCCGGTACCTAATATCCACGCCCTGGACTCAGGTTGTGTCTGGGGTAATGCCTTAACCGCCTATTGCATCGAAACACAGCAAAGATACACAGTGGCAGGTTTGGCCCGCTCAGGGTATAGTTAGCAGCTCAGGGCTCTTCTTTGTTCCTGTCACTGGGAAGAACCCGGCCGAAAGTAACATCAGCAGTAAAAATGGGAGTAATTATGAAGTTAACCGTTGCATTACGGGTTATTGGTGGGTTTGGTGTAATTTCATTACTCCTGTTGATTATCGGCGCCACCTCTTATAACAGGTTGAGCAGTATCAGCACCTCGACCACAGAAGTGAATAATGTTTCCATTCCTGCGCTGGAAAACAGTGCAGTGATGCAAAGCCAGTTTGTCGTTATGAGCAAACTGAGCCTGCAGGCCTTTAATGCCTCAGAGCTGAGCACTGTAGCGGCACTGCGCAATCAGTTCAATGAAGAACAGCAACGTTACCAGCAGGCGGCAGACCGTCTGGGTAACGCAGTGAAAGATGCCGCCGCGCTAAAAGCCGCCGCCTCGTCTGCCGCCCAGGCATACAGCGCGTTTACGCCGGTGACGACCAAGCTGTTTGAACAGCTGGAAAACAACCTTAAATTGCGTGACCGGATTGACAGCAAACTGGCTACTCTGGAAACACACGCTGATGATATGGCATCTATGATCCTCGATTTTACGGATGTACGGGATGTACAACGGCGTTTCCCGCGTTCATATCAGGCAGCCACCACGGTAGAAACCGGTATCAATACCCTGATCAGTAATGTGGTTGAGTTAAACCGCACCACAACAGACACCACAGCGACGACCATCAGCAATGAAATTGGCTTTCGGTTAAAAGAGCTGAACGAGCAGTTTGCCACCATCCAAAATGAAACGCGCGGCCAGGTGAGCCTGGTTAGCGATCTGGAAGAAAAAATCACTGCAATAAATGGCTTGCTCGAGGGCAGCGATGGCATTCCGGCGGTTAAAACCCAGCGCCTGCAAAGCTCAGCAGAAGCCGCCACTTTATTAGCCGCAGCAGAGCAACAAACCGCCAACGCCATGGCGGTTCTGGCCGGTCTGCTGAATCAGGCCAGTAATGCCGCAGAAAAAATCCAGCAGGAAACCTCTGCCGGTGTCTCCAACGCGATCACAATTATTGCCCTGGTGGTGCTGGGCTCAGTCATACTGGCCATTGTTATATCGGTTTATACCGTTGGCACCATTACCAAGCCGCTGGCCAAAGTCAATGCGATCCTGGGCGTGGTGGCATCCGGTGATCTGACCCAAAAACTGGATGACAGTGCCCAGGATGAATTTGGCGAACTGGCCCGCAACTGCAACAAGGTTATTGCCAACCTGCAGCAACTTATTCAGGGGATTATTTCCCGCTCCACCCAGCTGGCGGCAGCAGCGGAACAAACGTCGGCCATTACCGTGCAGACAACCCAGGCTATCCGTGAACAGAAGTCACAGGTTACCCAGGCCGCCACCGCCACGACTGAGATGAGCAGCACAGCACAAGGTGTATTGCAAAGCTCAAATGATGCAGTGGCTGAAATCAAAAATGCCGATAACGAAGCAGAGCGGGTAAAAGGCATTTCACTGGAAAACAAAGGTATTATCCTGCAACTGTCGCACGAGGTTGAGCAGGCATCAGTGGTTATTAACAAACTGCACAAAGACAGTGCCTCTATCGGCAGTATCCTGGATGTGATCCGTGGTATCGCTGAGCAGACTAACCTGCTGGCATTAAATGCCGCCATTGAAGCGGCCCGTGCCGGCGAGCAGGGCCGGGGCTTTGCGGTGGTAGCAGACGAAGTGCGCTCGCTGGCCAGTAAGACACAGGCGTCTACGCAAGAAATTCAGGCGATGATACAGGTACTGCAAAGTGGCGCCCATGCCGCAGTAGAAGCCATGAACAAGGGCAGGAAACAAGCAGAGAACTGCGTAGCCAAAACGGAAGTGGCCACCACAGCGCTGGACTCTATTACCCATGCCGTACATCTGGCGCATGACATGAGTGAGCAGATCTCCGCCGCAGCCAAAGAGCAGAATCAGGTATCGCACGAGATCAGCAAGCTGCTTGAATCTATCGTGTCTATTGCTGAAGAGACAGCGTCTGGTGCGGAACAAACATCTGAGTCCAGCCATGAAGTGGCCAGGCTGTCTGAAGAACTGCGCGTATCCGTAGAACAGTTTAAAGTCTGATAGTGTAAGACGGCCTGATGCGTTGCAGCATTCAGGCCTTTGTACTCCACGCCCTGCCGGATGCCCGGCGGGGCATGCACCGATGCTGCCAAATAACCCGCCTTAACCCAAACAGCAGGCACAAGCGTTTTTCCTGTTCCGCCTGTGGTCAGAACAGCAGAAATCTGGAGCTGCCAGCCGAACAATGATAGAGTTACCGCTCTAAAGCGTAAAATGGATAACTGATGTTCAGTACTGTCAGCATTTTTGGTGTCGATCTGTTACTTTTTGTCGCCCTGCCTTACCTGCTCTGGCGTTTATGCCGCCGGGCCATTCCGCTGGCCGTGCTGCCAATACTGACCGGCCTGCTGCTGGCTGCCACAGGCCTGGCGGCAAAGTACCACCCGGAGAGTTCAGCACTCAGCTCCCAGCTTGGTTTTATTGGCGTACTGTTACTGGCGTTTAGCGCCGGCCTGGAAATGCATGTTGCCCCCGCCGGGCAAACGCAGCAGCACCGGAAACACTCAGCGTCCCGGTTACTGTTAAGTGCACTGAATGCACTATGTATTCCCTTTGTGGCCGGTGTTGCCGCCGCTTATCTGTATTTCAACCAATTACCGGGCTGGGACCTTACCAAACATGGTGCGCTGTTCAGCGCTCTGGCGATTGGCTTATGCCTGGCGGTCAGCGCCTTGCCGGTATTAATTGGTATAGTGCGGGAGCTGCCTGCCAAGCAACGCTATCTGGGCGCGCTGGCACTGAAACTGGCCGTCATTGACGAT
The DNA here is from genome assembly GCA_964511675.1 of uncultured Rheinheimera sp. Taxonomy (GTDB): domain Bacteria; phylum Pseudomonadota; class Gammaproteobacteria; order Enterobacterales; family Alteromonadaceae; genus Alishewanella. The sequence continues at coordinate 9,685 of CAZEGA010000037.1, forward strand.
GTTATTCTGTGGAGCGGCCTGGCGCTGTTGTTGCTGCTGGCCGGAGTCTCCGAAATGGGTAGCCTGGGCCCGGCTGAACTGTTAGCCGTTATTACGCTCGCGGCCCTGCCATCAGCCAGTACCCTGCTGAAGCGACATGCTGTAAGTTTACCCGGCGCCACGATCTGGTTACTTGCCGCCGGTTATCTGGTTGCAGCATCCTGGAGCACCTATGCACTGGGGCTGCATGCCATTCTGGGCGCCTATTATGCCGGGGCAATATTCCCGAAACACCTGCTCCGGCACTTACCGGCAGAAAAACTCGGCACCTGTTCGTTGTTTTTACTATCGCCGCTATTTTTCGGCTACAGCGGTTTGAAGATCAGCCCCGATGCGCTGAATATGACCTCGCTATACGCGGCCTTATTCCTGCTGCTGCTCTCCGTTGCCACCAAAATAGCTGCTGTACTGCTGTATCGGCCAG
>CAZEGA010000037.1:10157-18076 GCA_964511675.1 uncultured Rheinheimera sp.
GGCCAGAACCTAACCTGAGCAGACGGGAAACCCTTTCTGTCGGCATCTTTTTGCAATGCAAGGGGCTGATGGAAATTGTCGCCGCCACTATTCTGTACCAGCATGGTTTGTTGTCTGAATATGCCTATGCGGCGCTGGTAACGCTGGCCGTATTGTCGACAACATTAACCGGCCCGCTGTTTCGCTGGTTAAACCGGACAAAAACATGCAGCGCGGCACAACCATCAAAAACAATATGACGCCGCTTGCCGCCTGACACAAAAAAACGCAGCCGGAGCTGCGTTTTTTATCTGTGGTACTGCAGTTACTGCTTTTGCATTTGTTTATGAAACGCCGCCACATCGCTGACTTTGATCTGGCCGGGTAAGTCGGCAAACGGCTGGTCACGGAACTTGCTGCCACGCATCTGCACGGAAATACGGGCCGCTTTATCGTTCAGCATGGTTTCACGGTAAAATGCTTTGACATCGGCTAGGCTGACCTGCTCTACCGCGGCGATCAGTTGCTGTTTGCTGTCGAAGCTGAACTTCTCGCGGTACCAGTCGCTGATTAATGGCCCGACTTCATCACGCAGGTTCTTCGGCGGCTCTTTCAGGGTGATCAGCGTACTGGCTTTGAGCTGGGCAAAGGTTTCTTCGCTCAGCTTATCCAACTCCTGGGCATACTGCTGCTTAAAGCTGTCGAAGCGGGCCTGCATATCGGCCACCCCTTTTACCGGTGTCTGGATATACATGGCAAAACCGACATAGTCTTCCAGTTGCATAGAAGTGCCACCCACCGCGTAGGCCAGCTGTTCTTCGGTACGCAGCTTGTCAAAGGCGATATTGCTGAAATGGCTGCGTAATACCGTGGCGCGGGCCAGCTGGGCGTAAGACGGCTGCGGGTGGATATGCACATCAACCAGTGCCACATCGGCAACGTCGATATCTTTTTGTACCACCAGAGACTCGCCCGCTGCCGGCAACCAGAATGCAGAACGGCTGTATGGTTGCTCGGTACGCTTAGCCGGTAAGGCTCCGGCAACGGTTGTCACTACCTGCTGCACAGCGGCTTTATCGTAATTACCGAACGCAAAAATACGCAGCTGGTTGTTGGCCAGCAGTTCGGCGGTAAAGCTTTGCAGCTCAGCCAGGGTCAGGCTTTGCGCGGCGCTGATCAGGCTATCGGCCTCATAATTACCGCTGCGGATCAGGTTGCCGTAGGCCGCAAAGGCCTGCTGGAACGGGAACTGTTTGCTCTGGTTCTGTATACCACGGATAAACCGGTCTTTCGCCTGGGCAAAGCCCTGCTCATCAGTGCTGACGGTTAACCCCGCCAGGGCCTGGGCCAGTAACTGTGGTTGTTTATCGGTAAAACCGGATACGGTCAGTGCCAGGCCGTTAGCCTCGGCCAGGCGCAGCTGCATACCGGCAATATCGGCTTCGGTGGCCAGTGCACTTTGCTGCAGGTTGTATAAATCACGCCACAGCGCCAGGGCGACTTTGGCTTTTGCCTGCTGCTGCGGCGCTGCGCTATTGATAAAAATTTCCACTACGCCGCGCGGCTGGCTGGCAAACTGCTGGCTGGGGTACAGCCAGGCACTGATACCCTGCTGCTGCACTACCAGTTCAGGCTTGGCCTGCGCCTGCGGCGCTGTTAAATCAAAGTTCTGTGGCAGTAAACGGTTTACGGCCGGTAAGTTCAGCGCCAGTTGCGGCGTTTGCTGCCAGCTTTGCTGCTCTTCACTGCTGATATCGGCAATTTTATATTTACCGTCATAGAAATGCAGCGCGGAGTCGTGCGGTTCCTGTTTGCTGATATACCAGACCCGCAGGTGCTGCGGCGTTAACTGCTGCAGTACGTCCTGAATGGCTTTGGCATCAAAACGCTGGTAATAAAACGGCGCATTAATGGCATTAGACGCCGGTACGGTTTGCATCGCATCGGCCAGGTTAGCCACATAACCAAACTCGTCGCCTTTTTCCAGGAAACGGAACTGGTTATTCAGGCTGGTCTGAATTTCGCTGAAGTACTTGCTGTCCACACCCTGCTGTTTTACCAGTTCGATGTACTGCATTATGGTGGCCACGATACTTTCACGGTTTTGCATACCGGCATCGGTTAAATCCAGATCTATACTGAGCGAGCCATAGTTACCGTAATGCTCCGGTGAGGCGCTGGCATTCAGCCTGGAGATTAACCCCATCGCTTTTAGCTGCTGCGCCGGGGTGCCCGGCATTTCTGAACCCAGCAGGTAGGTAATAAACTCATTTGGCTTCAGGGCAAACTGGTCGCTGTTATTGCGGATGGTAAAATCCAGCCGCAGCTGTTTTACGTCCTGGTTCGGCACATAATGAATACGTTTGCCACCCAGCGTACTGAAGTCCAGCTCCGCGGTTACCGCAGGCTGCTGAATATTTTTATTTTCAATAGTGCTGAAATGCTTAACGGCCAGCTGTTCCATTTCGCTCAGCGGCAGGTTGCTCAGCAGTACCGCCTTCATGATATTGGCGGAATAATATTTATGGTAAAACGCGACCGTTTCGCTGTGCAGCTTGCTGTCTTCCTTGTCGCTCAGGGTTTCCAGGTTACCAATTAAAAACCGGTTGGCCGGGTGGCTGCCCATCATGCCGCGCGACAAATTATACTGGCCGAAAAAGTCCATTTCGCGGCGCATAGACCATTCGGCATTAACGGCGTTTTTCTCTTTTTCAGTGTATTCCGGGTACAGCTTGGGGGCTTTAAAAAAGTCAGAGAAACGGTCCAGCGCTTCATCATAGGCGCTGTTATTCACCTTAAACATATAGTTGGTGATATCGAGCCAGGTGTAGGCATTCTGTGCGCCACCATTGGCAGTCATAAAAGCGCTGTATTCGTTGGTATCCGGGTAACGCTCGGTACCCAGAAACAACATATGCTCCAGATAATGCGCCATACCCTGCTGGCTCATCGGGTCCTGCAGTAACCCTACCCCAACACTTAAAGCGGCAGCCGATTTTTCTGCCGCCGGATCAGACACCAGTATCACTTCCAGCTTGTTGGGTAAAACAAAGGTTTTATAGGCACGGGTATCGTTCGGGCTGGCCAGCACCTGGCCCTGAACCTGCTGCTGTGCGACACGCGCATCGGCAGACAAACTACGTTCACCGGCACAGCCGGTCAGGACAGCCAGTGCTACGGCACTGATAACAAATAATTTTTTCATTGTTCCACCACGTTTAGACGAATTGTTACTTTTTGTGATAGCCAATGTAATAAAATCAACGGCCAGCGGCCAGCGCGAACAGCAACTGTATTGTAATAAAATGTGTCGCACCGCTGAGCCGGTGCAATATCAGCCCAGCGCGGTATCCAGCAGTAACATCAGCACAAAACCCAGCATAAAACCCTTGGTTGCCGCCAGCTCATGGCCCTGCCGGTGCGATTCGGGGATCAGCTCATGGCTGATCACAAACAACATAGCACCGGCAGCCAGTGCCAGGCCCCAGGCTAGCAGCAGGGCGTTATCACCCAGTACGGCCGCCCCGACAATAGCCATTACCGGTTCGGTCAGGCCGGACAGCACCCCTATGGTACAGGCCAGCCGCCGGCTGTAACCGGCCGCCAGCAGTGCCATCGCCACCACCAGCCCCTCCGGAATATCCTGCAGCGATATCCCTGTTGCCAGCGCCGTTGCGGCAGCAGTATCACCACTGGCAAAAGACGCGCCTATGGCCAACCCCTCCGGAATATTGTGCAGGGCGATAGCAAACACAAATAACCAGCTACGGCGCACCTTCAGCAACTGCGTGCTGCTATGCTCTTCGTCCTTAATAAAGTGTTCGTGCGGCACCAGCCGTTCCAGCAACAGCATAAAAGCAGCACCTGCCACTATGGCAGCCGCCACGTTGGCAGAGCCATGCCAGGATGACAAACCGGCGCCAGCCAGCAAATTAAGCGCCGGCACAATAAGGGAAAACATACAGGCCGACAGCATGACACCACCACCAAAGCCCAACATCACATCGTGCAGCTTCTGGCTGAGGCGGCGTAAAAACAGCACCGGCAATGAGCCCAGTGCCGTGGCCGCAGCGGCCACCATACCGGCGTAAAACGCATAGCGCACCGTATTGTGCTGCTGCAGTAACAGCAGCAGCTGCAACAGGCCGTAACCAGCCCCCACCAGTACAATCAGCAGACCGGCCAGCTTACGTATGCCCAGCCCCGGTTGCGGGTACAACGAACTCAGTTTCATTATTTCTCCTGATACAGCGCCGCAACATAAGGCCAGTTAATCACATTAAAAAAGGCGCCGACATAATCCGGCCGCTTGTTCTGATACTGCAGGTAGTAGGCGTGCTCCCATACATCCAGGCCCAGTACCGGGGTAAAACCGTCCATTAACGGGCTGTCCTGGTTAGCGCTGCTGGTCACCAGCAAGGTATTGTCTGGTGTTTTTACCAGCCAGGCCCAGCCACTGCCAAACCGGCTTAACGCCGCTGCGGTAAAGCGCTGTTTAAACTCAGTATAGCTGCCAAAGTGCTGTGTTATCGCCGCAGCCAGCTCACCGTCTGGCTCGCCACCACCGGCAGGTGACATGGCCTGCCAGAACAAACTGTGGTTAGCATGGCCGCCGCCGTGGTTACGTACCGCCTGCTGCAGGTTTTCTGGCAGCTGCCGGATCTGTGCCAGCAACCGGGTTAGCGGCCAGTCGGCATAAACCGTACCGGTGATGGCGGCATTTAAGCCATTAACATAGGCCTGATGGTGCCGGCTGTGGTGAATTTCCATCGTCAGCGCGTCCAGATGCGGTTCCAGGGCATCGTAGCTGTAGGGTAAGGCTGGCAGGCTGAATGACATAGCGGTTCTCCGGTTAACTGCAAAACGTAAATTGATAATCATTATCATTTGCATTTAAGGGAAAAACAAGTCATATTTTGACCATGCCGTTGACAAGGAGCCCACGATGGACCCGATAGAACACTGGAAACAGATTATCACCCAGGCCAATAAAGCCTTTGCCCACGATCACTATGCGCTGGCCGCGGGCCTGTACCAGCATGCCGCCGGCCTGCTGACAGACGCCTGGCCCGTTTATGTCGAGAACCAGCTGAGTTTGTCGCAGCAGCAGTGGCAGGACAGCGTGGTACAGCTGGTGATTTGTTTTTCCGTCAGTATACAAAACCTGGCAGAAACCTATGCCAGACAACAGCGCTGGCGCCGCTGCCTCAGTGTACTGCGCCAAACCTTAAACCAGTTACAGCGCCTGCTGCAGCAACTGCCCGGCGCGCACCCGGCCAGCATCGCCGTACTGCGCGAAAGCTGCCATATCCGCCGCGAGTTTTGCCGCTTTAGCCAGCAACAAAGCCCGCAAACAGCCAGCCATAAAGACATAGCGCTGCCCACCCGCACGCCACAACATTGATATTACTAACTTTAATAACACAAAGTGTTGGCATACACTATTTTTAGCGCATAAAATGCAAATAAAAATAAACACTGGACGCCATGCATGAACAAGTTTCTAATTGCGATTTTCACTTTAATTTTAATTATTTTCTTTTTAATTATTGCCAGCAACCCATTTAGTAATGACTATATATCAAACCCATCCATAAGTGATAACACCCAAAAAGAAATTATTTCAGAATCTGATATAACCATCATATCGGCAAGTATAGATGAATTCCAAAAAGTTATTATTAAACCAAAGCAGTATGTAAATACCGGCCTCAAAGATGAAGAATTTTTAATTGAAAACCACGAAAAAATAAATAACAAACCTTACGCATTGGTTATACCAGTTGAGTCTGTAGATTATTTTAATGAACATAATAATGCCGAGCATTGCCTGAACTATCTTTCAACAATTTGGAATCATGGCAGTATAGAGAAAGCGATTAATGATCTGACAAACAAGACTGGCCATGATTTTAGCCATCTTGAAACTCAATTCATTGATGCTGAAAGCAAATGTTCAAAATATAACAATAAGAAAGAAAACGAAATCCCCACCTTTATGGATGAATATCTGATTAGCTCAGCAAATTTAGGCAACGAATATGCAAAATCAAAATATGCATCAACACTTAGCCAAAAAGCATTTTTTGGCAAAAAAATATATACACATGAAGAAAGATTACATTTTCATCGTGAAGCAATAAAAATTCTAAAAGAACTGAGTGATAAAGGGTACAGGGAGAGCATACTATCACTTGCTATGCTATTAGCTGATAATATTAATTTTCCGGAGGAATTAGACTTAGAAAAAGCCATTCATTACATAAACATTTACGAATCACTAACAGGCAAAGATATGACAAATTTTATAGACTCAATAAAGAGAGGATAAAGCCAGCCATCAGGCCAGCTTCATCATACTGTTGTACTCTACTCTGCCAGCGTGCACTAACGCTGCGATTGCAGGTAATTCGGCAAGCCAAACAGTTTAATCTGCCGCAGTTGCTGCTCCAGCCAGTGCGCATGATCGTTTTCGGTATCATCCAGTAAGGTCTGCAACATATTACGGCTGACATAATCCTGCTGCTGCTCGCACAGCGCCATGGTTTTTTTCAACAGAGCACCGACCGTATACTCCACATTCAGGTCATTCTGCAACATAGAAGGCACATCATGGCCAACCTGGATCGGATCGCGTTTGGTCATATCCGGCACGCCTTCCAGAAACAGAATACGCTCGATCAGCGCCGAAGCATGGCCTTTTTCATCATCGAATTCATGATCGATGCGTTCGAACAGCTTGCTCAGCCCCCAGTCGTGATACATTCTGGAATGGATAAAATACTGATCCATAGCCGTCAGTTCATTCGCCAGCAGCACATTCAGTGCATCAATAACCTGCTGATTACCTTTCATTAGAGTTCTCCTACCTGGGCCTGCAGATAATTTTCCAGCCCCATATTGGCTATCTGGTACTGCTGGCTTTCAATCCAGTCGATATGTTCTTCTTCATGTTCCAGAATTTCCTGCAAAATTTCGCGGCTGACATAATCCTGCAACTGTTCGCATAAGGCTATGGTTTCCCTTAGCAGGGGTAACTGCTCGTACTGAAAATCCATATCGCATTGCAGCATTTCTTCGGTGTCTTCACCTATCCGTAATTTGCCCAGTGCCTGCAGATTTGGCAGCCCTTCCAGCAGTAAAATACGTTCGATCAGTTCATCGGCCTGCTTCATATCGCGGATCGATTTTTTATAGCAGACATCATTCAGCTGCTTTAAGCCCCAGTTTTTATAAATACGGGCATGCAGAAAATACTGATTAATAGACGTAAGTTCTGAGGTAAGTACCTCATTTAACTTGGCAATTACCTGCGGTAGGCCTTTCATGTTGCTGCCTCATGTTCTGTTACGGCAATAGATGGCATTCATTGTAGACCAAAACCGCTATAACGGCAAAAATTTGTTTAATATCAACAACATAATACTGATAACAATTCGTATTAGTAACTTGTTTATTGTCACGCTTAAACTGTATTTCCGGCATCTGGTCTCAAGGCTTTTGTATTAACGGCGTTTTTGCGGTAAACAGTCTGAGGCATAAACCCAAAATCATTGAAGATGCAGGTAGGCAGCAAGTGAGCGAATCGCCATGAGCATAGGCATACTATGTGATTGGGGTTCGCGAGCGCAGCGAACACCGCTGCAGCTTCAAGGATAACGGGTATAAATCACTATAACCACCTTCCGGGGGAAGCATGAAACTATACAGGTCTGTTGCCTGGCTACTGTTAGTGTGCAGCACAGCGGTGCTGGCCAGCGAGCGCCAGATAGAAATTGACACTAAAGTTGTTACCGAACATAAAACCGAAGTCAACGGCAAGCGCTTCAGCTACAGTGCCACCACCGGCACCCAGCCGGTATGGGATGAAGAAGGTGTGCCCACTGCGACCTTGTTTTATACCTATTACCAGCGCAGCGATATTAAAGATCGCAGCAAGC
>CAZEGA010000037.1:18086-18934 GCA_964511675.1 uncultured Rheinheimera sp.
GCGCCCGCTGCTGATCTCGTTTAACGGCGGCCCGGGCTCAGCCTCGGTATGGATGCACATTGCCTATACCGGCCCCAAAGCCCTGATCATTGACGAAGAAGGTTACCCGGTGCAGCCCTACGGTGTAAAAACCAACCCGTATTCGGTGCTGGATGTGGCCGACATCGTATTTGTAAATCCGGTCAATACCGGTTACTCGCGCGTATTGCCGGGTAAAGACGGCAAAATGCCGTCCAAAGAGCAGCAGCAGAAAATGTTCTTCGGCGTGAATGCCGACGTGAAATACCTGGCCGAGTGGATCAATACCTTTGTAACACGTTTGGAGCGCTGGCAGTCACCGAAGTTTTTAATTGGTGAAAGCTACGGCACCACCCGCGTATCGGGCCTGGCGCTGGCACTGCAAAACCAGCAGTGGATGTATTTAAACGGCGTGGTACTGGTATCACCTACCGATTTGGGTATTGATCGCGCCGGCCCGGTAAAAGCCGCCAACCGCCTGCCGTATTTCGCCGCCACCGCCTGGTACCATAACAAGCTGGGCAGCGAGCTGCAGCAAAAAGACTTATATGACATCCTGCCAGAAGTCGAAGACTTTACGCTAAACCAGTACTTACCGGCACTGGCCAAAGGCAATGCAATAAGCAGTGACGAAAAGCAACGGGTGGCACAGCAGGTAGCCGCTTATTCCGGTTTATCACTTGACGCTGTGCTGCAAAATAACCTGGATATTCCCACCAGCTATTTCTGGAAAGAGCTGCTGCGCGACCGTGGCCAGACCGTAGGCCGGTTAGACTCACGCTATCTGGGTATTGATAAGCGCGACGCCGGCGACCGGCCGGATTACAACG
>CAZEGA010000038.1:0-18793 GCA_964511675.1 uncultured Rheinheimera sp.
GTTTTGCCTTTAACCAGTATGGTTAGTAAGCTATGCGGCTATTGTCCCTGTCGGAACCGAGTAATGCAAGTACCCGAACCCAGTAAACATTATGGTAAGACCTTTGCCATTATCGCCTGGCTTATTTTAATGGTGCTGCTGTATTTGTTTTTTCAGGACACCATCAGCAAACAGCTTAACCCCAACCAGCAATTAAACAGTGTACAGGGCAGCCGGGGTGAAATACGTACCGTGCTTATCCGTAATAAAAGCGGCCACTATGTCGGTACTGCCCTGGTCAATAACCAACCGGCAGACTTTATGCTGGACACCGGCGCCACCACCATTGCCATTGCTGCCGCTACCGCCAGAAAACTCGGCCTGCCATTTGGTGCCGAAGTTCAGGTAAACACCGCTAACGGCTTAACCACAGCCTACCGCAGCCGTGTAGACCGGCTGCAACTGGGCGATATTATCCTGACCAATATTCCGGCCAGCATAGTACCAAACTTAGCCGGTACCGAGATATTACTGGGCATGAGCGCGCTTAAACAGTTAGAATTCCACCAACAGGGCAACCAGCTTACGCTTATTCAGCACAATTAATTATGCATACTGACTCAACTACACTGTTACAACAGGAAATTATCCGCTCGGTCTCCAACGCACTGGCCGAAGATTTAGGTTTTCTGCCCGTGAGTGAGGGCGATATTACCGCCTCCTTAATACCCGAAGCCCAACAGGCCAGCGCCAGCATTATTACCCGCGAAAACTGCGTAGTATGCGGCATTGCCTTTGCCGCTGAAGTATTCCGCCAGCTGGGCAACAACGTAAGCATGCAGTGGCAGGTACAGGATGGTGACCAGGTTACGGCCAATACCCCCCTCTGTACCCTGCAAGGCCCGGCACGTACCCTGCTGACCGGCGAGCGCACGGCGCTTAATTTTTTGCAGCTGCTAAGCGGCACCGCTACCACCACAGCGCACTATGTACAGTTTCTGCAAGGCAGCAACACCCGGCTGCTGGATACGCGCAAAACCCTGCCCGGCCTGCGCTTTGCGCAAAAATATGCGGTAACAGTAGGTGGTGGTAAAAACCACCGTATCGGCTTATTCGATGCCTTTTTAATCAAAGAAAACCATATAGCCGCCGCCGGCTCAATAGCCGCCGCGGTAGCCGCAGCGCGGCAAAACTTTCCCGGCAGGCCGGTAGAAGTGGAAACCGAAAACCTGGCAGAACTTAAGCAGGCGCTGGCAGCCGGTACCGATATTATTATGCTGGATAACTTCAGCCTGGCCGATATTAAGCAGGCAGTAGCGATTAACGCAGGCCGGGCCAAACTGGAAGTATCCGGCAATATTACCAGCGAACGCTTAAGCGAACTGGCCGCCACCGGCGTAGACTATATTTCCAGCGGCGCCTTAACCAAGCATGTGCAGGCTATCGATCTGTCGATGCGGCTGAGTATTTCACACGGTGATTAACATGACAGAGCTGGCAAATGACCGCTAAACAGGGGTTGTCATCTGCCTGTATCAGAGGCAGCCGTCTGGCCCGGCGCAGCCAGCCGCACAAAATTAACGCCTGGTTCAGTTCGGCTGGTTAAACTTCTGCTACAGTGCGCTGGTCTCATGCAGCGGTACACGCTAACAGGAACACCCAATGCAGTTAACCGGTAAAGTGGTGTTCTGGCGCGATGATAAAGGCTTTGGCTTTGTAGTATGCGACCAGAACCAGCAAAAGCTGTTCTTTCATATCCGCGACCGGGCGGCGGGTACACAGCGGCCGGTGCCCGGCGATACGCTGCATTTCAGCCAGGGCACAGACAAACAAGGCCGCCCTGTAGCCACCCGCTGGCGCTTTGCCGTTGCCGCCAAAACCACAGCAGCAGTGCCCCTTCCGGCCACGTACAGCAGCCGTGCCGATATTATCCAGGCCAGCCAGATTGCCCTGTTTTTCCGCCTTGCTTTTTTGCTGGCGGTGCTGCTGGCACTGCTGTTTGGTAAGCTGCCCTATGTGCTGCCGCTACTCTATGTTGAAGCCAGCCTGATGACCTACTGGCTGTATAAAACCGATAAAGAAGCCGCCATAGCCCGTCACGGCAACCGGCTGGCCGAAGAAAGCCTGCAACTGTTCGCATTAATTGGCGGCTGGCCCGGTGCTTATATTGCCCAGCAGCAACTGGCACATAAGCGCAGCAAGCTGTCATTCCGGCGTGAGTTTGGGTTTGTTATTCTGGGTAACGCCATGCTGGTAGGCTGGCTGCTATCGCCCTGGGGCCAGCAGTTTTTAGCCCGTATAGCCCTGCTAGCCGGTTAAAACGCCGGCGGGCTAGCCCACCCAACGCTTTTGGGCCTGCACAATAAACCCAAGTAACAACTGATATTGCTGCTGGCTTACAATGCTGCGCAACACCGCCGGGCTAAAATTCAGGTAATCATGTACCAGCGCATTTCGCATACCAATAATTTTCCGCCATTGCTGCAACTCGGCATCACTCAACTCTCCCAGTTGGTTCAGCCTGGCAAACACAATGTTTAAGCATAATGCGCCTGGTGATATTGGTAATCCAGCTCCCACTTCGACATCAACCGCGCCTCGGCAAACAAGCGGGTAGTGTCATCACGGCAATACAGCAAGGTGTTATCTTTCAGTACCGTTATAGCAAGCGGCAAAGGTACCTGCATAATATTAATGACACTGAGGGCCTCGCATTCCATAGCCTGCTGCCAATCCAGGGCTAACAGTTCTGGCTGTAAACGCCGCCCGGCATCATCCGCCGGTGAGCTGGCAAACAATACTGCAAGGTCATAGTCACTGGCTGCATGTGCCGTATTGCGCGCACGCGAGCCATACAGCCAAAGCGCCACTATATTAGTGTCGGATTAGTGTCGGCTCCGGCCAGCTGGCACAGCCGGTTTATCACTCTATCTGCCAAATCTGCCAATGTCCTGCGTCCTTTTTAGCCTTCATCAATCACCATACGTTATTTTCAACGTACCTGACCCCTTGAAATTCTGACGCGTTTTATTTCGTCCAGTTGTTCATCCGTTGTAACAATATCAAATCTGTTTTCAAGCCATGCCGTAACAATAACGTGCGGTAATCCGGCATCGGATATAGCAGCACTGAAAAAAATATTCGTATCCAGTATAACTTTCAATCCTTACCCTGCCCGGCTTCACTTCGCGCCCAATCAACCGCTTCACTAACTAAATCCTCAATTTCTGCGGCGGTATATTTCTTGTTTTTCTCTTTTAACGCGGCCATTTCTGCCGCAATAATCGCCTTGCTTTGGTTGCGCTCTAAAAACTGCTCCATTGCCATTTCAAACGCTTTTGATATATCGCCACGCCGCCCGCCGGTACTGGCAAGGTACATTCTTAGCGCCTTATCAAGATCTGATGACACTGCAACATTCAGCCGTACTTTACTCATAAATCACCCGTTAAGCAGATAAACACATAAACACATATACACCTCGCCGTACCAGAATTCAATACTGTTCTGCTGATAATTGCCTGCGTCTTTAGAGCGTGTTGACGTTCTTTTTTACTCAAACGAAGAAGAACGCTTACACGTTCATATAGCTGGCGAAAATGGCGAGGTAAAATCGACTTTTGACGTCAGTTTTTTTTCAACGTATCTGACCCCTTGAAATTCGTTATTTGTCGTAAGCCTCAGGTGCAACATCGGCCACTTTATCCATTACCCGCAAAAAGGCTTGTCTGTCACCTTTTTGCTGACGGATGTGCAAGTACTCCTCAGTTAACAACGCCGTCATTTTTTCTGCCACCGCTGATGACACAAACTGATTAATGGAAATGCCATCCTTTTTTGCCAGCAATTTTACCTGCTGATGCAACGAATCGGGCAAACGTAAACTTAGGGTGCTCATTATATTTCCCTCTTCAATTCTAAAAACTGCTGCGGTGTCAACACACTAATACCAAACTGCTCACTTTGCTTAAAATCCCGCTGATTAAAAGTCACAATAAACCGGCTTTGTGACTGCACGGCAACTTCCAGCACCATGTCATCTTGCGGATCTTTTAAGCAAGGCCGCCACAGATAATAAATCGGGCACAACATCGCTTTACTCAGCAGATAATCCAGCACTATATCAATATCCACCGCCGTTAAATTTGATACTAATCCACTACGTTTTAATACTGCTTCATATTCCAAAAACAAAGGCACCGATATTGCCGGCATAAACCATTCCTGCTCAAGCTCCAGCAATAGCCTGTGCGAAGCCCCTTGCTTAGACCGCAGCGCCGCAACCAGAATATTGGTATCAATTACAATTTTATGCATAAGTTAGTATTATAGGTGATACCACTATATTTTCAAATTGCAGTTCCGGCGTTCAGCGCAACGCGCAGGCAACCCCTCCAATCGGCGATAGAGATCTATCAGTACGCCTTGTGCAACACTGGTAGAGGGCTGAACTTAGGTCTATACTTAGGTCTAAGTAAAAGCATCCCAATAATCGAAGCTGGAGGCTGTTATGTTACAGAAAATTTTATGTGGCTATACCACACCGATCAGCAAGTTTAAATCAAACCCTAATGCCGCTCTGGCGGAAGCCCAGGGGGATGCTATTGCTGTATCATCCAATAACCAGATCCAGTTTTATGCGGTCCCGGCGTCACTCTTTGAAGAAATGACGGCATTTTGTGAGTTTGCCCAGCGCGGCACAACCACGCTGGAAAGTATTCCAGCCCGGTTTACCGCCGCTGGTTTGGACATGGATAAAGTGTCTGCAGAAATAGCAAATAATATCAAGCACGGCGCCAAAGGAGAATTTGAAGAATGGCAGTAGAACACCTATTGCCTGACGCTTTGGAAAGGCTGGCCAAAAACCGGAAGAGCCGATAAAGGTGGTACGGATATTTACACACCAATATTTAAAAAAACCGCTGGGCGCATTACAGACCAAAGCATTAGTTGATGATTTTCGGTTTTATAAAGAAGGAAAAGGCTTACCCACGACTTTTGGCCGCGACGTTCCTTACCGCTTTACACACAACCGCTCCTACCTTGAGTTACAGCATTTGCATTTTAAAGCAGCGGGGTTCCCGCTCAGATTGGTACAGTTCAAACGTACCAGTGGCTATGTGCTGGTGTATTGCCCTGGCTTCTTCGACAGCAACAGCTATCTATTGATTGCAATCATCAAACATTGGGATCAAAACAAACCGAATGACATAAATGGTACAGATCGTGATACCGGTTTAATGGACAAACTGGAAAAAATAGCGGAGAGCTTCCGGGAAAGATTCTGAGCCAGTCCACCCGTATGTAATTGTGTCGGGCGGGTTATGGTCGCACCGGTCAGCTTACACAGCCGGTTTATCACTCTATCTGCCAAATCTGCCAATATTCTGCGTCCTTTTTAGCCTTCATCAATCACCATACGTTATTTTCAACGTACCTGACCCCTTGAAACTCAAGCAACCGGTGTGATATGCCGCCGCTTATGAACGACGGCCAGTATCCAGATCTGGTTATCAGGTCTTATCTCGTAAAGAATACGATAGGAATACAGTACCAGTTCACGTATCGTTTCTTCGTTGAGTTCTGGCACTCTGCGTCCCAGGCGCGGCAAGTCATCAAGCGCAAGCGTTTTACTGGCCAGTGCATCAGATACCCGCTTGGCATAAAATGGCGAGTCTTGTGAAATATAATCGTGGATTTGACGAAGTTGGGCCAACGCATGAGCGGTCCACTTCACCATAACTGAACATCTTTTAACACCTGTTCAGCCGGTGTCATTTTATCTTGCCCGGCATCCTGCTGACCACGCCGGATATTCTCCAGCACATAGAGCCTGTACATTATTTCTTCCATGTCTGCGGTATCCGGCAAACGCTGAATAGCTTCAAGCGCTTCCTGCTTTACAGTTTGTGGCTGCATTAATTGCTCCGGAAAAACGTTAACTAAAGAAAACCATGTTGGGATTATAGCTATTTAACCCTGGCCGCACCAGTTGGAGTTTGGCAGCAAACCTGTTGCTGCTTATACGTGCTGAACGGTTAATTAACATGGTATAGAAGCATACTTACAACAGCCCGAATTAGCATTGGGCTACACCGTGCGCCAAATTTACCTGTAGCGGCGACAAGTAGCATGGTTTATTTAAACAGGTACAAAAATAGAGCTATTAAACTAGCACTTTTATACTATTCAGTTTAATTACTGTACAACAAAAAAGGGCAAAATTCGCTTTAGCGGCAAATATTTAGTAAAAAGCGTAAAATTTAGTTACATTTTGCTTGCGGCTTTGGCAGAAGTTGCCAAAATATCACGTAGCCCAAGCGGCTACATAAAAAATCAGGAGAAGTAATTATGAAACGTACACAACAAGGTTTTACCTTAATTGAATTAATGATCGTTGTAGCGATCATCGGTATTTTAGCTGCAGTAGCCCTGCCAGCTTACCGTGACTACACCCAGCGCGGTGCAAACGGCGCTTGTATGAGCGAAGCTAAAGCTTATATGAGCTCAGCAGTTGGTGATTTAGCAGATGGTCGTACTCCAAGGCTGGGGTATACAGCTGTAGCATGTGAAGCTCCAGCTACACTTGCCTTAACTGTTGCACAATATAACACTGGCGCCACAATTAACTTTACAACAAGAACACGTGGTAACGTCGATGTTCGTAAAAACGTACAGTGTAATGCAGGTACCGGTTCTTGTGCGTACAGTAGCTAATTACTAGCGTAGTGAATGCAATTTAAAACACTCCGCAGTGCGGAGTGTTTTTGTTTTAACAGCATCTAATCAAGTAATTTTATGTGTAAAGAAATTAAGCCTTTTTTTCTGTCTTTTCTGCTTATTGCAGTATTGCCCAATATTGTCTTAGTTGGCTTAGCTGCCTGGTTAGATTTAAATCGCCCCTATATCAACTTAGATTATCTGTTCGCCACTTTGCTGGTGTTCACCCGGCTGCGCATCCTTGGTGTTATTCTGTTCGCCGGCTGTTTTGCATTAGACTTATTAGCCTTAACCGGCCAGATTTTTTTATTTATCCGCCCCGACAGCCTGCTTTATCTGGCCAAGTTTTTACCTCAGGCATCCGGTATTTATCAGCTTAGTATTGCCGGCCTGTTTATACTGCTGCTAAGCCTTATCGTACTGTTTGCTGTATTACCCCGTTTTACCAAACCCGCGCATGCACTGGTGTTGTTTAATATTGCATTAGTCTTTTACGGCGTTAATGCCTACAGCACACAAGATCCGCAGGAGCGGATCTGGCGGGTGCAGCACAGCCCTATCGTTGCTAGCCAACTGCTATTTTTATTTGCTCAACGCAGTGATGGCTTTTTACAAAGTTTTGACAGCAGCGGCCCGGCGTTATCGGATAGAAAAGTATCTGGTGCATCCGCAGAATGGTTTGGCGCTCACAAAGTGAGTGAACAACGGAGTTTGATGTTAATAGCCAGCGAGTCCTGGGGCATACCGCACAATGCTGACATTCAGCAGGCTTTGCTTAAACCACTGCGCAATTTACATAGCCGGATACAACACTTTAGCGAAGGCCAATTTAATTTTGGTGGCCCGACTGTTGCAGCTGAACTAAGAGAGCTTTGTCAGTTAGCACCTCTTCATTACAACTTTAAAAACACTCATACAGGTTTTGAAAACTGCCTGCCAAATCAGTTGCAGCAAGCCGGATATAAAACCCACGCCATACATGGTGCAACCGGGGTAATGTATGACCGCATCTACTGGTACCCACGGGCGGGTTTTAGCGGCACTACGTTTTTTGAAACTAAAACATGGCCAAGACGTTGTTATTCTTTTCCTGGAGCCTGTGATATTGACCTGATTGAAACTGCCAGCCAGGTATTTTCTGATGATGAGCCAACTTTTCTTTATTGGTTAACCTTAAACAGCCACTCAATTTACGACAGCAGGGATATATTTATTGATAGCTTTGACTGCCAGGCTTACAGCATTCCTGAGGATTCTCAAACCTGCCGCAATCTGAAACTGCATGCTCAGTTCTTTTACAGTCTGGCACAGGCTATTGAGCAAGGTAGTTTTAACGGTGTTGAGGTCATAATAGTAGGTGATCATGCGCCGATAATTACCAGCCTGGAAGAAAAAGCAGCCTATTTTGTCGATGAACAGGTACCTTGGGTGAAATTTAGTATCAATGGCAGCCAAGCCACCTCGACAAACAACAACCAGGCTTTAGAACTTTCTCTGGCTAAAGATGCTGTGTTATCAAAGTGATAGCAAGAAAGATAAAACACTTACCGGCCTGGATCTGGCGACATCTGTATATCTGGATTTTCTGAGGCTGTTATCTGCTTTACTGGTATTTGCCTATCATGCTAAAGCAGAACGCCTCAACGGCCAATGGCTTAGCACAGTCGGTAACTTTGGCCATGACGCGGTAATAGTGTTTTTTGTGCTATCGGGTTTTGTTATCGCCTACACTACTTCCCGGCAACCTGCTGACATTGGCGGGTTTATGAAAAGCCGCCTTGCACGATTATACTCAGTCGCTTTACCTGCCCTGCTGTTTACGGTTATCGCCGATAGTATCGGCCAGTATTTAAAACCGGAAATATACGTAGCCCCCTACTATCAGGATAGTTATCCCATTGCCCGTTTTATCAGTAATGTGTTCTTCCTGAACGAGTTATGGTTTAAATCGTGGCGGGCTTTTTCCAATGGCCCTTTCTGGTCATTGTCTTATGAATTCTTTTACTATCTGCTGTACGCTCTGGCATTTTACCTAACAGGAATAAAGCGCTTAGTCTTCGTTAGCTTAGCTGCTTTGATCGCTGGCCCCAAAATACTGCTGCTGCTACCTGTTTGGTTGCTTGGTGTTTTGCTGTTTCGCGCTTCCAGAAATTTTCAGCTGCATATAGCAACTGGAGTGTTGTTAGTTACAGGTTCTATTGCCCTATACACTCTTTATCGAATATCCGGTACCCCCGAATATCTTTATGAACTCACCGAGGAAGTATTAAGCACACATTTCGTTCGCAACAAGTTAGAATTTAGCCGATGGTTTTTAAACGACTACCTGGTCGCCATGCTTGTTGCGATGAATATCCTGGGTGTAGTATCAATATCTGGCCGTATTCGTGTACACGATAAAACCGGCCAGTATATTCGGTACTTCGCTGGTATGACGTTTGCACTTTATTTGTTCCATTATCCTTTGCTACAGCTTTATGCCAGTGTATTCAACAACAATGCAGCAGTTGTAGTTTTAACACTTACCAGTGTCATACTGCTTGCACCTGTTACAGAGGGACGCAAGTCTTATTGGCTAAAACTTATGGATCGGATACATAGTTGTTTCAGAAAGCCATTGCACAAATAAGCCCAGGGTCAGACATTGGAACTCCACGGGGTAAATCCAGTTGTTGCAAGAAGAACACCCCTTTTATAACGCCAGCTAACCATGCTGGCTTTTTCTTTGATTCAAGGGGTCAGATCACTTGAAAGATTTACGTGTAACCCTCGGTGCCAGCTCCCGCTGTTAAACGCCTTGTCGTGGTATCAGGGATTCAAGGGGTCAGGTCTGTTGAAAAATGGATGCATTGGGGCAGGTTAAATTCAACCTGTGTCTGCTACCTGAACAACCTTACTGCTATGCCACGGGCGAATGGGTTTTCAGCCAGCCATGTAATGCAGAGTTCAACTGGTGCGGTTTCTGTTAAATCGCTATAATTGCCAGGCGTGGCGTAAATTGATACTGTCTTTGGTTAATGGCTATCGCGGAGTATTTAATGCCAACTTGCTGGATTATCGCTGGGCCAAATGGGGCGGGTAAGACAACTTTTGCTCTGGAGTTTTTACCAACAGTTGCCAGCTGTCGCCACTTCATCAATGCAGATCTAATAGCCGCAGGCCTTTCTCCGTTAGCCCCGGAAAAAGAATTACTAAACGCCAGCCGACTCTTTCTTGCAGAAATTCAGCAGCGTATAAAAAAGAAAGAATCCTTTGCTTTTGAGACAACGCTATCAGGCCGTACCTATTTAAAGCTAATACAGCAGCTGCAAGCAGATGGCTGGCGTATTGAATTAATCTATCTTGCATTACCAAACAGCGAGGTTTCGCGTTTGCGGGTAGCAGAGAGAGTATTACACGGTGGCCACAATATCCCGATAAAAGATATTAAGCGCAGGTTTCCACGCAGCCTGCATAACTTGCTCAATGACTATGCTGAGTTGGTTGATCAATGCCAATGCTATTTCAATGCCGATGACGAACCAATATTAATTTTTGAACAGCAAGGCAAACAACGAACCATTCATCAGCAACATTTATTTATGCTTTTACTTCAGGAATCAGGCAATGGCTAATACAGATCAGACGAAGAGCACTATCAGAGATACACACCAGTCTTTGCGGCAAGCGGTTAAAAAAGCCCTTGAGCACAAACGCAAACTGGGGCAATACAGTGTGATATGGCGTGAAAACCAAATTATTATAGATGGACAAGATGCACCCAAAAGATGAGAATTCAAGGGGTCAGATCACTTGAAAGATTTACGTGTAACCCTCGGTGCCAACTCCCGCTGTTAAACGCCTGTTCGGGGTATCCGGCATAATGCTTACGGCTTAGCTTTTGCACCAGCCACGGGTTCAGGCTGGGGTTATGGGTTTTGGCTTCTTCTAAACGCCGGTGCAGTTCCGGCGTTACCCGCAACCAATGGCATCAGATCCCGTTGTTATAAAACCAGGGACATTGGCAATTACCGGCAGATAAGCGTATTATTTTAACGATAGTCGAATCGAATGCATTAAGGTGGCATCATGGAATCATTAACAGCAAACCAGGCTAAGACACAGTTTGGCAGCACCTTGCTGAAAGTGCAGCGTGAGCCAGTACAGATTAACAAAAACGGCAAGCCAGTAGCCGTTATTGTGTCAGCCGAGCATTACATATCCGCAGACAGCGACACAGCAAAAGAGCTGGCTGCCTGCGTTGACAGGATTAAGGCAAACCCGGAAGAAGAGCTTACTGATGCTGATGAATTTATGGCTGAGCTGATGGCAGGCAAGTACGATTGAAACTGAAGAAGCAATTATCCAAAGAGGCAAAACAAGACCTTAGGGACATAAGGCTATACACAAAAGAGCTGTGGGGTAGTAGTCAATCAGTAAAATATCTTGGCTCGATAGATAGTGTGTTCGATATTCTGGTGGATAACCCACTGATAGGCATCCATAACCCGGAAATCAGGGAGGAATTGTTTTACTTTAATCACGGCAGGCATGTGATTTATTACATGGTTCTGCCGAAAAAGCTGGCGATCATCCGGGTGCTGAGCCAGCGAATTAAGCAAGAGCTGGAACTGAAAAATACCCATTCCCCGGATTAACCCAAGAATTCAAGGGGTCAGATCACTTGAAAGATTTACTTATACCCTCGGGGCCAGATCCAGTTGTTACAAGTGTTACCGCCTACAGGGCACTATAATATGTTCCTGTACCAGCCTTGCTGGTATTCCCCGATAGCACTATAAACTTGAATAACCCGCGTTTAGTGGCATAATCAACAAATTATGCAAAGTCTTATTAGCAAAATCAGGATGTTTTCGCTTAATGGCCGTTACCACCACCTCTACCTTATTTAGACGCTTAGTGCAGCTGGGCCTGCTTAACGGCGAACAGGCTACTAAAACTATTACTGACAAAAGTGGTCAGTTTAAAAACCTGCCTGAACTTTTAATCACCGAAAAACTGATTACAGCAGAAAAGCTGGCACAGGCCGCCGCCGGTATCAGCCAGGCTATTTGCCTGGATATAGAACAGTTTGACGTAAGCTATGTTCCGGAAGAGTTGCGCAACGAAAAGCTGATCCGCAAAACCGATATGCTGCCACTGGGCAAACGTGGCCGCAATATGTACCTGGCAGTAGTAGACCCCACCAATATTCAGACCATTGAAGATTTTGAATTTAACACCGGCTTAAACGCTGAAGTGGTGGTGGTGGAATACGACAAGCTGCACAAACTGATTGATAAGCTGTTTGACAGTACCCTGGGCGGTGACTTTACCGACAGCGACTGGGACTTAGGTTCACTGGGCATAGTACAGGAAGAAGAAGAAGACGGCCCCGGCGTACAGGTAGATAAAGAAGATCAGCCGATTATTGCCTTTATTAATAAAATGCTGCTGGATGCCATTCGCAAAGGCGCGTCTGATCTGCATTTTGAACCTTACGAAAAAAGCTACCGTATCCGTTTTCGTATAGACGGCATCCTGAACGAAGTCGCCAGCCCGCCGGTAGCACTGGCTACCCGCTTATCGGCGCGGTTAAAGGTTATGTCGCGGCTGGACATTGCCGAAAAGCGCGTACCGCAGGACGGGCGGATAAAACTTAAACTGTCGGCAAAAAAATCTATCGACTTTCGGGTAAGTACCCTGCCCACCCTGTGGGGCGAGAAAATTGTAATGCGTATTCTCGACTCCGACAGCGCCATGCTGGGTATAGATGTACTGGGTTACGAAGACAACCAGAAACAGCTGTATTTAGCAGCCCTGGCCCAGCCACAGGGCATGATACTGGTAACCGGCCCTACCGGCTCGGGTAAAACAGTATCGCTGTATACCGGCCTGGCTATTTTAAATACAGAAGAAACCAATATTTCCACCGCAGAAGATCCGGTAGAAATTAACCTGGCCGGTATTAATCAGGTGCAGGTAAACCCGCGCGCCGGTTTAACCTTTGCCTCGGCGTTAAAAGCCTTTTTACGGCAAGACCCCGATGTAGTAATGGTGGGTGAGATACGGGATCTGGAAACCGCCGAAATTGCCATTAAAGCGGCGCAAACCGGCCATTTGGTATTATCTACACTGCATACCAACTCGGCACCGGAAACCTTAACCCGGTTACTGAATATGGGCGTACCGGCCTATAACGTGGCCAGTTCGGTATCGTTAATTATTGCCCAGCGCCTGGCGCGGCGGTTATGCAGCCACTGCAAGCAGTTGGAAGTGTTACCCGAAGCCGAGTTGTTAAAGCAGGGTTTTACCCAGGCGCAGTTACCCACAATTAAAATATTTAAACCGGTTGGCTGCGAGCACTGCACTAACGGCTATAAAGGCCGGGTCGGTATTTATGAGGTAATGCCGGTAAGCGGTGCTATGGCCGATATCATTATGCAGGGCGGTAACTCGCTGGATATTGCTACCCAGGCACAAAAAGAGGGCGTAAATAACCTGCGCCAGTCTGGCCTGGTAAAAGCCGCCGCCGGCTTAACCAGCCTGGCCGAAGTTAACCGGGTAACCAAAGGCTGAACCGGCTACTAAACACCAGACAAAACGAATAGCAACAGATTTTGACTTTAAGCGCTAAGGCGCGCAACAGGACATACAACATGGCTCAGGCACAACAATTTAAAATAAAAGAGCTGGAAGCGTACCTTTACAAGGGCGTTAACCGCCGTGGCAATAAAGTAGACGGCGAAATTAAGGGCACCAGCATTGCCGAGGTAAAAGCTTTGCTGCGCCAGCAGGGTATTACGCCTTCTGGCGTTAAGCGTAAACCCAGATCGCTGCTTAGCGGCGAGAGAAAAATCAAACCGCTGGATATTGCTATCTTTACCCGCCAGATTGCCACCATGCTCGGTGCCGGTGTACCGCTGGTGCAATCAATAGACCTGATAGCCAACGGTGCTGAAAACAAAAGCCTGCGCAGCCTGATGCAAAAAATCTCCGTTAAGGTGCAGGCCGGTTTACCGCTGTCAGAAACACTACGTGAACACCCGAAATATTTTGATGAGCTGTACTGCGACCTGGTAAAGTCGGGCGAAGCCTCAGGCTCGCTGGATGCCATATTCGACCGGCTGGCAATTTATAAAGAAAAGGCCGAGGCGTTAAAATCGAAAATTAAAAAAGCCATGTTTTACCCGATAGCCGTACTGGTGATATCAGCTATTGTTACCTCTATTTTACTGATCTTTGTGGTACCACAGTTTGCCGAAATTTTTGCCGGCTTTGGTGCCGAGTTACCCGCCTTTACCCTGTTTGTACTGGGTATATCTGATCTGATGCAACAATACTGGTGGCTGGTACTGGGCGCTTTGGTGGCATTGTCTTTTGTGGTGAAAAAAACCTACCAGAATAACTTAGCCTTCCGCACCTGGGCCGATGGCCGTATTATCCGCCTGCCGGTAATCGGCAATATTTTAAATAAAGCTGCCGTGGCGCGTTATGCTCGTACCTTGTCTACCACCTTTGCTGCCGGTGTTCCGCTGATAGAGGCGCTGGAATCTGCCGCCGGTGCCGCCGGTAATGAAGTGTATAAAAATGCCATTTTATTTATCCGCGAAGAAGTGTCGTCCGGTAACCAGATGCACCTGGCAATGAAGCAAACTGACCAGTTTCCGGAAATGGTGGTACAAATGGTATCAATAGGCGAAGAATCCGGTGCGCTCGACTCCATGCTGGCCAAGGTCGCCAATATTTACGAGCAGGAAGTGGACGACGCGGTAGATGGTTTAACCGCCCTGCTGGAACCGATGATTATGGCAGTACTAGGTGTGGTAATTGGTGGTTTGATCGTTGCCATGTATCTGCCAATTTTCCAGATGGGCTCGGTAATAGGTTAAGCCAATGCAGGAACTTATGGTTATATTTCAACAGTACCCGGCACTTTTTGTTGCTGCGGTACTGCTATTCAGCTTAATGATTGGCAGCTTTTTAAATGTACTGATTTACCGCCTGCCGAAAATGATGGAAACCGAATGGCAGCAGGAGTACCAGGCCTATTTTGCCGCCGACAATAGCACCAGCGCGGCAACACAGCCCCGCTTTAACCTGGCGGTGCCACGTTCCAGCTGCCCCAGCTGTAACACCCAGATACTGGCCCGCGACAATATACCGGTATTAAGCTGGTTACTGCTAAAAGGCAAATGCCGCCACTGCAACGCGCCGGTAAGTATACGCTACCCCGTGGTAGAAACCCTTACTGCCGTACTGTCTGCCGTAGTGGCCTGGCAACTGGGGTTTGGCCTGAGCGCCGCCGTACTGATTTTTACCACCTGGGGGCTGATTGCCCTGACCTTTATAGATATCGACAAAATGCTGCTGCCGGATCAGCTGACCCTGCCGTTGCTGTGGCTGGCCTTGCTGTTCAGCCTGAGTGATTCAGCCATGGTTAACCCGGCGCAGGCTATTGTCGGTGCCGCTGCCGGTTACCTCAGCTTATGGAGCGTATACTGGCTGTTTAAACTGCTTACCGGCAAAGAAGGCATGGGCTACGGTGATTTTAAGTTAATGGCCGTGTTTGGTGCTTTGCTGGGCTGGCAGCAGCTGCCACTGATTATTTTACTGTCATCCTGTGTTGGTGCCATTACCGGTATAGCCTTACTGACGGTGCAAGGTAAGGATAAAGCCACCCCTATTCCGTTTGGCCCTTATATTGCCGCCGCCGGCTGGATTGCCCTGTTATGGGGTGAGCAGCTGACCAACAGCTACCTGCGCTATCTTGGCTTGTAATGGCACGCTATATAGTAGGCCTTACCGGTGGTATAGGCTGCGGTAAAAGCACGGTAATGCAGTGTTTTTACCAGCTTGGCATACAGGCAGTAGATGCCGATATTGTTGCCCGCGAAGTGGTGCAACCCGGCACAGAGTGCCTTAATGCCATCAGCGCCCATTTTGGCAGCACTGTTCTGACTGCAACCGGCGAGCTGAACCGCTCAGCATTGCGCCAGCGCGTGTTCAGCAACAGTGCAGATAAAGCCTGGCTGGAGCAGCTGCTGCACCCGGTAATACGGGCGCAGTTGTTACAGCAACTGGCCGCGCTAAGCTCGCCTTATGCTTTGCTGGTGGCACCGCTGCTGCTGGAAAATGCGCTGGACAACTATGTAAACCGGGTACTGGTGATAGACTTACCCGAAGCGTTGCAACTAAGCCGTGCTATGGCGCGCGATAACGCCAGCGAGCAACAGATAACAGCGATAATGGCAGCACAGATTTCGCGTGACGAGCGACGCAAACGCGCCGACGACATTATTAATAACGACAGTACACTTGCTGCACTGCAGGCACAGGTTGCCAGCCTGCACCGGTTTTACCTGCAGCAGGCAAACAGCCTGCAATAAGGGTGCTGTCTTAACAGGAACCATACGCCGCCTGATGACAGAGCTAACCTACGAGCACCCGCTGAACGAAAAACTCCGTACCTACCTGCGTCTGGAGTATCTGCTAAGCCAGTTACACCAGTTGACGGCACTGAGCAGCGAATGGCAGCAGCAGGCGTTTTTTAATGCCCTGTTTGACTTAACCGAAGTGCTGGATCGTAACGATATCCGCCCCGATCTGATTAAAGACTGCGAACGCAGTGAGGCTGCACTGGTGAAGTGGGCCAGCCACCCTTCGGTATCAGACGACAAACTGCAACCCCTGCTGCAACAGGCGGTAAGGCTGCAAAGCGAGCTGTTACGCAGCACCAAGTTTGTCGCCAGCCTGAAAGAGGACAAGTTTCTTGCACCGCTGCGCCAGCGTTTCGCAGTGCCGGGCGGTGCCTGCTATTTCGACCTGCCACAACTGCAATACTGGTTTAATTTGCCCCTGGCGTTGCGCCAACAGGCAGCAGCGGTATGGTGTAGTGAGTTCACCCTGCTGCAACAAGCGCTGCAGCTGGTATTACAATTCTGCCGTGGCAAAGGCCAGTTTAGCACTGTCACGGCAGATAATGGCTTTTACCAGAGCAATACCGAACAACATGAGCTGCTGCGCATCCGCTACGCGCCAGAGCACGGCGTTTACCCTACCGTAAGTGGCAACAAGTACCGCTACGCTATTCGCTTTATGCAGTTATCTGATGACAGCGGCCGCTGCAGCAGTGAAAAAACGCTCAGCTTTGCACTGGCCTGCTGCTAATTTCAAGGGGTCAGAGCACTTGAAGCAGGCAGGCTACGCCTGTTGCCACCGTGCTCAAACCGGAACAGTACGGTGCCCGTCTGCTTACTAAGCCGGGCAGTAAAAGTAGCAGAGCCCAATAACCAGGATTTTTTCAATGCGGTTCTTATTTCATTAAGCTCTGCCGGTGTTGGCGTGGTACTAAATAGCGCCTGATATGCCTGTGTGCGTTGCTCTGCACTATCACCAAGCGACAAGTAAACCGGATGTGCAGTAAGCCAGGTGGTGGTTTTTCCGGTTGCATTAACGCTATAACTTGACCAGGGATATTCAGCGGCAGAGCCAACCATAGAGGCTCGCACCGGATTCAGCTCGATATACCGGCTGACAGCCAGAAAATAGCGTTCACTCTCGATCAGTGACGACTTAAAACGGCCCTCCCACAGAGTACCACTGCGTTGGTGTACGGTATTAATATAGTGCACATAAGAACGCCCGAGAGCCTGCATCAACAAGCTTGTTGCCCCATCAGCCTGAGGTGTCAGCAGCAAATGAACATGGTTAGTCATTAAGACAAAGGCATGAATATGAACGTTATACTCGTCTGCATATTCAGCTAATTTTTTCAGATACACATGGCGATCTTTGTCACTGAAAAAACACGCTTGCTTGTTATTGCCCCGCTGCACAACATGCTGAGCGACACCCGCGACACAAATCCTTCTGCTTCTTGCCATAGTTCCCCCTGCCAACCTATTAATATAAAAATAACATTAATATCATTTTCTTCAAGGGGTCAGAGCACTTGAACGAAGTATGTCTAAACAGCAAGCTTTCAAGTGCTCTGACCCCTTGAAACTTTAAGTGCAGAAAAGATATTAGTGTCCGGCATGATGGCTGGTAGAATGACGCGGTTAGAGGAGAACAAAGACATGAAAGTAAAATGCCCTACCTGTGATAAAGACGTACTGTGGTCGGCAGACTCGGCTTACCGGCCGTTTTGCTCAGAACGTTGTAAACTTATTGATTTAGGCGACTGGGCGGCAGAAAACCACCGCATCCCCGACAAAGCACCGATAGATGCGGCTTTGTCAGAGGAGTATCTGGCCGAACTGGAGCAGGAGTTTATTGCGCAGGATAATGACTTTTTTAAACACTGACATGACAGGCGTTAGTGCGCCTGTTCAAGTGCTCTGACCCCTTGAAAAATGCTGCTGGATGCGCGCAACGATAGGCTGGTTGGCATCCGGAAACTCAATATTACTTAGCTCGGCAATGCTGACCCAGCGCAGTGGCTGGCCTTCGCGGCCGTGTGGTTCGCCGCTGAAGTCTGTCACCAGATGAATATCCAGCAATACGGTTTTTTCCGGATAGGCATAGTCTAACTGCATTAACGGGCTGCTTTGCGTCATGTTAATGGCCACTTCTTCCTGCAGTTCACGGCTAAGCGCCTGCAGTACTGTTTCACCGGCTTCGACTTTGCCACCGGGAAATTCCCATTTGCCGCCCTGGTGCTGCTTACTGCTGCGCTGCGCCAGCAATATCTGCCCCTGCCGGACAATAACGCCGACAGCGACATGGATAAGGTTGGTTTTTGTGTTCTGTTGCACTTAATTATTCCACCTGAAACAACAGAGTCAGCCTGAGCTGACTCTGTTTGCGTTATACCAGCTTACCGTGACACTGTTTGTATTTCTTGCCAGAGCCGCAGGGGCAGGGTTCGTTACGGCCGACTTTGTCCTGCTCGCGGAATACCGGGCCGCGTGGTAAATCGTCAGGCACTTCACCGCCGACATGTCCGGCTTCGGCATGCTGATAGCTATGCGGCACTGCATCAGCTTTACGGCGTTGCTCTTCTACCGCTTCGACATCTTCTGCTGCCCGCACCTGTACGCGGCTTAATACGCCAATAACGTCGGTTTTCAGGTTTTCCAGCATATTGGAAAACAGTTCAAAGGCTTCGCGC
>CAZEGA010000039.1:0-1059 GCA_964511675.1 uncultured Rheinheimera sp.
GTGGCGGTGGCCCTGCTGCTGCCACCGCCGGTGCCGAAACAAAGCTGGCGCGACTTAATGCAGCAACTGGCCGATGACTCCTGCGCCGCCTACCGTGCCGTGGTACGGCACAACCAGGACTTTGTGCCGTATTTTCGTGCCGCCACGCCGGAGCTGGAACTGGGCCAGTTGCCGCTGGGCAGCCGGCCGGCCAAACGTAACCCAAGCGGCGGTGTGGAAAGCCTGCGGGCAATACCATGGATTTTTGCCTGGTCGCAAAACCGCTTAATGCTGCCGGCCTGGCTGGGGGCAGGCGGTGCGCTGGCTAACGCGGCAGCGCAGGATAAAACCGCTTTGCTGGATGAAATGCAGCAGCAATGGCCGTTTTTCGCCACCCGGATGTCAATGCTGGAAATGGTGTTTTTAAAAGCCGACAGCGATATTGCCGCCTACTATGACAAGGTGCTGGTGCCCGATGCCTTAAAGCATCTGGGTGAAAGCCTGCGTCAGCAGTTAACGGCAGATCGTGAGCTGCTGTTAAAGCTGATCCACAGCGACACCTTAATGGCGAAAGAAAGCTGGATCCGCGAATCGATAGTGCTGCGTAATACCTATGTCGATCCGCTGCATATCCTGCAGGCCGAGCTGTTGTACCGGGTGCGGCACCAGCCGGAGCGGGTAAACCCGGTGAGCAGCCGGGCGCTGATGGTGACCATAGCCGGTATTGCCGCCGGAATGCGAAATTCCGGCTGAGGTTACTTATCAATATCTGATAAAACCGGCATACTCTGCCGGTTTTGTTTTAGTGGAGTAGCAGTATGGGGCGTTATACGCTATTGGCGTTGTTATCGGCGGTATGTATGGCCAGTAGCGGTGTGATTGCCCGCTTTAGTGGCCTGGCCGCCGCCGAGCTGACCTTTTACCGCCTTGCCGTTGGCGGCTTGTGCCTGTTGCTGTTTGTTGGCTTAAGCGGCCGCCTTGCGCTGCTAAAAGGTAAGCCCGACTGGCGCATGGCGGTAAATGGCGTACTGCTGGCCAGCTTTATGCTGTGCTTTTTAAGTGCTATTGAATATATCAGCC
>CAZEGA010000039.1:1069-6563 GCA_964511675.1 uncultured Rheinheimera sp.
GGCCAATGCCATTATGCTGGTGTATCTGGCCCCGCCGTTATCGGCCTTTATTGCCCACTGGCTGCTGCAGGAGAAGCTTGATCTGCCAGACACCAGCCTGATTGTGCTGTCGTTTTTCGGCTTTGCCATGCTGCAGCAGTTTAAGTTTGAGCTGGTACTCAATACAGAGCAATTACCCGGCTTTATGTATGGCTTGCTATCTTTAGTGGCCTACAGTGGCTTTTTACTGCTTAACCGCCGATCCTTACCTGCGCATTCACAACTGCAGCGTACCTTTTACCAGTTGATGATCGGCGCCTGCTGCGTGCTGCCGTTTTTAACCACGATGAGCCTGCCCCGGGCTGACGACCTGATCTGGATAGCACTGGCCGGTATTTTCCCGGGCTTTGTCGCCATTTACTGCGCCATAGTGGCACTGCAACATTTGCCAACGCGGGTGTACGCCACACTGGCCTACCTGGAGCCGGTTACGGTGATCCTGGCCGGCTGGTGGCTGTTTCACGAAAGCTTAAGCACACTGCAGCTGAGTGGCGTGCTGCTGATAATCCTGACCGGCTTAGCCCTGGCGGTGCGGCATAAACCGGCCAAAGCGGTGGTGGCGAATGTAGTGTAGTTCCGGCGTGGCCTGAAAGTGGGTGGCAATAAAACGTGGATAAATGCTCAGATAGCAAAAAAGGCAGCCAGGCTGCCCTTTTGCTTTAACTAAGTGATTGTTTAATAAAAGCTGATCTTAAAATCCACCCCGAAAGTCCGCGGCTCGTTGACAAAACCGGTCAGGTTACTGAAGTCGATTGCGCCTTTCAGGTTGTGCTGCTCGGTAATGTTGCGGGCAAACAGGCCCACTTCGTAGTTATTGTCGTAGTTAATATAGGCTACGCGTAAACCGGCTTCGTAGTTGTTGTTGGATTTAAACTCGGCTGATTCATACAGGAACAGGTTGGTTTTGCCCTGTAACTGGTAATCACCGTAAACATAGATCTCGCCGCTTGGGATGGGGAAATCATAGCGGGCGTTTAATGTCAGGATGGTTTCCGGTGCCTGCGGGAACGGATTGCCGTCGATCAGCGCCAGCATCTGCGCATTACGCGGGTCCAGCACGGTACAGCGGCCAGAGCCGCAAGGCGCTACCGTTAAGCTGTCGTCTTTCAGTTCGGTTTTATTGTAACTGAAGCCACCACCGACACTCAGGTTGGGCAGGGCACGGTAGTCAAAGTCGAACTCAAAACCATAGCCGACACCCTTGTCGGCGTTAATCAGCTGGTTGCCCTGGGTCTGGCCACCAATGGCAGATAACTGGATATCGTCAATAGTGTAGTAAAACAGTGCGCCGTTTACGCGCAGGGTGTTGTTTAACAGATCAGATTTGGCGCCGACTTCAAATGAGGTAATGGTTTCTGAATCTGCTACTGATGGCGGGGCTTCAAATGCGACGTCACGGCCCTGGATCGACTGGGCGCGGAAGCCTTCAGCCACGCGGGCAAATAAACTGGTTTTATCGGTTAAGCGATAGTTGGCGCTCAACTCCCAGCTGATTTGGTCGTCAGATACCTTGATGGGATCATATTGCTGTATCTGTGCCACGCCAATGACCAGGGCAAAACCGTCGACATTCTGCCGGCCAACCGAGAAGGTTTTTACATCGTCGGTATAACGGATACCGCCGGTAATATCGAGTTTATCGGTTACTTTATAGGATGTCTGACCAAACAGCGCCCAACTGGTATTGCCGTGGAATACTTCGGTGGCACCAAAGAAACCGTCAATGCTGTTAACACCGAAGGTAGAATCAAAATAAAAACCACCGACCTGCCAGCTGAGCGGGCCAGAGGTGTCGCTGGCTAAGCGGATTTCCTGCGTGTACTGCTTCAGCTCTTTTAACTGGTCTTCGGTTACTGCGCTGTCTACTATGGCCGGTCCGGCTGCGGCCGGGTTGCCGCCGTCAATATCGCCGATACCGCCGCCATCTGCCCGTTCCAGTGCCGAAATGCTGGTTAAGGTCATACCATCAAAGCGGAAATCAAACTTTAATGAAGCACCCCAGGCATCGTAGCTCTGGCGGTTATAACCGGGCGCATCGTAGGCCACGGTATCGCGGTCATAGTTTTCGTTCAGTTTGTTACTGCCCGGCGTCAGGATGTTTTTGCGGAACAGGCTGGAAGTACCGTCGTAATTGCGCGAATGCACGTTTAACAGCGCATCGAAATCAGCTGTTTCATATAAAAACTGCAGGCGGCCGGCGCGCTCATTGTAGCCGCCCATCACATCGCTTTCGGCGGTAAAGCTGTTGTCTACCCAGTTACTGCGGTGTTGTGACAATAATGAAATACGCGCCGATAATTCATCAGTTAAACCGCCACCGACAGCCCCTTCCAGGTTAAACATGCCCAGGGTGCCGGCAGTGGTTTTTACGTAGGCATCAAAGTCCTGCCGTGGTTTTACACTGTCAAACTTGATAATACCGGCGGTAGTGTTGCGGCCGAACAAGGTGCCCTGCGGGCCGCGGATCACCTCAACCTGCTGCACGTCAAACAGCGGGAAGCTTTTTAAAATCACGTTTTCCATCACCACGTCATCCATAATAATGGATACCGGTTGTGATGCTGCCAGGTCAAAATCGGTATTACCTAAACCACGGATATAAAACCGTGGCGCCGCCCGGCCGTTAGAGGTCTCGGCATACAGGCCCGGCACCTTGATCGCCAGTGCGGTAATATCATCACCGGAGGCGAAAATGGCATCAAACTTTTCGCCGGACAGCGTAGCGATAGAAATCGGCACTTCCTGAATGCTCTGGCTGCGCTTTTGCGCGGTAACGGTGATGGTCTCCAGTTCCTGTTGTTTTGCTGTCTGGTCTTTGTCACTTTCCTGTGCCAGTAACACAGGAGAAAAACCAACCGCAGCACTAAACAGACCAGCCTGAATGGCGACTGACAACACTGACTGAGTAAATAGCTTCATTAAGGTGAACCTTTTATTGGAGTTTCAATGGTTTTATCTGTGTGTTGTAACGTACCGGTTGCTGGAGTGACCACAGCAGATGTTACGTATAAACGTGGGCTAATATAGCAGTTTGTCGCACAAAATGCCCAACCTGGCGTAGTTTTATGCTGACTTTGTCAGCACTTTGCGCAAAATCAGTGTAGGCTCGTACCGGTAATCCCAGGCAATATTTGAGAGCATTATGCGTAGTGTGATTTTTCTGCTGTTGTGCTGCAGCCTGTTTAGTCATGTGCAGGCCGCCAGCAGCGGCTGGCAGGCGGCTAAACAGCTTAAAGCTGAACTGGTAAGCGAATATCAGCAGGTCAAACCCGGGCAGACGGTGCGGCTGGCGCTGCATTTTGTGCCGGACCCACACTGGCATACCTACTGGCAAAACCCCGGCGACTCCGGTTTGCCCACCAGCTTAAACTGGCAGCTGCCGCCAGGCGTTAGCGCCGGCGCTATCCAGTGGCCGACACCGCACGCCATAGCCATACCGCCACTGGTTAATTATGGTTTTGAGGGCAGCACCATTCTGTTGTCGGAACTGAATATACCAACTGATTATGCCGCTACGACGCTGCAGATCCAGCTACAGGCCGACTGGCTGGTGTGTGAGGACGTGTGTATTCCGGCAGAGGCGCAGTTCAGCCTGACGCTGCCGGTGGCGGAGACCGCTGTTCTTGCCGCTGACTACGCCGGGCTGTTTACCCAGGCGCAGCAGCAACTGCCGCAACCGCTGCATGTCAGCGGCCGGTTTGACACCTCGGGCGGGGCTTTTTCCGCCGCTATCGACTGGCCGGAGCCGGCAGAGATAACCGCCTTTTTTGTTGCCGCCACCGAGCTGGTTGATCACGCCGCCGCCCAGCAGATCAGCCTGCAGGGCAAGCAGTTGTTGTTACAGCAGCCGCTGAATACGTATTTTTCCGGTGTTGCTGAGCACATTGAGCTGGTGCTGGTAGGCGGTGATACCGCGTACAGCGTGCAGCTGACGCAGGCAGGGCAAGGCACGACAGAAATTCTGCTTACCGGGGGCCGGCAAAGCAGCCAGGCACTGTGGTTAATTCTGCTGATGGCGGTCACAGGCGGCCTGATCCTGAATTTAATGCCCTGTGTATTTCCGGTGCTGTCATTAAAAGCGCTGAGCATTGCCGCTAACAGCGCGCACCAGGCCCGGCAACAGCGCGATGCGTTATTTTACAGCGCAGGTGTGGTGTTAAGCTTTGTCGCACTGGCGCTGTTGCTGCTTGCCCTGCGTGCTGCCGGCGCGGTTATTGGCTGGGGCTTTCAGCTGCAAAGCCCGTATCTGGTGGCGCTGCTGGTATATTTGTTATTTGCTCTGGGTTTAAGTTTGTCCGGCGTGGTGCAGTTTGGCCTTGGCCTGATGAACAGCGGTAGCAGCTTAGCTGCGGCAAAGAGCGGTAAGGGCTCGTTTTTTACCGGCGTACTGGCAGTCGTGGTGGCCAGCCCGTGCACGGCACCTTTTATGGGCTCGGCGCTGGGCTATGCCGTAACCCAGAGTGCACCGGTGGCACTGCTGGTATTTGCTGCGCTGGGGCTGGGTATGGCACTGCCGTTTTTGCTGCTGGCGTTTGTGCCTGGCTTTGCCCGGTTGTTGCCCAAACCCGGTGCCTGGATGGATACGCTGAAACAGGCTCTGGCGTATCCGCTGTATTTAAGTGCGGTCTGGCTGCTGTGGGTGTATGGGCGTCAGGCCGGTGTCGATGCCCAGGCGTTGTTGCTGATCGGTGTGGTGTGCATTGCGGCTACCTGCTGGCTGTGGGGCCGTAAGCAACTGGCACAGGCGGGTATTAGCAGTATGGTTATGGCGCTGTTATTGCTGGCTGCAGCGCTGGCACTGCCGGCACTGGTACCACAGCAGCCACTGGCGCAGGGCAACAGTAACAGTACCCAGCACTGGCAGGCATGGTCAGCTGCTACACTTAAGCAGCTACGCGGCCAGGGCAAACCTGTGCTGGTCAATATGACAGCAGACTGGTGTATTACCTGCCTGGTTAATGAGCGGGTAGCGCTGAATACCGACAGCAGCAAAGCGGCGCTGGCGCTGTACGATGTCACTTACTTAAAAGGCGACTGGACGCTGCGTGATGCCGCAATCACTGAATATCTGCGGTTATATCAGCGCGATGGCGTGCCGTTGTATGTATTGTACTGGCCGGGGCAGCCGCCGGAAGTGCTGCCACAGATTTTAACCCCTGACACTTTGCCGCAGACGTTAGCGCGATTGAGTAGTCAACCTTAACGGCCCGACAGGCCGCGGATAATACAGGAGCAAACGATATGAAATTACGTCAACTGGTAGTGGCTGCCTCGGCAGCGTTGTTGTCACTGGGTTTAAGCGCTGCACCCCAGATCGGCGCCCCGGCACCCGACTTTACCGTAGTCGACTCTGCAGGCGTGCAGCATAGCCTGAAAGATTTTGCCGGCAAAAATGTCGTGCTGGAGTGGACTAACCATGACTGCCCGTTTGTGGTGAAACATTACAGCGGCAATA
>CAZEGA010000039.1:6573-9502 GCA_964511675.1 uncultured Rheinheimera sp.
CTTTTTGCAGTGCCTGCAAAAAGAGTTTACCGGGCAGGACGTCGTGTGGCTGAGTGTGATTTCATCGGCACCGGGCAAACAGGGCCATGTCAGCCCGGCCAAGGCGGACGAGCTGACCGCCAGCCGCAATGCTGCCCCCAGCGCCGTGGTGTTTGATGCAAGCGGTGCAGCAGGTAAAGCCTATGATGCCAAAACCACTCCGCATATGTATGTTATCGACAAGGCCGGTGTGCTGCAGTATATGGGCGGTATCGACAGTATTCCGTCGAATAAGGTTGACGATATTAGCAAGGCTACACCGTATTTTGCCAATGCCGCCAAAGCTGTACTGGCCGGGGAAAAACCCGATCCGGCTATCACCAAACCTTATGGTTGCAGTGTGAAGTATTAATTGTGGCAGCTGTCAGAGCGGCTTAAGCTCTGACAGCCTGAATCGGTTCAGGTTCTGTAACGGCCGACAATACTGTCCAGTTCACTGGCCAGCTGGTCCAGCTGGCGGCTGATGCTTGCTGCCCGGCTGGTACCGTTAGCGGTGTCCTGTGCAATGATTACTATCTGATGAATATTCTGGTTAATGGTTTCGGCCACTGTGGTTTGTTCTTCCGCCGCGCTGGCAATCTGGTTGTTCATATCATTAATGGTTGATACTGCTGTCTGAATTTCCCGTAATGCCCGGTCAACTTTTTCGGCTTCCTGTACTGTATGCTGGCTGTGTTGTTTAATCTGATCTATGGCGCCTACCGCTTCAGTGGCACCACCCTGTAACCGCACAATCATCTGGTTAATTTCTTCTGTACTGCTGGCCGTACGCGCTGCCAGGGTACGTACTTCATCGGCAACGACAGCGAAACCACGGCCCTGATCGCCGGCCCGGGCGGCTTCAATGGCCGCATTCAGCGCCAGCAGGTTGGTTTGCTCGGCAATACTGCGGATAACTTCTATTACCCCGCCGATACCCTGAGATTCGCTGCCAACCCGGGAAATAACCTCAACCCCCACGTTTACCTGCTGTTCCAGGCCGTTTATTACGCCAATAGCGGCATCCAGCGTGGAGGCGGCACGATTGACCTGTTGTTCGGCATCGTTGGCAGCATGGGCGGCGTTGCTGGCGCTGCCGGCCACATCCTGTGCTGTGGTCGACATTTCGGTCATGGCGGTCGCAACCTGATCGCTTTCGGCATGCTGTTGCTGTACACCCTGCTCGGCCTGTTGCATCAGCGTGCTCAGTTCACTGGCAGACTGGCTGAGGGTATTCACCGAACCACGGACATTGTTTACCAGCTCTGCCACCTTAGCGGCAAAGTTATTAAAGGCAACGGCCAGTGCGCCAAGTTCATGGCCCTGGCCGGCATCCAGCCGCCGTGTCAGATCACCATCACCACTGGCCACATCCTGCATAGCGCTTACGGCCCGCTGCAGAGGTTTTACTATGGTGCTTGCCAGGACCAGGCCGAACAGCAGCATGGCGGCAACAACCAGGCTGGCGATTAGTAAGGTGCGCCAGGCACCGGCGTGCACTTCCGCTTGTGTATCGGCATTAAGGCGGACAATTTTGCTGTCGAGATCGTCAATATAAAAGCCGGTGGCGATGATCCAGTCTGTACCGGGTACGTTGATGGCCTTTGCCAGCTTGGGTGCCGCCTGCTGGCTGCCAGGGCGGGGCCAGTTGTACTCTACATAACCGCCGCCTTTACGTGCGGCCTCCAGGTATTCCCGAACCAGATAGCGGCCATCAGGCGTGCGGCTGTCAAAAAAGTTTTGCCCTTCGCGTTGCGGATTATCGGCACTGACTACCTGTACGCCGGTGCGGTCATAAACGAAAAAATAGTTGCTGTCGTTTTCATAGCGAATGCGCCTGAGCACATGCTTCTTGTCTTCCTCTGCACTGACCGCATTGATGGCGGTAATGGCAATTTCCAGTAAGGCATCCAGCTGGGCGCGTCTTTCCTCGAACAGGGACTGGCTCAGGCGCTCTGACCCCAGCCGGGCAACGTTGTTGGCCTGGCTTAGTGCCATCAGGCTGAGAATAACCGCCAGTAACAGCACAGGTAACAGTGCCAGCAATACAATGCGCTGCTTGATCGAAAGAAAGTTCAACATAGGGTTATCTCGCTTAGAAATGCCATTTAATCAACAGGTTAATATTTGATTCGTTGCTGCGCAGCGCCGGGCTGTCAGCGACGCCAAACTTGTTGCGCCAGTACACATATTCCACACCCAGATACAATTTTGATGTTATGCCCAGCATGTCACTGGCCAGCCATTTCAGCTGGGAAGTGATATTGATATTGGCCGCCTGATCGGCACTGGTGCTGGCCCAATCCAGGAAGCCGTCATACAGAAACTGCTGCTGGCCCAGTTTAAACGAGCGGGCCCATACCAGTGTCAGCTGCCAGTTGTCGGCAACATGATCATTATCGCGCCGGTAGCCATTCAGCTGAAAAAACTGCAAGCCGGGTATGGCCAGATCGAGCCCTATGCCAAACAGGTGATTCGTCGCGACAGAGGACATTTCAATTTGCCCGGCCAGCAGCACGTCTTTCACCAGCGCATATTGCCAGGTGTTACCGGTGATTTTCGCCAGGCTAACCCTTGGGGCCCATTCCGCATAATTGCTGCGCCCGCCATTGGCGCTGCGCATATGGTCAAGGAAGAAAAAGCTGTCGCCCCAGGAGGTACCTGCGGCATGCTCAAAGGTATAAACCTGACGTTTGGCATCGCCTAAGCGATAGTGTTCGCCGTGCAGATATGTCAGCCGCCAGTCTTGCCACAGCACCTTGGCCTGCAGCGGAAGGGCCGCCGCCAGTAACAGCATACATAAAACCAGAATTCGCATAATATACTGATAAATTAATTAATTTAAGATAGAAGGTAGTTAAGGCTTAACTAAAACGCAAGTTAAGGATGGCAGGGTTTACCATCCGGTAGT
>CAZEGA010000039.1:9512-18109 GCA_964511675.1 uncultured Rheinheimera sp.
AACCATTGCAGGCCACCAATACGGCAGCCGGTATCCTGCCACCACCAGCATAAAAAGCCGGGTAATAAGCACGATAAACGGTTAACAATGGTGTTTTACGTTTAATGTAGTAACATTGTATTGGTATGTACATACATTGCGGGGTGATTATGACAGCAACAACATTATCAAGCCGGGAATTTAACCATGATGCAGCGGCGGCAAAACGGGCTGCTCAGCATGGCCCGGTATATGTTACAAACCGCGGACGGTTAGAAGTGGTTATATTGTCAGCGGCAGAATATCAACGGCTGGCCGGTCAGCGTTTATCAATAGTTGACCTGCTGCACTGCCCGGCGGCGGCAGAGGTTGATATAGAATTTGCACGGCAGGCTGACCAGTTCAGGGAGATAGAGCTGTAAATGTATATACTGGACACCAATGTTCTATCTGAAATCAGAAAATCAGCAGCCGGCAGGGCTGATCAAAACGTATTGGCCTGGGCCAGATCGGTTAATGCAGAGCATTTATATTTATCCGCTATTACGTTGTCAGAGATAGAAATAGGCGTGCTGAGTATGGAGCGCCGTGATGCCAGACAAGGAGAGGCATTAAGGGATTGGCTGGAAAATCATATCAAAGTGCATTTCAGCGGCAGGATACTTAGCGTTGATACCGCTGTTGCCCGGGCCAATGCCATTATCAATGTGCCAAACCGGGCACCAACAATGGATGGATTGATAGCCGCCACAGCGATAGCGAATAGCATGATAATTGTTACACGTAATACAGCGGATTTTCCGTGGGTGGCCACCATTAATCCATGGTTAAAAATAGCCTGACTATAGCGTTATTACCGTTTTCCTGGCTGCTGACCGGTTACGTCAGGCGCAGTTCAGCCAGATAAATCGCCGTTTTACCTTCGTGTGACGAGTAGTAGCTGATATAAAGCTGCTGTTTGCGCAATACCATACCGGCATAACTGCAATCGCCGCCGGACGGCAGGGCTTGCCACTCGGTCAGTTGGCCGCTGTTGCGGTCTATCCAGCACAGGCTGGTGCGTACTTCGTTATCATACAACCGCACACAGGCCAGTAAGCGGCCATCCGGCAGTTGCAGCCATTGCGGGCCGCCAATACGGCAGCCGGTATCCTGCCACTGCCAGTCGGTGTAGGGGGGCTTAGCCGTGCCAAACAAGCCGGGTTCGGGGTCGCGCCGTAACAGGCACAATGCCGTACCATCGGTTTCAAACAGCAGGCCGCTTTCATTGGCGTAGCTGCCGGCATAAATATCAGGTTGAATCGCACTAAAATTTACGGCATCGACGGTGTGATACAGCCGGATAAAATGCGGTTTGCCGCATTTATAACCCACGGCATAACCCTGTTGCTGAAACCAGTTTAGCCGCCATAACCAGATATTGGCTTCACCCACGGCAATTGGCGCAGACCAGTGCAAACCATCACGGGAGAACCAGACATAAGACTGATGGCTTTGCTGGCTGCGATCGTGCAGTGCCCCGGCACCAAATAACAGCAGGCGGCCATCTGGCAAAATGCTGAATTTGGCATCGCGTAAGTCTGCATGGGGGCATTGCAGTAAGGCGGTATCGCACCAGTGTTCGCCATCCAGCGAGCGCAGAATCCGAAATGCACCGTCTGGCGAGATATGCGCACTACCTTCGCGGAATACACACCAGAGCGTGTGATTAAACTCAATCAGGTCGGTAAAGGCATTATGCGGCGCCTGTTGCCAGATTTGTCTGAGCTGTAATGAACCTGCCATAGCTACTCACTTTGCAATGCCGTTATCGGGTCCAGCTCGGACGCTTTTACTGCCGGGTAAACGCCAAACAAAATGCCGATCAGGGCGCAAATAGTAAAAGATAGCACTATCGCCGTTAACGACCAGCTGACGGCCCAGCCGGAGTAAAAAGCAATCAGTTCCGACAGGGTGATGCCGAACAGAATACCCAGCAAACCGCCCAGTACGGCAATGGCGAAGCTTTCGGCCACAAACTGCAGTTTAATGTCCTGGCGGGTGGCGCCGATCGCGCGTAACAGGCCAATCTCTTTCGTGCGCTCCAGTACGGTGGCCAGCATAATATTCATAATACCGATACCGCCAACCAGTAACGAAATACCGGCCACACATGACATCACAATATTAAAAATCTGCTGGGTTTGTTCCTGCTGGGCCAGTAAGGCAGACGGCACGATTAGCTGATAGTCGTCGATATCGTTATGCCGGTATTGTAATAAATGCGCCAGCGCTTTGGCGGTGTTGGCAGAGTTGGTTTGTTCTGTCAGCTGGATGCGGAATGAGGATAATTCGGCCGCCAGAGGCAGGCTTTTAAACCGGTTCAGCGCCGTGGTCAGTGGCATAAATAACTGGTTTTGTTCGCCACCCAGTTTTACCCCCTGAAACTCCTGTTTGCTTTGGTAAGGCGGCGCCAGTACGCCGATAACCTGTAACCAGACATGATTGACTTTTACCGGCTGGCCGACGGCATTGCCATCCGGAAACAGCGTTGCCGCCAGTTGCGAACCCAGTACGGCCACCTGGGCGGCATATAAATCTTCTTCATCGGTAAAGCTACGGCCTGCCGACAGTGATAACTTGCTCAGTTGTACATAGCTGGGGCTGACGCCGACGGCCTGGGCGTCACTTTTGGCGTGATGGCTGAACAATGAGTAAGTTTCCAGCCGGCGCTCGGCGCTGTAGCCGCTAACGCCGGGCAGGGTATTGACAGCCGCCTGCACGTCGCTGAAATTTAAGCCCAGCGAATGTTTGCGGTGTTCCAGTAAGGTTTTGTCGTCGAAGTCTTTGCTTTCAACAATAAGATTGCGTAAACCCATGGTTTCAATGGTTTTCAGTGCTTCACGCTCGGCACCTTCGCCAATATTCAGCATCGCAATCACGGCGCCAACACCGAAAATCATGCCCAGCAATGTCAGAAAGGTGCGTAGTTTATGCTGGGCCAGTTCAGCGAGGGTATCCTGGACAATATCTTTTATTTTCATCAGCTCAGGCTCCCGGTTCGAGCAGGGCAATGCGATCGCCGGCCTGCAGGCCGGTGACCACTTCGGCATGGGTCAGGTTTTTGTTGCCGAGGCTGACCAGTTGCTTCTTATAGGTCCTGCCTTGCTGTTTCCAGACAAACAGCTGTTGCTGTTCGCTGAAGATGGCCTGTAGCGGCACAGCCAGCACGTCAGGTTGTGCGCTGATATACAGGGTGGCATTAACTTTGCTGCCCGGCATAAAGTGTGGCTGCTGGCTGGCAGGCTCAACAATAACGTCAATATATTTGCGCGGGTCGCGCCGTTCACGGGACTGCGCCACCTGGGCTACGCTCAGTACTGTACCGTCAAGCTGTTGCTGCGGGTGGGCCGCCAGGCTAAACCGCACTTGCTGGCCCGGCGCCAGCCCAATGGCTTCCTGCTCTATCACCTGTAGTTTGATATGCTGCAGGCTTAAATCCGGAATGCTGCCGATTTTCTGTCCCGGAAATACCATAGTGCCGACATCGGGCTTTTCGCCACGCCAGTTGCTTTCCAGCAGCAGGATGCCATGATGCGGCGCGGTAACGGTCAGTTGGGCCAGCCCGGTTTCTGCCTGTTGCAGCAGGCTGTGTTGTTGCCCTTGTTGTAACTGTAACAGCTCCAGCTCGCCGGCCACTTTATGCTGGAAACTGTGTTGTTGCCAGCCTAAATAGTTTTGTTTTTCGCCGAGGAACTCTTTGTTTTGTAAGGAATCCAGGATTTCCAGTTTAGAGCGGATCTGCACATCATCAATATTAAAGGTGTCGGCAAAAGCAAATTCTTTGGTCACCAGCTGTTGTTCCAGGCTGATATTGGTTTGTTCTGCTTGTTGTTCGGCCTGTTTGTGCGACTGATCCGCTGCTACCCCTGCCAGGGCGTTGCTGGCATCACGCTGATTGCGTTTTAACTGGGTGGCATCGAAACTGATGACAATATCGCCGGGCTGTACCCGGCTGAATTCCTGCGCAATGGTGGCAATAAAGCGCGGGCCGCGGATATTATGCGGCGTAGTAATATTAACTGCATTAACGGCAAACAATTCGCCATCGGCACTAATCTGGTGCTGCAAGGTGGCGGGTGCCAGCAGCAGGCTGGGGATATCATCATCCGGCTGGCCACAACTGAGTAATAACAGGCTGCTAAACGCAATAGCTAACGGTTGCAGGGCTTTCATAACGCCGCCTCCTGTGGCTGGCCGGCAGCGGCTGGCTGCGAGGTGCCGATGCTGAGGCGGACACTCATGCCGGGGCGCATAATAGTGCTGTCGGGTTGTTGCAGGCTGATGATGGCATCGACCACCCGGCTTAAATTATCGGCAGATTTATTTCTGAGGGCATGGCCAAGGCTTTGCAGGGTGCCACTGAAATAACGTTCCGGGTAAGCATCCAGACTGATATTCACCGCCATACCCGCTACCAGCTGTTTCAGGTGAATTTCATCAATTTCAGCTTTAACATACAGGCTGTCTAACTGGCTGACTTCGGCTATCGGCTGGCCAAACTGCACAGTGTCACTGACAGAGTATTTCTCACCTTCATGGTTGGCGACATACACCATAATACCCGTAAAGGGCGCGCTGATGCTCATACTGGCAATATCAGCCTGCAGCTGGGCGACTTCGCTACCCAAACGGGCGATTTTCGCCCGTAATATTTCGGCTTTAGCCTGCCGCTGTTGCTGGTGAAATTCCAGCCGTTGCTGGGCTAACTGGTACTGATTATCGGCAATGGTAAAGTCAATTTGCGCTTTGCGGCGATCATTGGCAGATAATGAATGGTCAACAATTTCTGCTTTGCGCTGGTCGCGCTGATATTCCATTTTACGTTGCGCCAGTTCAAGCTTCAGTTCTTCGTAGCGCTGTTCATCCTGGGTCAGCTGGTTGGCCAGCTCCTGTTCGGCGCTTTTCAGCTCCGGCAGTTTGTTACGCAGTTCGTCCTGAATGCTCTGGGCATCGAAAGCTGCCACCAATTCGCCGGCGTTGAGTAACTTACTTTCTGGTGCCAGTTCTTTAATGGTGTATTGCCATAACCGGTTGACGGTAGGGGGAGATACTTTATGGCTTTGGGCGGCAACCAGCTCGCCACTGAGCCTGATATTGCTTTGTGCTGTCGGCGCCGTACCGGGTTCGCTACCACAACTGCTGAGTAACAGGCTGGCAGATAATAATACATAACGGCTAAGGCGGCTGTTGATCATAATGACGTGGCCTCGATTAATAACCCCATACCCAGCATCGGTTTGGCTACAGGTAATTGACTGCTGGCAAATTTAGCCTGGTAATATAAGGCGTTACCCCAGGCCAGCCGTTTTTCTCCCTGCTGCGCCAGTTGTTGCAATGTAACCGGGAACGGTTGCTGTGGGGCGATATCAAAGCGCGCCTGTAGCGAAACGGCCTGTTGCAGCCGGGGCAAATCCCGTTCATGGACCCAGGCTTCAATATATAAATTCTGCTGGGCGGTGACTTCGGCAATCAGCCAGCCGGGCTGCGCCGTGACGCCGGCAAACAGTTTATTGCGAAACCAGGGATGCAGGGCGTAGCTGATCATACCGCTGTGCTCGGCGTAAATGCTCATCTGGCTCAGCCGTAGCTCTGCATCGGCCAGCTCAGCACGGATTTTGTTGATTTGCAGCTGTTGTTTTTCCAGCGCTGTGTGCGCCGCAACCCGGGCTGTGGCTAATAACTCCGCGGCTTTGTTCGCTTCGGTCTGAGCCCGGTGCCGGGCCAACTGGTAGTTTTCATAATCGTACTGGCTCAGGTTGGTTAACGGCACGCCAGCATCGATACTGGCTTTCTCCAGCAATAGCTGGCGCCGTTGCAGTTCAAACTCCGCTTCCAGCACTCTGAGCGCATGCTCGCTTTGTAACTGGTTATATTGTTCGTTGGTATTTACCAGTTGGGTTTTTAACTGTTCGATAGTGAGCTGGATATTACCGGCATCAAATACCGCGACCAGTTCACCGGCACTGACCGGCTGGTCTTCCGGTTTCAGCCATTGCACCTGTACCCGCCAGTTATCGCTCATCGGTGCGACAAGTTGCTGCCGGGATTCAGATTGCAGGGTTGCGCTCAGTAACAGTGGCAGTTCGTTGCTATAGCTGTTAAGGCTTATTGCATACAATAATAACAGGCTCAGGCGGCGCATTGGCTGTCCTCAATAATCTGGCCGTCGCGCATGCGGATCACCCGTTGGGCATAGGCGGCAATCTCGTCTTCGTGTGTCACCATCACAATAGTATTGCCCTGCTGGTGCAGGGAGCGCAGTAACTGCATAATCTCAACCGAGGTTTTGCTATCCAGGTTGCCGGTGGGCTCGTCGGCAAAAATGACTTTGGGCCGGTTGACCAGCGCGCGGGCAATGGCTACCCGCTGGCGCTGGCCGCCGGACATTTCATGCGGTTTATGCTGCAACCGGTGCCCCAGCCCAACCTGTTGCAGCAGCTGTTCGGCCCGTTGGATGGCGGCTTCTGGCTCAATAGTGCTGTAACGCAATGGCAGCGCAACATTCTGACAAGCGGTTAGTCGGGGTAATAAATGAAAAGACTGAAAAATAAAACCGATATGCTGGTTACGAATGGCTGATAGTTGTTGGTCGTCCAGTTGGGCAATGGCTTTACCGGCCAGTTGGTAGTGGCCACTGTCCGGGCTGTCGAGGCAGCCCAGAATATTCATCAGTGTCGATTTGCCAGAACCGGACGCGCCCATAATAGCGGTAAATTCAT
This sequence comes from uncultured Rheinheimera sp., assembly GCA_964511675.1. Lineage (GTDB taxonomy): Bacteria > Pseudomonadota > Gammaproteobacteria > Enterobacterales > Alteromonadaceae > Alishewanella. The sequence continues at coordinate 16,253 of CAZEGA010000039.1, forward strand.
TTTCCCTGATCTGTAAACTGACATCCTGTAAGGCGATAACCTGGTTTTCACCATGACCAAATATCTTACTCAGCCCGCTGGCCTGGATCATCTGTTGCTCCTATAGAAAATACCGCAGCAGTGTGCCATAAAAGCCGGTCTTGTGAATACTGAGGCTAGCCGTCATAAAGTAGCTGAATTGTAACAAAGTATATTATGTCATTACGGCGGGTGTTAAACAGATAGCACTAAAGATAATAACTGCCCGGTAGTGGCCAGCCCGTTACGCTGCATGATCAGAGCCCGGCCCAGTTGCAGCGCTTTACGTTCACTGTGCGAGCGCAGTGTGTTGTCGGCAATCTTGTCCAGATCGGCCACATGGGCCAGGCCGACAGTGCGGCGGATCAGCTCGCAACCGGCATAGCCCAGACTGTCGGCAAACACCTGCTGCAAAAAACGCTGCTGGTACACACTGTTTTGTAAGGCGGGTTCGCGGCACTCGTTGGCCATTAACTGTTGAAACCGGCTGGCAAATTGCTGCCACAGGCTGTCGATTTGCTGCAACAGGTAGGTTTGATGCTGCTGGCGCGCCGTGCTGTCAGCGGTCAGGCCGAAATGGCCCAGGTAGTTCAGTAATAAATTGCCAATCAGGCTGCCGACATCAAAGCCAATCGGGCCGTAAAAGCCAAACTCAGCATCTATCACTTTACAGTTTTCATCGTTGATAAAAATGCTGCCGCTGTGAACATCACCATGCAGCAGTGCCTGCGGTTTAGATAAAAAGTCAGCTTTCAGCTGTGCCACTTCCGCCTGTAGTGCTGTGTCGTGCCACAGTTGCTGCGCATCGGGGCGGATTGCACCGTGAATATTGTTGCGCTCGTGGTTACAGTACGGGTCGGTAAAAAATAAATCTTCAGTAATAAGGCACAGCTCGGGGTTTAAAAAACGCCCAACCTGTTGCTTTTTGCCCGGCCCGGTCAGGGCAAAATCGCTGGTATAAAACAGCGTATTGGCCAGATACAGCGCCATTTGCGCGGCCAGGTGCGGGAATTGTTTACCGGCAATCAGCTCGCTGCGCAGTATGCGGTAGCCTGTTAAGTCTTCCATTAAAATGGCCGCCAGCGCAGTGTCGTAATGCAGCACTGCTACTGTATGTTCGGGGCATAGCTTGCGGTGTGTCAGTAATACTTCCGCTTCTATCCGGGCGCGGTCTATGGTCAGCGGCCAGCTTTCCCCCACACAACGGGCATAAGGCAGTGCCTGTTTTACAATCAGGCTGCTGCCTTTGTCGTTTTCTACCCGGAATACCAGATTAAGATTACCGTCGCCAAATTCCTTACAGCTCAGCTTGCTGTGTTCACCAAACAGCCCACTGTGCTTATCGGCAAAGCGCATGGCATCATCAGGAGTAAAAATATGGTAGTCAGTCATCGTGGTATCTCATAGCTTGTGTTGAAAATGGCAGGGCTGCATAATTGCAAAACATCCAGACGTCTGCAATGCCAAACGGGAATAAACTATGCCAAATTTAACTGCACTGAGCCTGAAGACTGTACAAGGCCAGTTGTATGTGCTGGACCAGACACTGTTGCCACAGCAGCAGACGTGGCTGCACTGCCAGACTGTTGCTGATATGGTAAGCATGATAAAAGCACTGCAGCTGCGTGGCGCACCGGCCATTGGTATCGGCGCCTGCTTGCTGCTGGCGTATCGTGCCGCTGCTGGCGACAGCCGTGAGCAATTATTGGCCGGTGCCGAAGTGCTGCGGGCGGCCCGGCCAACCGCCGTTAACCTGATGCATAACCTCGATACCATGCTACAGGCCTTGCAATAGCAGCGGCGGTAAAATCCGGCTGTTGCAAGGCCTGTAGCATGGTA
>CAZEGA010000040.1:0-683 GCA_964511675.1 uncultured Rheinheimera sp.
GTCTGCTGGTGATTATAACCAGAAAACTGTTACAATCCGAGCGCCATCTGTTTCGGGGGGGCTTTGTGCCGCAATCATTCTATCGTTGGTTATGTATCAGCTGTTTTCTGCTGGCTACTGCAGGCTTTTTGGCTGAATTAAGCGGCCACCGTATCGGCAGCGGGTTGGTGCATCTGGATAAAGTTGCCCATTTTGGTATTTTTGCTGTACTCAGCGCCTTATTATGGAAAGGCTTTAAACTCCCCGCCTGGCTCGCAGTAATACTGCTCGGGGCCTACGGCGGCGCCATTGAACTGGCCCAGCACTACTTTACCCGCCGCAGCGGCGACTGGTTAGACTTACTGGCCGACATTGCCGGTATCGCCAGTTTTTATCTGGTGCGCTCCTTGTGGCACACACTACGCCCGCGCAGCCAGCGTTAAGCTGGAGTATTGTCGGCCAGGGCGCCATTGGCCTGCTAGCCGCCAGCCGTATGCTACTGGCCGGTGAGCCGGTATCGTTATGGTTACGCCGGCCCGCTGCAGTTGATATCCATTTTATCCAGGCCACACAACGGCAGCCGCTGCACTTTCGCCCCGCTGCCGCCCCCCTTAATGCGGTATTGCTGCCGGTTAAAAGCTATGCGGTTGTTGAAACCGTACAACAGTTACTGCCGCAGCTTACCCCTGACGCCCAACTGGTGC
>CAZEGA010000040.1:693-2231 GCA_964511675.1 uncultured Rheinheimera sp.
GCCCATGCCATTATGGCTCAGCACCAGTTGGGCACTATTGAACAGGTACTCCCCCTGCTTGGCCCGGCACAGGGCTTGTGGTTTTTAACGACGACCCATGCCGCCCTGCGCCGCGCTGACACCCTAACCCATACCGGGCAGGGCCAGAGTGTACTCTCAGCGCTGAACAGCGCCGCCCTGCCTTACCAGGCAGCGGTACAGCCTGTAATGGACCAGGCATTAGGCCCGCTGCGGTGTGTTGCTGATATTCAGCCCTACCTGTGGCAGAAACTGGCCATTAATGCGGTAATTAATCCTTTAACGGCCATTTACAATTGCCCTAATGGTGAGCTGGCCAAGACACGCTGGCAACCGCAGATCGCCAGCATAGTGCAGGAAGTGTGTCAGGTTGCCGGCAGAAGCGGCTGTGCGCTGGCATTTGCACCAACACTGCAGAGCGTACAGCAGGTTATTGCCAGAACCGCGCAGAACTTTTCGTCCATGCAGCAGGATATCGCACATCAGCGGCGCACCGAAATAGACGCCATTAACGGTTATGTCGTGCGCCAGGCGGCGCACTATGGCCTGGCAGTACCGCACAATAGCCAACTGCAGCAGCAGGTACTGCAGTTGCAACAGGAAGCCGGCATTAAGGCCGGTAAACCGCCACATTGCTAAAGCCCTGCTCTTGCAGCACCACGGCCTGCAGCCGGCTCATTACGCCACGTTCGCAGTAGCAATAATACTGTTTGCTTTGGTCTAACCGGGCAAACTGCGATGCCAGGCGGAAAAACGGCAGCTCAATCACCTGATGCCCGGCCACACTAAGCGGTTTAACCTCGGTTTCTTCCGGCGCGCGGATATCCAGCACTATGGCGTCAGAGGGTAACAGCGCCAGCTCTGTCACGACATGCGCCTGCTGCTCGGCCTGGTAATCCACCGTGCGGATATCCAGCACTTTGGCCTCATTTACCACCTGCTCCAGCACGGCGAAATCAAATTGTTGCTCGCTGCGTTCAACCTCAGCGAGCACAGCATTGACCGTGGGTTTTTTCGATATCACACCACAGTATTCCGGCATACTTTTGGCAATCTCTTCGGCGCCAATTTTACGCGCCATATCAATAATTTCCTGCTTATCCTGGTAGATTAGCGGCCGCAGGATCAGCGTATCGGTTACCCTGTCGATGACATTAAGGTTGGCAATGGTCTGGCTGGATACCTGGCCGATACTCTCACCGGTTACCAGCGCTTTTATCCCCAGTCTGGCGGCAATCTGGCTGCCGGCACGCATCATCATGCGTTTTAGCACTACGCCCATCAGGCCGTTGTCGATATGCTCCAGAATTTGCGCCACCACAGGGGCAAAATTGACACTGACAAATTTCACCTTGTGCGACAGGCTGTAGCGCTGCCAGATGCTGAATGCCATCTCGCGTACACCGGCTTCATGGGCAGCACCACCCAGATTAAAAAACAGATAGTGCGTACGCAGGCCTTTACGGATCATCAGATAACTGGCAACGGCAGAGTCATAACCGCCGGAGATCAGCGATAAC
>CAZEGA010000040.1:2241-17912 GCA_964511675.1 uncultured Rheinheimera sp.
GCAGCGGAAAGCCTCCCATACCCGGGTGCATCTGGCGCACCATAATCAGCAGGTCTTTTTTTACTTCCAGGCTGACGACAATATCCGGCTTTTTCAGTTGTACCCGTGCCGACGCCACCTGCTGGTTCAGACCGCCGCCAATATAACGCTCGGCTTCAATCGAGGTAAAGTCATGCTGGCCGGCTCGGCGTACCCGCACACAGAAGCTTTTGTTCTCCAGCTGGCTGGCATACACCTGCGACACCTGCTCAAAAATATCATGCAGTGAGCTGAAACGGCTGGATTGCATCTCGGAAAAATTGACCACCCCCGGAATACACCCCAGGCGGTCGATCAGCTTTTGCTTTACCGCTGCATCCCCGCTGTTGCTGCGAATAGTCAGATGGTCAAAATTATTGTTAACCTGAACTGCCGGATCGACCTGCAGCAGTATGGTTTTAAGATTACGCTCCAGCAGCAAGGTCTGGCGTTTACGCACCGATTTGCTTTTTATGGCAATTTCCGGATGCAGCTTGATAAGAAATTCAATCATCTGGTTTATTAAACAGGAAAAAACAGGGCGCAGATTATAGCGGATCTCTGATTAAAGACCTAATCTGCGCACCAGGGCATGTTAAAGGTTGGGCGCTTCCAGACTGACCGGTTCAGATTCTTTGGCTTTGCCCTGCATAATAGCAATTTCTACCCGGCGGTTACGCCGCCGGTTCAGCTCAGTGTCGTTTGGCACCAGAGGTTTGGTATCGGCATGGCCTACCACAACCAGTCTTTTACGCTCAAATCCCGGCGCCTTGATCATTTCGGTAGCGACAGAGACCGCCCGTTTGGCAGATAAGTCCCAGTTATTACTGTGTAACTCGTCAGATACCTGGATATCGTCGGTGTGACCTGTGACCGTAATTTCACCGGGGATCTCGTTCAGCAGTTCACCTATACGCAGCACTATAGGTTTAAAGCGCGGCTGCAAAAACGAGGACCCCGACGGGAAAGAGCCATTTTCACGGATACGGATAATGATCTGCTGCCCCAGTGATTCCAGCTCGATAGCCCCATCAACAATTTGCTTTTCCAGCTGTTCTGCCAGCTTTTTCACCATTTCATTGGTTTGCTGCTGCATAGCCTCGGCCTGGGCTTCTGCCTGGGAAGCGGCCTGCTCACCATCCATAATTTCTTCAGCATTGCTGACAGACTGGCCACCACTGAGATCCTCCCGCTGCTCCTGCCGGCCACCGGCCGCATCTTCTTCCCCCGCCTGAAATTCAATAACTTGCTGGGTAATATCAATGGTTTGCTGTTGCAGCGTTTCTATAGGCGTAGGATCAGGCCTGCCGGGGCGGAACTCCATGGCAATGACACTGGTGCCTTTGGGAATATCTTCTACTTCAATTTTATTCTGCACCCCAAAAGCAAATTTCATCGAACCGGCAATCTGCTTGAACTTCATCACATCCATTTCAGAAAAGGACAACAACAGCACAAAAAAGCACATTAATACGGCCATTAAATCAGCAAAGCTGGTCATATAGCCCGGTGCCCCTTTCGGCGGGCATTTACACTCTTCTGCCAGCTCGCTCATGCTTTATTCTCGCTGGCTACTTCGCGTTTTCTCTGTGCCAGATAGTTACGCAGTATGCCTTCTATCACTTTCGGGTTCTGGCCATCCTGAATGCCCAGTATCGCATCGAGGATCAGCTGGTTATTTAATTTTTCTTCCTGGTTGCGCAAAGACAGCTTATCAGCCAGCGGAATAGCAACAATGTTGGCCACAAAAGCACCGTATAACGTGGTTAATAACGCCACCGCCATCGCCGGACCTATCGCTTTGGGATCATCCATGTTGGATAACATCGCCACCAGACCGATAACAGTACCGATAATGCCCATCGCCGGTGCCGCATCTGCCGCACTGCGTAACAGGGAAATAGCAATGTCATGCCGCTTTTCGGTCAGGCTGATATCCTTCATTAAGGTGGCCCGCACTACATCTGCATCATGGCCATCTACCAGCATATTTACGCCCTTTTGCATAAAGGCATTCGGGATTTCAGCCTCTTCCAGCGCCAGAAAACCGCCTTTACGGGCAGAATCAGCCAGCTGCACCGCTTTTTCGATCAACTCTTCAGCAGACTCAATTTTAAACATAAAAGCTTTTGCTATGGCTTTGCCTGATTCAAAAAACTGTGTCAGCGTATAGCGGATCATCACAACAAAAAAAGTACCGCCAAATACGATAACTATCGAAACCGTATCGGCATACATGCTGGGTACACCGCTGCTGGCAAGCACCATTGCCATTACGATAAAACCAAATGCACCTAATACTCCGACCAGGGTAGCTAAATCCACTATTTTCTCCTTAACTGATCTACTGCCACGGCAAAGACGTTATAAGTTTATCTTAGACGATAGCTGTTTATCGACAAAAGCGCTGAATCATTGAATATAAATTGTATGAAATTATCAATTTAGCCTTTCACAACCGCTTTCTGATTGACCATAATAGCCTGCTAGGGTAACTTTGCGCACACTTTTCCGGGGGTAGTATGAGCAAGAAAAAAGCCGATTTGAGCCAGTTTGAACAGACATTGTCTGAACTTGAGCAGATAGTGCAGCAACTGGAGCAAGGCGAGCTGTCGCTGGATCAGTCATTGCAGCAGTTTGAGCGAGGCATTACCCTTGCCCGCCACAGCCAGCAATTACTGCAAAGTGCCGAGCAAAAAGTACAGTTGCTGATGCAACAGCAACAACAGGAAAGCCTGCTGCCGTTTGTACCAGAGCAGGGAGACTAAGGTGTTACCACAGAATTTACCGTTGTATCAAAAGCGGGTTGAACAACAGCTGCAACAGATACTGACGGCAAAGGATAAGACCGACCCACGCCTGCTGGAGGCAATGTCGTACAGCCTGCTACTGGGCGGGAAACGGGTACGTCCGTTTCTGGTGTATGCCTGTGGCAGCCTGCTCGGTGCCAGCCTGGATGATTTAGACGGCCCGGCGGCGGCGTTAGAAGCCATGCACAGCTACTCACTTATTCACGATGATTTACCGGCAATGGACAACGATGATTTGCGCCGCGGTAAGCCGACCTGCCACAGGGCATTTGACGAAGCCAGCGCTATTTTAGCCGGCGATGCCCTGCAAGCGCTGGCGTTTGACATCATCAGCACGCATCCCTACCGGCAGGTAAACAGCCATGCTGTCGTTAAAATGGTACAGCAGCTGGCGGTTGCCTCCGGTTACAGCGGTATGTGCGGCGGCCAGGCGATAGATCTGGCCCAGACGAACCAGCATACCCCCCTGGCGCAACTGGAGCGGATGCACCGGCTTAAAACCGGCGCCCTGATTGAAAGTGCGGTGCAGCTGGCCTGGTTGTGCAGCGCAAAACAGGATGACGCCGAGTTACAGGCATTGCTGGGCTTCGCCCGGGCATTAGGGCTGGCTTTTCAGGTGCAGGATGATATTCTCGATATCGAAAGCGACACGGTAACGCTGGGTAAACCCCAGGGTTCCGATACCAAGGCCAATAAATCGACCTATCCGGCACTGCTGGGGCTGGACAATGCCAAAGCAAAAGCACAGCAGCTGTATCAGGACGCATTGCACGCGCTGGCATTATTACCGTATAACACTGATGAATTACGCGCCTTTGCGCAGTACATTATCGCACGCAGGTTTTAACACAGGCATGGATTATGGCGTTAGATATTAACGATTACCCGTTATTAGCCAAGGCTAATTTACCAGAGCAGCTGCGACAGCTGCCACAAGAAAAACTGCCGGCGCTGAGCGACGAATTACGCAGTTACCTGCTGCGCAGCGTCAGCCAGAGCAGCGGCCATTTTGCATCCGGCCTGGGTACAGTTGAACTGACTGTAGCACTGCATTATGTCTACAATACGCCATACGACCGCCTGATCTGGGATGTTGGTCATCAGGCTTATCCGCACAAAATTCTTACCGGCCGTGCCGGTAAAATGCACACTATCCGCCAGAAAGATGGTTTGCACCCGTTCCCGTTCCGGCAAGAAAGCGAATACGATGTGCTGTCGGTTGGCCACTCCAGCACCTCGATCAGTGCGGCTCTGGGTATGGCGATAGCAGCGCGCCAGGCGCGCTCTAACCGCAAAGTGGTGGCGGTCATTGGTGATGGAGCCATAACCGCCGGTATGGCATTTGAAGCCCTAAACCATGCCGGCGAAGTGCGGCCGGATATGCTGGTGATCCTGAATGACAACGAAATGTCGATCTCAGAGAATGTCGGTGCGTTAAACCGCTATTTTGCCCGTATTCTGTCGGGCAGTTTCTACACCAGCCTGCGGGAAGGCGGCAAGAAAATCCTCAGCGGCGTACCGCCACTGCATGAACTGGCCAGCAGAGCCGAAGAACACTTTAAAGGTATGGTCACGCCCGGTACGTTTTTTGAAGAACTGGGCTTTAACTATATAGGCCCGATTGATGGCCATGATGTAACCGGCCTGGTCGATACTATCCGCAATATGCGCAACCTTAAAGGCCCGCAACTGCTGCATATTGTGACCAAAAAGGGCAAAGGTTATGCCCCGGCCGAAGCTGATCCTATCGGTTATCATGCGGTATCAAAGTTTAACCCGGACGAAACCAGGCAACCGGAGAAAAAAGCCAGCCTGGCCAGTTTTTCCAATATTTTTGGTAACTGGATTTGCGATATGGCAGCACAGGACGAGCGTTTGCAGGCCATTACGCCCGCCATGCGCGAAGGCTCGGATTTAGTACATTTTTCCAAAACCTACCCAAAACGCTACTTCGATGTCGCCATTGCCGAGCAACATGCGGTTACCCTGGCAGCAGGTATGGCGATTGAAGGGCTAAAACCCGTAGTGGCGATTTATTCCAGCTTCCTGCAGCGCGCTTATGACCAGCTTATTCATGATGTTGCCCTGCAGGAGCTGGACGTGCTGTTTGCCATAGACCGGGCCGGTATTGTTGGTGCTGACGGCCCGACACACCAGGGCGCGTTCGATATCAGCTTTATCCGCTGTATTCCGAACATGCTGCTGATGGTGCCGTCTGACGAAGACGAATGCCGCCAGATGCTCTATACCGGTTATCAGTATCCGGGGCCGGCAGCGGTGCGCTACCCGCGTGGCAGTGGTACCGGTATTACGCCAAACCAGGATATGCAACTGCTGCCACTGGCTAAAGCCAGAACGGTACGCCAAGGTAACACAGTGGCGATTCTGGCCTTTGGCCCCTTGCTGAGTGCCTGCCACAACGCGGCAGAAACGCTGGATGCCACCCTGGTTGACATGCGTTTTGTTAAACCGCTGGACGAAGCGTTACTGACAGAGCTGGCCCAAAGCCATACCCACTTTGTCACCGTCGAAGACAACGCCATTCTGGGCGGTGCCGGCTCGGCGGTCGGCGAGTTTGTTGCCAGAGCGCAACTTAACATACAGCTGACACAGCTTGGCCTGCCGGACCAGTTTATCAAGCACGGCAACCAGCAGGAAATTTATGCCGAACTGGGGCTGGACAGCAGCGGTATTCTGGCCCGGATCAGCCAACTGCTGTAACCCCTCTGTTTTGCGTCATGCCGGTTTGTTGGCAAGCGTCACGAACCGGCTTAAGTGTCAGGGTATTGCGTAATCCTGATCCACTTAAGCAGAAACGTTACTGACTGACATTACGCCTATTGCAGGGTGTTGTTCAGCGCTCAGTGGCGCTGTCCATGGTAAAATGTGCCAGCCCGGCAGCCAGCAAACGTTCGACCTGGGCTTCTACATGGGAGGAGTCTTCAAATTCAAAGGCATCGACCTGCTGGTCAAACACTATAGTGGCCACACCATTCTTGCCGGCACGCTTCACATGATGTAACGCCATTTCGGCCAGTTGCAACGAGATCTCCCAGCTGATCAACTGCCCGCCCAGCAGCTCCAGCGGATAAACCGCATACCCCACCGAGCAGGTCAGCCGGGTGCGGTGGCCGTCCGGTAAATTAAACACAGTACGGCACACCAGTTCATTCAGGCGCTGGCTGAATTCTGCCACCAGCCCGGTTTGGATATCACGCAATACCAGCACAAACTCTTCACCGGCAAAACGTACAACATAGTCTGAGCCCCGGGTCTCACGGATCAGCAAACCTGCCACCTGCTGAATACAGCTGTCGCCGGCACTGTTACCAAACTGATCATTGACCTGTTTAAAATTATCCAGATCCAGGTGGATAAGCGCCACACATTTGCCCTGCGCCAGCATAGAGTCGCGGTTGCGCTGGAAATGTTCAATGTCTTTAGGCAGCTGTTCAAACAGAAAACGCCGGTTACGCAAGCCGGTCAGGCTGTCTTTGTGTGTCAGCAGGGCCAGCTGCTCATTCAGCTCGTTCAGTTTCAGATTGCTGTTTTCCAGCTCCTGCGTGCGCTGCTTCACCAGACGCTCCAGTTGTTGTCGCTGATACAGGCTGTTGCGCCGCATCAGCCACAGCAGCCAGTACAGGCAGAATAACGCCAGCAGCAGCCACAAGCCGCGGTACAGCAAGGTTTCGTCAAACCGTTTTGGCACTGTCAGTACCAGCCGGGCCGATTGCGCCTGCTGCCAGGGCTCGTTGTCAAACCGGGTTTGCAATAAAAACTCAAACCGCCCCGGGGTCAGGTTGGTGTATACCGCTTCGCGCCTGTCGCCCGCATCATGCCATTGCTGATCAAACCCCTGCAGCTTGTATCTGAACCTGAGCGCCGCCGGCTTCACAAACTCCAGCGCCGAATACTGGATCGTCAGATTACGATCATCAAGCTCCAGCACCAGCTGCTGCTGTTCATTATCCAGCACATAATGATGCGTGCCCTGCACCTGCTTGATCACCGGCTGCAGCTGACGGGCAGGCAGTGCTGACAGATCTGCCGTTACCGCCACCACACCTTTGAGCGTCGGATACCAGTACTGCTGCTGCCAGAATGCCACTTTAGCGTGGCCGGCCCCATTGCAGCAGCGCCCCGGCACGGTTCCCAGCTGGCGGTCATGCGGGCCCAGCACCTCCTGTGCGGTCAGCGCAGCTGTAGCCAGATGCGCCAAATCGGCACTGTGTACCCGGAAAATCCCTTTATGACTGCTGACCCACAAGTATTCGGTGCTGGCGTCAAACATCAGGCTGACCACCGGGCTATGGGGTAAACCATTGCCATTATGCCACTGCAGCCACTGCTGCTGTTGGGGCAGACGGACAAAAATACCATCATCCAGCGTAGCCGCAACCACGGTACCATCGGGTAACAGCTGCAGCGCGGTGATATAACTGTTATACAAGGCACTGCCAACACCCAGCCGGAGCAGTTGCCCCTTGCTGTACTGGTACAAACCGCGCGTGGTGCCAAACACCAGCAATTGCTTGTGCTGCAGTGCAGTGATATTGCGCGATTCCAGTTCATTATTGTGTATAAAGGGGGTCAGACGCCCGGCCTGATAGTGAAAAATTCCCATCACGCTGCCAATCCACAGCCCGCCCATGTCATCAGGCATTAACAGCCGGACCGTGTATTTGCTCAGCTCGGCGAATTGCGGCTCCAGCACATTCTGCTCACGCCGCAGCCGCTGCACACCGCGGTCGGTAGCCAGCCACATTTCGTCTGCCGACGGCCAGAATACATCGTGTACTGTACTGGCGCCCAGTTGAGACGCATCCAGCAGTTTATGATAACTGCCATCGGTTTTTAACTCGCCCAAATCGGACTGGCCGGCAATTAACAAGCTATTGTCCGGCGTTACCGCAACACTGCGCACAACCGGATCAGCCTGCGCGGCAACCACGCGGCGGATATTGCCGCTGGAGGCACGGTAAATACCGTCACTGAAACTGGCCAGCCAGATATTCTTATCCCTGTCTTCAAAAATATCGCTGAACCAGGGGTAACTGCCCAGTTCATCGCCGGTAATATGCTGCCAGTCCTGTTCAATATGGCGGTGAAACAGTTTACGGTGGGCGGAAATCCAGCTGTTGCCCCTGCTATCTTTCAGCAGTTTATATACCGCCGTATTGTTGTTATCCGGCAGCTGGCATTTTTTCACTTCACCGCCGGGTTCCAGATGAAAAAAGCCGGCTTCCGCTGCAATATGCAAGCCGCTGTTACTCCAGTACAGATCGTATACCGGTGTCTGCATCAGTTCAGCGGGTAAATCAAAGCTTTGCCAGTCACCATCGGTATTAATCCGATACACTTTATCGGTACTGCTGACCCAGACCTGCCCGTCAACCAGCTCCAGCTGGCTGACCTGGGCCTTAATTTGCTCGACCCGGCTGACTTTACCGTCTACCACGCGAAACAAATGATCTGCGGCAACCCAGATCTCTCCTGGCCGCACTTCGACTATGGCGGTGACTTCAGCCAGGATGGGATAACGGTCAAACGTCAGGGCTACCGGGTCCAGACCAGATAAACCGGCCTTGGTGCCGACCCACATGTAGCCCCTGCTGTCACTGAATAAACGGGTAACGGCATTGCTGGCCAGGTGACGGTGTTGTTCTGCGGTAAAGTGTTCAAACTGTACGCCATCAAACCGGTTCAGGCCGTACAAGGTAGCCAGCCAGATAAACCCCTGTTCGTCCTGGCTCACCGATCTTACCGAATTGCTCGACAAGCCGTCGCCACTGCTCCAGTGCTTAATGTCAAAATCATAGACAGATTGTTGCTGGTAAGCCGGCACCGTACAGGCATAACACAATAAAATTGACAGCAAAATGGCTTTCATTGGCACAGGCCTGTTCTCATGTCTCAACCCAGCGGTAGCAGCGGCAATAGCAGTTGTAAGGCAAGCAGTGCCAATACGCCGGCCAGAATATCATCCAGCATAATACCAAGGCCACCCTGCACTTTTTTGTCCAGCCAGCTTATCGGCCAGGGTTTTACAATATCAAACAGGCGGAATAAAACAAAGCCCAGTAACAACGTCTGCCAGTGTAATGGCACCCACAACAGGGTAATGCCGTAACCGACTATTTCGTCCCAGACAATAGCACCGTGATCGTGTACCCCCGCATCTTTCGCCGTCCGGTCACAGACATACACCCCCAGTACCGCACCGGCAATAACAAATGCCAACAGATAGCCATTACCGGCCCACAGTAGCAGCGCAACCAGCGGCACGGCAACCAGAGTGCCGAAAGTACCGGGCGCTTTAGGCGCCAGCCCGCTGCCAAAGCCCAGTGCCAGCAACTGATACCAGCGCTTGAGGTTAAACTGCACTTTGCTCATGAAAAATGGGTAAATCCCTGATGCTGATAGGCATAGACCTGCTCGCCCTGCTTCAGCTCAAGCTTGCCGGCAGCCCCGGTAATGCGGCCGATACAGCTAAGCGCTATGCCATAAGGTGACAGTAATACTTCCAGCGAACCACGCCGGGCCTCCGGCACAGTAAACAGCAGCTCATAGTCTTCGCCGCCGGACAATGCCAGCTGCAGTGCCGTGCCTGGGTCGCAGCTGTCTTTTACCGCCTGTGATAACGGCAGTTTTGCCACATCAATACTGGCACCGACATTGGAGCGCTGCATAATGTGCTGGATATCGCTGTACAGACCATCGGACAGGTCCATGGCACTGCTGGCGATATTGCGCAGCGCCTGCCCCAGGGCGACCCGTGCCGACGGGTAATGAAAGCGTTGCAGTATATGGGTCTGGTGCTTTTTACTGACCTCATGCAGCCCCTGACACAGCCTGAGCCCCAAAGCCGCATCCCCCAGAGTACCGGTAACGTAGATATAGTCGCCCACGCGGGCCCCGCTGCGGGTTATCGCTTTACCCCGCGGCACCAGGCCTTTGGCTATCATCGTCAGGCTCAGCGGCCCGCGGGTGGTATCACCGCCGACCAGCTGGCAATTGTAATACTCAGCCGTTTCGTGCAACCCGGCGGCAAAAGCCGCCAGCCAGCCGTCGTCAACCGCCGGTAAGGTCAGTGCCAGTGACAACCAGGCCGGTTCGGCGCCCATAGCCGCCAAGTCGCTGACATTAACCGCCACCAGCTTATGCCCCAGGGCCCGCGGGTCATCCGCCGGAAAAAAGTGCGTGCCGGACACCATAGTGTCGGTGGTTACGATAAGATCATAGCCGTCACGTACCTGCAGTACAGCGGCATCGTCGCCCACACCTACGGCAGTATCGGTACGTTTAGCGCCACTGCTGGCAAAATAACGGGAAATCAGTTCAAACTCGCCCATAAGACTAAAAAGCCGGCTAACGCCGGCTCTCCTTTAACTTGGCCGCAATACCCGCACAGCCTTATCCAGAATGCCATTAACAAACTTGTGGCTGTCATCTGCTGCGAATGCTTTTGCCAGCTCAATGGCTTCGTTGATAATCACTTTGTAAGGCACATCCGGCCGGTATTTCAGCTCGTAGGCTGACACCCGCAGAATGGCTTTTTCTACCAGATCAATTTCTTCAAACGGGCGGTCCAGATACGGCTTCAACGCCTCATCCAGGGCAGTATGGTTTTTCACCACACCACGAACCAGATCCTGAAAATAACCTACATCAAGGTGTTTGACATTGGTTTCCAGCATCAGTTGCTGTTCAATTTCAGTAATAGGGTTCTGGCTGACATGCCAGCTGTAAATTCCCTGTACGGCAAGTGACCGTGACTGACGGCGGGCGTTCGGTTTCATTAACGTTTCTCTTCCTGTTACAGCTGGTTCAGCAGGTTAACCATTTCCAGCGTCGACATGGCCGCTTCGCTGCCTTTGTTACCGGCTTTGGTACCCGCACGCTCAATCGCCTGTTCAATGCTGTCTACCGTCAGTACGCCAAAGGCCACCGGCAGGTTATGTTGCATCATCACCTGGGCAATCCCCTTGGTACACTCGCCGGATACGTATTCAAAATGCGGTGTGCCACCACGGATCACTGCACCTAAGGCAATAATGCCATCATATTTTTTGCTGGCAGCCACTTGCTGTACCGCCAGCGGCAGCTCAAAGGCGCCCGGCACACGGATCACCGTAATATCCTGCTCAGAAACATTACCGATACGCTTTAAGGTATCAATAGCACCATCTAACAGGCTTTCGACAATAAAGCTGTTAAACCGAGCCACAACCAGCGCAAATTTTTTGCCGTTGGCAGAATATCCCGCTTCAATAACCTGCATCAGTTACCCTCAAAAGTATGACCGCTGAAAATTAGCCGTGCATGATAGCACAACCAAAGCAAAACCGGCAGCGTCTTTCTGCTGCCGGTTTCACCGTTGTAACCAGGGTTATTCGCTGACGTAGTCCACCACTTCCAGGCCAAAGCCGGACAATGCGTGGTATCTTTTCGGCTGGCTTAACAGGCGCATTCTTTTCACGCCCAGACTGGCCAGAATTTGTGAACCCACGCCGACATTACGCGATGTGCCTTTCCACGGTGTGCTGCGCGGTTTTTCGCCTTTATCTTCAGCTTCAAACCCCTGCACGGTGCGGATAAGCTGTTCTGTACTTTCATGCTTGCCCAGCAACACCAGTACACCACCATCCCGGGCTATACGCTCCATGGCCGTATGCAATGGAAAACTGCGGTTAGCGGCACGGTTGGCCATCAGCAAATCGCTGAACGTATCGTGCAGGTGTACCCTGACCAGGGTGGGTTCGGCGGCGTTAATGTCGCCTTTAACCAGGGCAAAATGGATCTGGTTGTCGATAGTATCCTTGAACGTCACCAGTTTAAAATCACCGAATTCGGTCGGTAAATGGCAGCTTGCTACCTGCTCAATGGTGGTTTCATGCAGGTTACGGTATTCAATTAAATCGGCAATAGTGCCAATTTTAATCGCGTGCTTTTTGGCAAAGCGTTCCAGATCCGGCCGCCGCGCCATAGTACCATCGTCATTTAGCACTTCTACGATAACCGCAGCCGGCTCCAGCCCGGCCAGCCGCGCCAGATCACAGCCTGCTTCGGTATGGCCGGCCCGCACCAGTACGCCGCCATCCTGCGCCATCAACGGGAAAATATGCCCGGGCTGCACTATGTCAGCCGGTCTGGCATCCCGCGCTACAGCCGCTTTCACGGTACGGGCCCGGTCTGCTGCCGAAATACCGGTGGTTACGCCTTCCGCCGCTTCAATCGACACCGTAAAGTTAGTGGCAAACGGCGACTTATTGGCGTCAACCATCAGCGGCAATGCCAGCTGGCTGCAGCGTTTTTTCGTCAGGGTCAGGCAAATCAGGCCCCGGCCATGCGTTGCCATAAAATTAATCGCTTCCGGCGTAATATACTCGGCGGCCATCAGCAGATCGCCTTCATTTTCGCGGTCTTCGTCGTCCATCAGGATCACCATCTTGCCCTGGCGGATATCTTCGATAATTTCAGCGGGTGTATTCAGTTGCATAGCAAACCTTCTTTATAAAAAACCGCGCTGCGCCAGCAACGCCATACTGACACCGCCGCCGGTTGCTGCGGTGTCTTTACTCAGTAAACGTTCTAAATAACGGGCAATCAGATCCACCTCAAGGTGTACTTTGCTACCCACTTTAAGTTGCGAAACAGTGGTTTTCTCTGCCGTATGCGGCACTATGGTAAGACGAAACTCGTCTGCACTCAGCTCATTCACTGTAAGGCTGACGCCGTCAATGGTAATAGAGCCTTTGGCCGCAATATAGTGCGACAGCGTTTTGGGCAGCGCCAGCCAGATATGCCAGGCGCGGCCGGTGGCCTCAATTTTTGTTACGCTGCTAATGCCATCAACATGACCACTGACTAAGTGCCCGCCCATGCGCGTAGTCGGCAGCATGGCTTTTTCCAGGTTAATCAGTTGCCCGGCCTGATATTGGCCAAACAGTGTATGCGCCAGCGTTTCGGACGATACATCGGCATCAAAGCTGTGCTTGCCGAGTTTGGTTACCGTTAGGCACACGCCGTTGCTGGCAATACTGTCGCCCGGCTTGACATCAGTAAAATCCAGGCTGCTGCTGGTAATGGTGACGGTCAGGTCAGCGCCGCGCTGTTGTATATGGCTAAGCTTGCCTGTGGCTTCAATAATACCTGTAAACATAAGTTACCCCGTTAAGCCAGTTCAGTTAAGCCGTGCCGTCAGGCGGATATCCTGCCCGACCAGACGAACATCGGTCCAGCACAGCTCAGGCACCTGTGCCAGCGCGCTAAACTGCGGTAATACGGCCAGCGGTTGCGCGCTGTTGCCCAGCAGCTTCGGCGCTATATACACAATAAGCTCATCCACCAGCTTTAGCTGCAACAGGGTACCGGCCAGCGTCGCGCCGGCTTCTACCCATAACGTATTAATGCTTTCACGCACGGCTAAATGCTCCAGCAGTGCCGGCAGGTCAAACTGCGCCTTGCTATTTAGCGGGCTATTCTTGAGTGGACAATGAATTTGTCTGGCGATCTGGGGCAGCTCACGGGTATTTTCAAGCTTGCTGACACAAAGCAGTACTTCACCGCCGTCAGTAAATATTGCCAGCTTGTGATCCAGGCTGCCGTTGCGGTCCAGAATAACCCGCCTGGGCTGGCGTAACCGGCCATTTTCCAGCGGTGTAACGCTTTGCAGCAGTTGCTCCGGGCGCAGATTCAGCCGGGCATTATCCGCCATTACCGTCGTAGCGGTAGATAAAATGGCGCAGCTTTGCGCGCGGTAATGCTGTACATCGGCCCGCGCCGCAGCGCCGGTTAACCATTTACTGTCACCATTGGCCAGCGCCGTACGGCCATCCAGGCTGGCTGCCAGTTTTAACTGCACATAAGGCCGTTTTCGTTCCATCCGGCTTAAAAAGCCCGGGTTTAATGCCCGCGCCTGTGGCTCCAGTAAACCACTCTGTACCGCAATACCCGCAGTGTGCAACATGGCCAGACCGCGACCGGCCACCTGCGGATTCGGGTCCTGCATCGCCACGACCACCCGTGCTACGCCGGCGGCAATTAACGCCTCGGCACAGGGCGGTGTGCGGCCATAATGGCTGCACGGTTCCAGCGTCACATAGCAGGTAGCACCTTTAGCCTCAGTGCCGGCTTCACGCAGCGCAAACACTTCGGCATGTGGCCCGCCGGCCTGCTGATGATAACCGCGGCCAATTACCACGCCGTGCTTAACCAGCACCGCACCGACATTAGGGTTCGGGCTGGTGGTATAACGGCCAAGTTCCGCCAGGCGAATGGCTTCGGCCATAAAAGCCGTATCGGCAGCAGTAAACATCAGGCTTTTTCCCCTAAGCGGGCAATTTCCTCACCAAATTCGCGGATATCTTTAAACGAGCGGTAAACAGAGGCAAAACGCACGTAGGCCACTTTATCAACGCTGACCAGTTCATCCATGATCAGCTTACCCAGTAACTGGCTGGCCACTTCGCGCTCACCGGTGGCGCGTAGCTGTGACTTAATCTTATTGATCAACTGCTCAATCTGCTCGGTCGATACCGGCCGTTTTTCCAGCGAGCGCAGCAAACCGCTACGCAACTTGTCCTCGTTAAACGGCTCGCGCGAACCATCACGTTTTATAATGCGCGGCATCACCAGCTCTGCCGCCTCAAAGGTGGTAAAGCGTTCATGGCAGGCCAGGCATTCGCGCCGGCGCCGCACCTGGTGGCCATCGGCAACCAGGCGAGAGTCTATAACCTTGGTGTCATCTGCATTACAAAACGGACAGTACATAATAAAAATCCTGCTAAGCCGCCCAAAAGCCCAATAAAGAAAAAGCCAGATAAAAAAATGGCCGCAATAGCGGCCATCATAGCACTTAATCAGCGTTTACGCATAAACCGGGAAGCGGCTGCACAGCTCACTAACCTGGCTGCGTACCTTATCAATCACAGCAGCATCGCCACGGCTGTCCAGCACGTCACAGATCAGCGCCGCGACAGTGCGGGCTTCTGCTTCGGCAAAACCACGGCGGGTAATAGCCGGGGTGCCGATGCGCAGGCCAGACGTCACAAACGGCGAGCGCGGATCATTTGGCACTGAGTTTTTGTTGACGGTAATATGGGCCTGACCTAACCAGGCATCGGCTTCTTTACCGGTAATATCTTTGTCAATCAAGTCCATCAGGAACAGGTGGTTTTGCGTACCGCCGGAGACAATTTTATAGCCGCGCTGCTGCATGGCATCGCACATGGCTACGGCGTTTTTCAGTACCTGTTGCTGGTAGGCTTTAAATTCCGGCTGCAGCGCCTCTTTAAAGGCCACGGCTTTAGCGGCAATAACATGCATTAACGGGCCGCCCTGGCCGCCGGGGAACACGGCAGAGTTCAGTTTCTTTTCGATCTCGTCGTTTTTACGCGCCAGGATCAGGCCGCCACGCGGGCCGGCCAGAGTCTTGTGCGTAGTGGTGGTAACCACATCCGCGATTGGTACCGGGTTAGGGTATAAGCCAGCTGCGACTAAGCCGGCAACGTGTGCCATATCAACAAACAGGTAGGCCCCTACTTTGTCAGCAATATCACGAAAACGCTGCCAGTCAACAATACCTGAATAAGCCGAGAAACCCGCCACGATCATTTTAGGCTTATGCTCCAGCGCCAGAGCTTCAACCTGCTCGTAGTCAATCACGCCGGTTTGCGGGTGCAGGCCATACTGCACCGCGTTATACAGTTTGCCTGATGAGCTGACATGGGCGCCGTGCGTTAAATGGCCGCCATGCGCCAGGCTCATCCCTAAAATGGTATCACCGGCATTTAACAGCGCCAGATACACCGCCGCATTAGCCTGCGAACCGGAGTGCGGCTG
>CAZEGA010000041.1:0-14425 GCA_964511675.1 uncultured Rheinheimera sp.
TGTGCACGATTTAAGCGGCCAGTTTGAAGAAGCGATAGACAGCTTATGGCACCGGCTGAACAGCGACTTTGGTTTTGTCAGCAGCCTGGATGATAAAATTCGCGAAAACGAGCGCGCGCAAAAGCAATTGCGTCGTTTGCTCGATGGCCTGGACCTGCTGGATTTTCACGAGCTGATAGAGCTGTCTGAAGGCAATAACCAGTTGCGCAAACTGTTGGTCAGCCAGCTGCAAAACCAGCTGAGTTCGCACCATAGCAGCCTGCTGGAAGTACAAAAACGTCTGGTTGAGCTGTTAGCCAGGTTCCGTCAGCAGCAGTCGCGTTCAATGCTGATTGCCAATATGGCAGCGTTTTTACGCCAGCACCCGAAGTATCAACCGGCCGATTACCCGAACCGCTCTGAGGTGCCGTTACTGTTTAACCAGGCGGCTGCCATACTGCCGCAAGCCGCTATTGCGCTGGACAGAGCCAGTGAGCGCCAGCAACTGGCCGAACTGGTGCGCACCCTGCCCAGAGCCACGCAAATTAACCTGCCGGATCAGCAAAGTGCCAGTTTTGCTGCGGTGATGGCAGACGAAGCCATTAGCGCCCGCCAGCAGGCATTAAAACTGGATGTAGAGAACTTCTATCTGCGGGTGATTGATAAAGCCGGGTCATTAAGCGCACTGGATTATCTGGCCGAGCAGCAGCTAAGCTGGGACAGCGAAATCTGGTTGTATCAGATCATTGCCGAGTATCAGGCGTTGCCACTGGAGGAAAAACACATGTTTGCCATGGCGCGCGATGAAGCCCAGGCCAGCGCGGTAAACAGCCTGCTGCTGATCCGCGATATCAGCCTTAGCTTACGGGCAGCCTGATGAGCTACCCGCCGCTGACGGCGCAAACGCTGCGCTGGTTACAGCAACTGCAGCAGCGACTGAATGCCAGCGGCAGCGAGCGGGTAAAAATCAGCGGTAAAGCGGTGCAACAGGTACTGAGCTGGTGTATCGAACATGAACTTGTGCCCGGCAATAGCCTTAACCTGCCGTACTTTACCTTTACCAAACCGCTGTTAGCCGATATTGCCGCTGCGCAGCGTAAGCTGAACCAGGCCTGTTTTCTTGATGACCGCCGGCAAAGCCGGCTGGCCAGCGCAGCTTACAGCCAGCAGGAGCTGAAAACGGTTGGCCTGCAGCCACGCCAGCAGCGGGTACTGGTAAAACTGAATACCGCAGCGGATACCGGCCTGGGTATAACCGCTGATATTATTGACACCGACTGGCAGCAACTGCCACTACCGCAGTTTGATGCACTGCTGGTGGTGGAAAACCTGGATTGCTTCTATCAGCTGGCGGAGTTTCAACTGCAGCTTGGCTGGCAAAACCTGCTTATTCTCTACCGTGGCGACAAACTCTACAGCAAAGGGATTAAAGCACTTAAGCAACAGTGGCTAAGCAGTGGCAAACCGGCAGTGTATTTTGGTGATTTTGATGCCAAAGGCGTTAGTATTGCGCTGAATGAAGGCTATAGTGCCATGCTATTGCCAGACTTTGCCACCCTGCAACAACAGGCCGGCACGGCTATGCTACCGGATAAGCAGCTTAAGTTTATCCCCGCCATTAACACTAAAAACCTGCCTGCCAACTTTCAGCCTTACCTGAAAATCCTGCAGCAGCAAAAAGGCTTACGGCAGCAGAATATGCAGGCCTTGCCGCTGCAAGCGGTCGGCCTGCGGGCCGAGCCTTAACAGGAGCAATGATGCAAGCTGATTTCTGGCACGACAAATGGCAAAAACGCGAACTGGGTTTTCATCTGGCGGAAGTTAATAAAGCGTTGTTGGCGCATTGGCCGGCATTAGCCATTGCGCCCGGCAGCACGGTGTTATTGCCATTATGCGGTAAAACGCTGGATTTAGTCTGGCTGCGGGCCCAGGGTTACCGGGTGATAGGTATTGAGTTAAGCGAAATTGCGCTGGACGAATTGGCCTCCACCTTGCAGCAGCAACTGGGGCTTAAGCTAACTAAGCAGCCGCTACAGCATGGCCCGCATTCCCTGCTGCGTTATCAGGCTGATGGCGTACAACTCTGCTGCGGTGACTTTTTTGCCGTTACTGCCGGGCTTATCGGCCAGGTAGACGCAGTGTATGACCGCGCCGCCCTGGTCGCACTGCCGCCAGCCATGCGTGCTGATTACTGCCAACATCTGCGCCAGCTTAGCCAGCAGGCACCACAGCTTTTAATCAGCTTTGACTACCCGCAACCACAAATGGGCGGCCCGCCTTTTGCGGTGACGGAAGCAGAAATCATCCGGCACTATGGCAGCCATTATCAGATTAAGCTGCTCGACGAGCGGGAGCTTATCGACAAAGAACCGCGCTTTCGTGAACGCGGCCTGGCGTCATTTCGCCAGCAGGTGTACTGGCTTCGGAGCCTGTCTGACCCGGCGGCATAACACTACCCCTAACCAAATAAACCACAGCAGTTGCGTCAGGCCAAAACCCTCTTTAATGTAAGGCAGAGTATGCAGTACAGAGAGCAGCAGATAAGCTCCGCAACACCATAGCTAAATACCTGCAGCTTAAAACCATCTAATCATCTGCGGTTAAGTTAAGCTGTTTAGTATCATTTTATTTTCTGCTTTTCCTGACAAAATAAAATGAAAAAAGCACTGTTTGCTGTTCTGTTACTGCTAATTACATTATTTGGTTTATGGCAGTTATCTTCTGCTCGCAGTTTTCAGCTGTTTGGTGAATTGATACACCGGGTGGAAACCACGGAAAAAGTAGTCGCACTGACCTTTGATGACGGACCTTCCCGCCAGTATACCGACGAGGTGCTTGGCATACTGGCTGAGCATAACGTAACAGGCACTTTTTTTATCACCGGGCATGAAGCGGCACAAAACCCGCAGCAAGCCCGAAAACTGGTGGCAGCAGGGCATCAACTGGCCAACCATAGCTATACCCATCCCAGAATGCTGCTGAAAACGCCATCAACCATAGCAGCGGAAATTGAACAGACCGATGCCGTGATCCGCGCAGCCGGCTTTAGCGGCGAGATCCTGTTCCGGCCGCCTTATGGTAAAAAGCTGCTAACCCTGCCCTGGTATCTTAAACAGCATAACCGCAAAACCATTATGTGGGATCTGGAGCCGGAATCCGACCCTGAACTGGCCGCTAACGCCGGGGCTATGGCCGATTACGTTATACATAATGCCCGCCCCGGCAGTATAGTGCTGCTGCATGTGATGTATCAAAGCCGGCAAAGCTCCCGAGAGGCTTTGCCGCTGATTATTGAAGGTTTAACACAACAAGGCTATCGTTTTGTCACAGTCAATGAACTGCTGGCACTGTGCCTGAAATGCTATTGATAACCGCCCTGGGCCAGCCGGTCAAAATACGTTTGGTAACGTCCGCTTTGTTTAAACTGCTGCAGGTGCTGATTAAATAATTCCAATAACTGCGCACTGCCGTCAGTATTGTGCGGAAACAGTAAAAAGCTCTGATTAATGAGCAGTGGCCTGGGATGGTGGCTGATAGCCTCTGCCATGTCCGGCAACTGATGGTTCAGCGTATGGTAACCAACGCTGATTTCTTCGGCAAAGACATCAATACGCCCTGCTGCCAGGCGGCGAAAGTTCTGCTCGGTACTGCCCACGCGTGACATCTTAAACACACCCTTGCTTACTGCCTGATCAAATGCCGGGCCATAACTGTAGCCCAGACCTCCGCCCAGCAGCAAGCCGCGCAAATCAGACAGCTGTTGCCAGTCAAAGGGGCGCTGCTGCAGATGAAAAAAGACAAATTGTTCGTTTAAAACCGGTTCACTGTACAAAAAAGCGCTGGTTCTGTCCTCGCTGAACATCCATATCGCTGTCGCCGCATATTTGCCATTGGCGGTATCGTGGTAAGCCCGGGCCCAGGGTAAAAACGTAAAGCTGACTTTATAACCTGCTGCGGCAAAAATATCGCGGATAAGGTGCGCTACCACGCCCTGATGCGGCAAGGTTTCGCTAAGAAAGGGCGGCCATTCGCCGGCACTGATCTGCAGTTCGGTTAAACTGTCCTGCTGTGTCGCTTCTGTAGCCTGTATGCCGGCACTGTGATTTAACAGCAGTATGATGGTACTCAGGTATACACAGCGTAAAAAGACCGCCTCAAACATAGCGCTTTCCTGTATTGAGCACAACAATGCCATTTTATTCAGGGTTTAAAACGGCAGGGTTATCGCTTTGTTACCGCCAGGGTGTTACCGGCACTAAAATCAGGTTGAGTAATGAGTTGACGTCAATACTACCATGCCGGGCCTGGGTGTACAGGGTATAAGGCAGATCCACGGTATCAGCGACCAAAGAAACGGTGCCGTCGATAACATAAAGTAAATAATTTGCTGTGCATTTATATAGCGGGATATTGCTTATTGCCAATGAGCAGCAAGAAACTGCACTATCGGACTCTTGCCAGCGGCGTTGAAAATCAGTAGTGTTATCAGCAACATTCGCATACTTCTTGCTGATGTATTATTGAGGGAATATCAACATGGCAACAGTGTACAAAGAATATAAAATTATCCATATCGCTGAAGGCGGCTGCGGCACGATTTTTCTTGGCGCATCCGGTTTACCGCTGAAAAAAATCGAAGCCGAACTGAATGCGCAAGCGACGCAGGGCTGGCAGGTCGTATTTCAGGTAATTGAGCAAAAACGTTTCTGGTTGTTCTGGAGCCGCGAAGCGATGATCGTCACGTTAGGCCGCTAAGATGGCAAAGCGCCTGCTGCTGTGGCTGATTGGCCATTACCGTATAACCGGCGGTGGTATGCGCTGGTTCGGTATCGACTGTAACTTCGAGCCCAGCTGCTCAGCCTATACCTATAGTGCCGTTGAGCGCTACGGCGCGCGCCGGGGCGTGGCACTGGGCTGGGGCCGGATCAGGCGTTGCTGCCGGCGTGACAGCTTTTGTAAATGTATTGAACCGGTGCCGGAGCATGCAGATGTTGAAACAAACCGAGGTTGATGCGCATGAAGAGCGTTTGCGCCAGCAGGCGGCAGATTTGCCGGATTACCAGCGGCAGGCGTTTTATCAGGCGGTTAAGCAGCAACTGAAAGATCCTGATACCTACGCTACGTTAAACTGGTGCTTTTTTGCCGGGTTGCACCATTTTTACCTGGGGCAGTGGTTAAGAGGCCTGTTTAATTTGCTGGTATTTGTCGTTGGGCTGGGGTTGCTGTTTACAACAGCCTGGCTGGCGGGGCTGGTAATGTTACTGGCGATCGCTGTGGTGGAGTTATACCAGCTGTTTCGCGCCCAGATTATTATTCAGCACTGGAACAATCAGATAATGCAGCGCCTGCTGGATAACGGTGAGTATCTGGGCCGGAAATAATGCACAGATACCGCTTTGGCACTGCTGTTACTGGCCATCATTATGCTGCCGTTGGCCAGCGCAATATCTGCATAGTGTTCGTTACTGTCTAATTACTAACGGCAGGTTTTTACCGCAAAAATATGCAATTAATGTACGTATCCGGTATCTTGGGCTAAAAATAATTATAAAATCCTGTCAGGTTTTTTACGTTATGTCATCTGCCCGCTTTGCTGTGCTCTATGTTGTCACTGTTGTCTGTTTGTTGTCGGGCATACCGCCTTTGCATGCCAGCAGCGTTGATCCGGTATTGGAAACAGAACTGGATCATTATATTGTTTTAGCCCAGCAGGATGAACAAAGCGCTGGTGCGTTGTTGCAGCGGTTGGCTGTCAGTGACAGCACTAACCCGGCATTACAAAGCCGGGTACGGTTACTGGGCTACCTGGCCGGTGATGCCTTTTTCCGCAAACAACATGACCAGATGCAGCAATGGCTGGTGCAACTGCTGGCGCTGGCTGCAGTGACAGAAGACAATGATGCGCTGGGCGAAATTTATGCCACTGAGCTGGAGTTGTTGCTGTATCAGAAGCAACTTAACAGCGCCATGATAAAAACCGATATTGCCCAGCATTATCTGGCCCGAGCCCAAAACCCCAGGGTGCGTTATTACGGCAACAATGTGCTGGGGCGGTTGTTTATGGCAGACAACCAGTATGAGCAGGCGCTGCAGCACTTTATCAGTGCACTGGAGGCGGTAAGCGAAACGAATGATGGGTTTACCCTGCGCCGCCGCTCTTTTCTTAGTTTCAATATTGCCCGGGTACAGACAGAGCTGAAAAACTGGCCGCAAGCCAGAGCGCAGATCCGGCAACTGATTGCCGATGCCGTAAAGTATGAACACAACAGAATGCTGCCAGAGCTGTACTTACTGCTGGGCTATGTTGAGAGTTCAGACAAGCAGTTTACCGAAGCAGAGCGTATTAATTACCTGGGGCTGAATGCGGCGCTGCAAAATAACCAGGAAGCAACGGCGCTGGTGTTTGAGAATAATCTGGGTGCCGGTTACATTCAGACAGGGGATTACGTTGCGGCAAAAGCCATATTATTGCAGGCGCAGGAAAGGGCCACGCGGCTGAATGATGAATACAGCCAGCAGCTTATTATGATGAATCTGGGTTATATCCGGGTGATGGCTGGTGAGCATGATGCTGGTATTGCGCAGATGCAGCAGGGCATGCAGTATTTCGGCCAGCACGCGGCAAAAGCCGAGTTTGAACCGTATTATGAATGGCTGGCAAAAGCCTTTGCTGCGGCAGGGCGTTATCAGGAGCAGGCCGATACCCTGCTTGAACAGATGGCGTTGCGGGAAGATATTCGCATAGCCGACCGCGAATCCCGGCTCAGTGAATTGCAAGACCGCTATGACTCAAAAGCTAAAGCGCAGCAAATTACTATTTTACAACAGGAAAATGCGCTGAAAGCCCAGTTGCTGCAAAATCAGCAACTACAGCAACGGCTCAGTGCATTGGTGGCGATCCTGGTGTTATGTATTGCCGCTATGCTGTTTCAGTTGTACCGCAAGGTACGCAATTCCAATCGCAGGCTGCATGAAACCAATAAACAGCTGGCATTTCAGTCGCAGCGTGATCCTTTAACCGGGTTGTACAACCGCCGCGCACTGCAGCAGCATATGCAACTGCGCAGCCAGCAGCTGCAGCAGGCCGATACCGTACAGCATACAACCGGGCTGTTGTTGCTGGATATCGACTTTTTCAAGCGTATTAACGATCAGTATGGCCACAATGCCGGTGATGCAGTGTTAATCGACATCAGCCGCCGTTTGCAGGCAACATGCCGTGAGCATGATCTGGTGGTGCGCTGGGGCGGCGAAGAGATTTTATTGCTGCTGGACAGCGCCGATCCGGCCAAAATGTCCGGTTTTATCTACCGGGTGCTCCAGGTTATAGCCGAACAGCCGGTGTTGTTTGACAACCAGGAAATCGCCGTTACCGCCAGCGGAGGCTTTGTTCATTTGCCGTTTGCCGGTATTGACGAAAACATACTGAACTGGGAAAAAGCGATACAGATTGTTGATATGGCACTGTATTTAAGTAAAGCCAATGGCCGTAACCAGGTGTGCCTGATTAACGGCTTAACAGTAAATTTTGATATAGCAGAACCCTTGCTGTATACCGATTTAAGCGGCGCCATCCGCCAGCAGATGGTGGATGTGACTATTATTGCCGGGGCCGCTGGCACAGTCAGCTAAGTTATGTTGCCTAATATTGGCTCAGGACCAAACAGAACTGCTGCCACCTTGCTAACTATTGAATAGTTAGCCTGTTTTTATTCACAATATTGGACTGACCGGCATTATGTCTATTGCACGGGCTTTTATTATCAGCGGATAGGTTGATTGATTTTATTCTCCAGTATAAAACTGCGTCGCCGGGTGTCCGGGCGTTTTATCGCCAACCCCTCAGTCACGGGCTGCGCATCTGCAGTATACATTGATGCCGAACCAACAGTCGCCAGGCAACTGTTATTCGCCACATAATACAATGCTGTTTTCAGCATGCTTTCGCTTGTATCACCCAGTTGCCGGGTAAAATCATCAGCCACCGGACAACCTTTCACATCAGCGGCAAATACCGGCGCAGCTTTCGGTGTGAAACCATCAGCATAATCACCAAAGTTTTTGGCGTTTACGCCACTGAACTGAATAGTGAAGTAAGTGTTACCACAGTTATCGGTCGGGTAAAAGCCATAAGGCTTACCACAAGTTTTACCACCAATCTGAATGACTTCCAGATCCACGCCGCGTAAACCGTTAATAAAGGCCTCGCTGGCGGAACAAGTATCTTCCGATGTCAGTACAAATATTCGGTTTAATGCCAGTGTTGGTAACACATCGGGTGTCAATATACCCTGCGCATAGTCAATCACTTTGTTATAAAACGGCATAGGTACTAAGGGGCGACTCGTCACCGGATCAGTATTAGGGTATTTATCATTGAACTGTGTTTTTTCAAAGTAACGGTCCTGAATAGTGTTTTCACCGGCCACCATATAACCAAACTGTGACGCCAGCGCCAGCAAACCTCCACCGTTGTAGCGCAGATCGACCACCAGCTCTGACACATTCTGTTGTGTAAACAGCTCAACAGCAGCAATTAACTGTGGTTGGGCATTAGCGATATGGCTGTTAAACAGCAGATAACCCACTTTAGTACCGTTGTTATCCAGAACTTTAACATTTTGCACTGGGCTGCTTACCACATTTTCAGATACCAGATTCATGGTCACGTTGGTAGCGCCAACACGTTTAAACACAAACTGATGCTGCTCTCCGGTATTAGCTGGAAACAAGGCTGCATTAAGCTTGTTTACCCCAGCTGAGGTGTTATCGTTAACAAAGTCGACACCGTCAATAAACTTCAGGCTGTCACCCCGGCGCACCCCGGCAATTGCAGCAGGTGAGTCGGGTTCAAGATAGGCAACGGTCAGTTGTCTTGGTGGTGTGACCGAGCCAAACTGCCAGTTGATACCATAGCCTGATATCACACCAGCTGTTGTTTCCTGCCGGTACTCAGCGGTATTTTGCACAAAATGAAACTGGTCTTTTGCGGCACCGGAATCTGTGGTCTGGTCGGTTTTCAGCAGGTTGAAATACTGTTGTACGCCGTACCCGGCCGGATTAATATCGGGCAACTCGTTATACCAAAGATAGGTTCTGTTGCTCCATGAGCGTAACCATAGTTTTTCATGCTGAGCACTGCCGGTTTTATCTAGATAAGTCTGATGGGTATATGGGTCAACCCCGCTACGCGGTGTTGCACAGAAGTTTTTCAGCTGTAATTCCGGCGCATACACCCCGGCGGTGTACGTTGGGGCCGAGCCACTATCTGAACCGTTGCCGGCACCACCAGAATTGCCACTTGCAGAACCTCCACCACCGCAACCACCTAATGCTACCGCAGCAGCCAACACTGATATTGTATGTAACTTATTGATGATGAACATAATTTTCCAATTTCTTTTTGTTGTAACGCAGCAGGCTGCATAAATTATTTGCATACATAAAAACGCAAAATGTATCAAAATTAAAACTGCATAACAACAATAGCTAAAGCATTAATAACAGAAACCAGATATCTGTAAAAGATTAATACTCTGCTTCGGTAAAATTCTGCTTACCCTGTTCTGCAGCAACCGCGCGGGCTTTACGCTCTTCAGCCTCAGCGAATGCTGCTTTAATTTGCTCTAATACCGCATCAACATCAGCAGCCTGGGTATTGGCCGCAAATTCGCCAGTCAATTCCACGTCAGGGCTAAGCTCACCGGCTTCATATAACGCCCAGATTTCACCGGCATAGTGAGTGCTTAACAGCTCTGGCGCATACTGGCCGTAATAATCGCGCATATTATTCACATCGCGCTCGAACATCCATTTCGCATTGTTATTGGCGGCGGCATCGACAGCCTGCGGCAGATCGATAATCACCGGGCCGTGATCGTCCACCAGCACATTAAATTCAGATAAATCACCATGCACCAGGCCTTCACACAGCATAATGACGATGTAATGCAGCATAGTGGCATGATCAGCCAGGGCTAGATCAGCATCCATTGCCACATCAGCCAGCCGCGGCGCGACCATGCCTTCATCGTCGCAAATCAGCTCCATTAACAGGACGCCGTCATAGCAGCCATAAGGCTGCGGCACCCGCACCCCGGCTTTGGCCAGTTTAAACAGCGCATCCACTTCAGCATTTTGCCAGCTTTCTTCCTGCTGTTTGCGGCCAAACCTGGAGCCTTTTTCCATGGCCCGCGCCCGGCGGCTGCTACGCACCTTACGGCCTTCCTGATATAACACCGCCTGTTTAAAGCTACGCTTATCAGCGTCTTTGTAGACTTTGGCGCAGCGGATATCCTCGTTGCAACGCACGATATAAACAGAGGCTTCTTTGCCGCTCATCAGCGGGCGGAGTACTTCATCCACTAAGCCTTCGTCGACCAGCGGCTGAATGCGTTTCGGTATTTTCATTGCGGCATTATACCTTAGAGGCTGCTTAACAACACAGTGAAGATAGTGTAATAACCGGTTCAGAAAAAAATAAGTGCGCTTAATAAAGGCTGGCGCTACCGTATGCCAGATAGCAGTTCTGCTTGATCCTGAGCCAATATTAGGCAACAGTACTGGCATCAGTCTCAACGAAACCGCTGTTGCTTATGAAATACCCTCTGTCCGGCTTATTACTCTTGTTACTCAGTGCCTGTGGCGGCTCTGGTTCTGATGATAACAGTGGCTCCACGCCACCGGTTGTCAGTGGCAATAATACTCTGGCTTACGAGCATTATGTACAGGAAAATATGCTGGAAATCAGCTCGCTGACAGCAAGCAACGACTTTTCTGACTTGCAGCCATTGGGGCAGCTGTTGGCCGGTAAACGTATAGTGCAACTGGGCGAGAGCACCCATGGCTCAAAACAGATGAACCAGATGAAAACCCGCCTGATTAAGTACCTGCACCAGCAGCAGGGCTTTAATGTTATTGCGTTTGAAAGCTCAATGTTTGCCTGTAACCAGCAATTGGAAACAACCGCAACAAATCCCATTATATTGCTGCATCGCTGTATTTTTGGTGTCTGGCATACGCAGGAAGTAATGGATTTATTTGCCTATATTATCAGTACCCAGCAAACAGAGCGGCCACTGCGGCTGGCAGGTTTTGATGTCCAGTTCAGTTCGAGCTACGATACTGCGGCCAACCTGAAAAACTACCTGCATCAACTGAGTAATACTTTCCTGCAACCCGGCAACAGTGATATTGACGCTGCTGTTGATAAAATTTTCCAGCTCCGTAGTTTGGCTGAAAGCTGTGTTCTTGGTAGCCAAAGCAATTGTGCTCCGGTACTGGCAGATTATCAGGCGCCCCAGGCGGTATTTGCCAGCCTGGCCGATGCCCTGGCCGGGGCAGAGCCGGAGATGATCCGGGGATCTGTGATTGCCCGTTCACTGGTGTATCAGCTGGAGCTCTATGCTGAGCTGGCCTCCGGCTATACCGGCCAGGTCGGTAAGCGCGATGAGTTTATGGCTGTTAACATCAATGCTCTGGCACAGCAGGTTTACCCGCAGGATAAAATAATAGTCTGGGCTCACAATGCCCATATCATGACCGATTACCGGAATTCGTACTACCGCGCGCAACAGGACAAATCCATGGGCATGTACCTGAAGTCGCAGTGGCAGGACGATCTTTACACTCTTGGCCTGTATATGCTGGCTGGCAGCAGTATGGACACCAACACCGGCCTTATTGCCGTGACACCGCACCAGGCCGATTCACTGGAAGCGCTGGTGAACACGGCCGGTAAAGAGATTATATTTTTGCCTTTTGCCCGGCATAACATGCCGGGTAGTGAGGACGACTGGTTGCACCGGCTGACAGCAACCAAGTTCTGGGGCGCCTGGCAGGAGTATATCTACCCGGCAAAGTCTTATGATGGTGTGCTTGTGATCCGGCATTCAGGCATACCCGACTATCTGTAAACTGCACTGTGTTGCCAGCGCCTGGCGGGGGCTGTTAAAAAGAGGCTGTTGATGCAAAAAACATATCTGTTGTTGGTTTGTCTGTGGCTGGCTGCTGCGGGCAGTGTGGCGGCCAAACCTTTTACCTGGCCCGGCGGAGCCAAAGCGGCAGTGAGCCTGGCCTATGACGATACGCTGGCATCACAGCTGGATATTGCCATTCCCGCACTAAATGCATATGGCCTGAAAGCCAGTTTTTACCTGCAGCTGTCCAGCCCGTTGTTAACCAGCCGTTTAGACGACTGGCGCGCGGCCGCCGCACAGGGCCATGAACTGGGCAACCATACGCTGTTTCATCAATGCTCGGCCGCCAAACCCGGCCGCGACTGGGTGGCGGCAGAAAACAACCTTGACAACCTCAGTGCCACCCAGCTGGTGCAACAAATCCGGCTGGCCAACAGTATGCTGTTTGCCATTGACGGTAAAACCGCACGTACCTTTACCGCCCCCTGTGGTGATGAGCTGGCTGGCGGTGAGGCGTATCTGCCGCTTATCCGTGCTGATTTTGTCGCAATAAAAGCCAAAGCCGGCGGTATTATTGCCGATATGGCGCAGTTAGATCCTTACGCCGTTGAGGTTATCGTGCCGGTGGGCAGCAGTGGTGCCGAGCTTATTGCGCTGGTACGCCAGGCTGGCGAGCGCGGTACTATGGTCAATTTCACTTTTCATGGTGTTGGTGGCGATCACTTAAGTGTGTCCGCTGAGGCCCACGCCGTGTTGCTGGCTTATCTGGCCGCCAACCGGGATCAGTATTGGACCGATACATTTATTAATATTATGCAGCATGTAAAAGCCCGGCAGCTTACTGACTGACAACCAGGCCATAACCGGTGGGGCGGTAGCCTAAGCTCCATTCGCGCTTACCGCTGACAAAAGGGTTGTCGTGGCCCATATGCTGCGAAATGCGCTGGTTTAGCTCAACCTCTTGGGCTGTTACCGGGTCTTGCTTGTGCCAGGCGATAAATAACTGCTGCTGGGCGCGTGACAGGTTAAGGTGATATTTGTCGGCCATATAAAAATATATCCGGGCGATATCACCGCGCACTGCGGCCGCGGGTTCAAATACCTGCTGTTTAAAATCGACTTTTACCGGGCAGGCGCCGTGCTGCATTGGCGTGGCCGGCAGCATACCAAAACGGAAGTTGCTGCGATCGCCATTTACCTCACCAATGGCCGGTACCAGGTTGTATAAATCGGCTTCCATGGCGCGAAATACGGCATCGGTTTTTACGCAGTTTTTGCGTCCGCCATCTTGCCAGCACTGGCGCTGGTGGCCAAAGTGATGTGCCGGCATAACGTGCTCCCACTCGATACGGTTGGCGCGCGGGCCGTTTTTACGTACCTGGTAACCGCAACCGGCCAGATCAGGAATGCCTTTGTTGCCCTGCCAGCGGATATCGCAGTCACAGTAAAAGCTTTTTGCTTCAGGGGCGTGAATACGCTGGGCTAAGCGTTTGGCCTGGTCAAAGTTGGCAGGGGCCGCACTGCCAAATGCAGAAACAAGCAGTAATAAGCTGCTGGCAAATAATGATAAAAATTTCATTCACTACCACTTACTTCAGTGAGAACAACCAGAATTTGCCGTAGCTTAGTTAACCGCGCTGAACAACGGCTGACTTAATGCGTTTTACCGGCAATTTGCTCAATATCGTGTTGCAGCGTTTTGCGCAGGCCCAGTAAAAAGCCCAGCTCTGCCATGATAAACAGCGGGCCTATTAATAACCCGACCAGATCATCGACAAAGGCGGGTTTTTTCCCCTCGTAGTAATGGCCGATAAACTGCAATATCCAGCCGAACACAAACAGGGATACCGAGCTGAGCAGCCAGGTGGTCTGGCTTTGCGCTACCAGCAGGCTGGCCAGCCACAGGCAGGCCGCGCTGAACAGTAACATCACCAGGCCAAAACGCAGCTCAAGCCGGAAGTAAAACAGGCAACTGCAGAAAAACAGCAGCAGTGCCGGGCTGAGGGTAATAGCGCCGATGACAAACTGCGGCAGCGACAGCAGGCTGAAAATAGCGATCACGATCAGGGGGATACCAAAATAGTGCGTCAGGATGTTGCGCTCGTCGCGATGGTACAGCGCATACTGGCTTAAGTGTTCGGTCAGGGTTTTCATGCTTATGCCCCCAGCAATGTCATTGGCTCAGATCAGTGTTTACTAAGCCTAAAGTGGTGCTGCCGGGCGGTCAATGAGACAGTTTGTTGCAAAAGTAGCCCGGGTGTTTATAGGATTAAACGCCTGTCTGCTGCGACCGGCAACATCAGTCGGCGCTGAACAGGTGCAGTAAATCTTCGGCTTTGCCCTGCCAGGGCTGGCCTTTACCACCGGCAAACAGCTGCTCGGCCAGCTGGCGCTTGTGTTGCTGCAACAGTTGTACTTTTTGTTCTACCGTATTGCTGGCAATCAGCTTATACACAAACACCGCCTTTTGCTGGCCGATACGGTGTGCCCGGTCGGTAGCCTGTGCTTCTGCTGCCGGGTTCCACCAG
>CAZEGA010000041.1:14435-17701 GCA_964511675.1 uncultured Rheinheimera sp.
GTCGTAATGAATAACGGTGTCGGCGGCTGTCAGGTTAAGGCCGGTGCCACCGGCTTTTAAACTGATTAAAAACACCCGGGTGTCGCCGTTCTGAAACGCATCTATCTGCTGCTGGCGCTGTTTGGTCTGGCCGGTCAGTTTGCTGTAGCGGATACCCAGCGCATGCAGTTCATCTTCTATCAGTGTCAGCATGCTGGCAAACTGGCTGAACAGCAGGATATTACGGCCTTCTTCCAGCATTTCCGGTATGGTATCGCGTAACCATTGCAGTTTCGCGTTACTTTGCACCGAGCGGGCATGCTCTACCGGTACCAGACGGGCGTCACAGCACGCCTGGCGCAGCTTTAACAAGGCATCAAGAAACTGGATCTGGCTGGCAGCCACGCCTTTCTGGATAAACAGTTCGCGCACCTTGGTTTCCATCACCAGGCGGATACTCTCGTACAGGTTACGCTGGTCACTTTCCAGCTCCAGCAGTTGCACCATTTCAGTTTTTTCCGGCAGCTCGGCGGCAACCTGGGCCTTGGTGCGGCGCAGCATAAAAGGTGCTATACGGGCTTTTAAGGCATGGGCCCGCTCGGCATCGCCGTGTTTTTCAATCGGTTTGCGGTACACCTGGTTAAAATGGGCATCATTACCCAGCAGGCCCGGTAAGACAAAGTCGAAAATAGACTTTAACTCACCGAGGTGGTTTTCCAGCGGCGTACCCGACAGCGCCAGTTTAAACTGTGCTTTTAACTGGCGCACGGCTTTAGCCGCCTGACTGCCGGCGTTTTTTATATGCTGGGCTTCATCCAGAATAACGGCACTGAGCGGCTGGCTCTGATAGTACTTATGGTCGCGCACCACCAGCGGGTAACTGGTGACAATAATGTCGTAATCGGCCAGTTCATTAAACAACGGCTGGCGCTTGTTACCATGAATTTGCAGAACCCGCAGTTGCGGCGTAAAACGTGCTGCCTCGGCCAGCCAGTTGCCCAGCAGGCTGGTCGGGCAGACAATCAGCACCGGGTGATGCAGCAGGCCACGCTGTTTTTGCCGCAGCAGCAGGCTTAAGGTTTGCAGCGTTTTACCCAGCCCCATATCGTCGGCCAGTATGCCACCCAGGCCAAATTCGGCCAGAAAGTTCAGCCAGCTTAACCCCTGCAGCTGATAAGGCCGCAGTTCGGCCTGCAGGCCAGCGGGCGTGTCACACTGCGTTATACCGGTAAAATCATGTAACTGGCTGCTTAAGCGCTGCACGCGCTGCGCATTTAAAAACTGGATGTCTTTGCTGGTTTCAGCCGGCAGCAGGGCGGCTTTATAGGCGGGCAGGTCGATACTGAACTGCGGTTTCTCCGGGTTCAGCAGCTCGATAATGGTGTCAATAAAGGGCTGGATCAGGGCGGCAGATAATGCCAGTTTACCCTGTGGCAGCGACAGCCAGATCGGTTTACCGGCATCGGGCAGGCCATACTGGCGCAGCCACTGGCTGATCAGGGGCAGCAGTGGCACCTGGGTACCGTCGATATCGACCTGAATGGCCAGGGCAAAGCCACCAACGGCGTTATCCTGTACGGCAAGGTAGGGATCACCGCTGAGAATATCAAGGTTGAAGTTATCGTCACGGGCGATATGCCAGCCCTGTGTGGCTAATCCGGGCAGCGCATCCAGCAGCGGTTGCCATAACAGCGGGTTATCCGGCCCTGCTGCGGTGCCAAAGGCACTGTGAGCCTGATAAGGCTCGGGTAAAGCCGGCAGCTGCACCAGTTCATAACCAAGCAACTGTTCCAGTGCGGCCGTTTCGGCCATGCGATCGCGGCGAATAAAAATCTGTTGTCCGGCGGCGTTCAGCTCGGTCTGGGCGGTAAATAAATCCAGCGCCAGCAAATGGCTGCCATACTGAAACTGCAGCAGGGCGGTGGGCTCGTGGCGGCCCCGCGCCTGGTGCGGCAGCATTTTCAGTTGCAAGACCGGCCTCGGGGTTGTGCTGATCTGCTTTATGCCGTCTACCCTTGGCAGCGGCAGGCTGGTCTGGCTGAACAACTGCTGCAGGCGGCTGAGGCTGGGAGCTA
This sequence comes from uncultured Rheinheimera sp., assembly GCA_964511675.1. GTDB lineage: Bacteria > Pseudomonadota > Gammaproteobacteria > Enterobacterales > Alteromonadaceae > Alishewanella. The sequence continues at coordinate 16,490 of CAZEGA010000041.1, forward strand.
ATGCCTGCTGCGGGATGGGCGGCATTTTGTTCAGCAGTTTCAGCTGGGCGCTGCTCAGGCTGGTCTCCAGTTCACCAAGCTGGTAGTAGCTGGTATCGAGGTAACAGGGCGGATCGGTATACACCAGCTCGAAGTCACGGTTGTCATCATCCAGTTGCCAGCTGAGCTGCTGACCGCCGGCGGTATCCTGCCAGTGAAAACTCAGCAGCCGTTTCGGCCCTGCTGCCACCGGGTAACGTGCTTCAGAGAAAAAACAGCGGCCGCTGTCCAGCAGTTGCTGCAATAACTGATAACCCCAGTCACCTTCTAACAGCGGTAAATCGCGCAGGCTCTGGGCGCGGAAATAGCTGAGCAGCCGGTAGTCCTGCTCGTCAATCCAGGACGGCATAACGGGCGAGATCAGATCATATTTGCCAATAGTGACACCCTTGGTATAGCCGCCTTTTTTGCTCTCGCGCACCCGGCGCGGGCTAAGCTGTAAGCCGGCCTGGCCATAAGATAACAGGTACAGCACCACATCCCTGGTGTCAGTAGCCGGGGCCAGTTGCTGCTCAACCTGCTCAAACCATTGGTTTAGCTGGCGTACCGGTTGTTGCTCCAGCTTCAGCTTGTGTTGCTGGTAGTCACGCTGCAGACGCAGCAGTACGGCCAGTACATGCTTGCAGTTGGCACCGACCGGGCAGGTACAGCGGTTTTGCAACTGCCAGCCCGCTGCGCTGTGTTTCAGCTGGATAAATTGGCGATAAGGGGTAAAGGCGGCGCCCCAGACCTGGGCACTGATGTCGGATAAATCGCTGTTGTATTCCAGCTTTACCACTTTGCCGGCCTGCAAATAAGCCTGTGCGCGGTGGAATGTCACGGCATCAAACCAAAGCTCCAGCTGTTGCTGGCTAAGCGGAAATACGGTGTCGGTTGTCATAACGCCAAACTGCTGAACACAAAGGCGTAATGCTACCGCAGTTTTGCCAGAAGCCAAATGCGCCAGCGTGAAATAAAATCATTTTGTGTTGTGCCGCTGTAGTCGTGCTGACAGGCAAGTACTGGAGTGTTAACAAAAACACAGCTATGTTTAAGCGGAAAAATAACTGCACTGCAGCTTAAGCACTGAATAACAACATAACAACAGGGATAAACCGCTATGGTTAAAAAGATATTGATTGCTATTGCCATTCTGCTGGCGATACCACTGGTTGCAGCGTTATTGGTAAAACA
>CAZEGA010000042.1:0-17515 GCA_964511675.1 uncultured Rheinheimera sp.
CAAAGCTGTCACGTGAAGTCCAGGTACCTGAACCGTTGTCAATCCGGATCTCCTGCTCTACCTGAACCAGTGCTTCCAGGCCGTTTTCCAGTTTGGTACTGGCTTTAAACCCCAGACGGCTTGAGTTGCTGGATACTTTGATAGCACTGTCATCACCATTGTCCAGGTGATCAGCAGATAAATGGGCGCGGCCATATACGGTAACGTCAGCAGCCATTGCCGGAACAGCTAAAGTAGCCAGTACAGCGGCGGCAACCAGACCAAATTTAATTGTTTTCATGTTACTCTCCGAATAGTCGTTATAATCGATATGCCTGTGTTTAACTGGGGCACAGTATCGGCAGAGAAAATGTCGGTATGATGTCTTTTCAGTGACAGTTTTATGACGGTAACAAGTTAGGCGGCAAGCAGATGGTACTGCGGCTCAGCGGGTATAACGGCAAAAAAACCAGGCCCCGTGTTTAGCAGGGCCTGGTGCCGGTTAAACTGCAGCTCTGGTGTTACTTAAAGCTGTAGCGAACCCCCAGGATATAACGCGGGCCATACTGGCGGGCAAACAGGAACTGCTCTTCATAACGGCCATAACCCTGCTCGGTTTCGTTATTCAGGTTTATGCCCTCGAAAAACACCGTCAGGTTATCGTCAATACTGTAGTTTATGCTCATATCCCACTGGCCGTAGGTTTTGGCAAACTGCGGCGGTGCATCCGACGAACCCTGGCCCTGGCCAACGCCAATCAGGTATTTGTCGCGCCAGGCGTAGGTCAGTTTTACTGACCAGCCATGGTCCTCGTAAAATAGCTGGAAGTTTGCCGAGTCGCTCAGGCCATTCAGCGGCGACTGCACTTCCAGGCTGTTGACATCAAACTTCACATCGCCATCAACAAAGGTGGCATTGGCCCCCAGGCCAAAACCCGAGGCACCAAACAGGTGCTGTACTGCCAGTTCAAACCCGTCGACAGACTTTTTCTCGCTGTTAAAGGGCCGGGTAATAAGCCAGGTCATCAGCGGATCAGCCGCGGTAGGCAGAATAGTGGCGTTGTTGGGCCCGGTACCGTGGCCGTTTGCCAGCATTTGCTGGTACACCTCACCCACATCCGGGTTAGGATCGCCGGCATTCACCAATTGCTGCTGCGCTTCAAGGTAGCGCGGGCCGAGATAAATATCATGCAACCCTTCAAACTGCATATCCAGGCTGTCATTGGCAATGAAGTTTTTCACATCCTTTTTAAAGTAGCCGACAGAGGCATAGCTGCCCTCGGCATAATAGTATTCCAGGGTCAGATCCAGGTTGGTGGATTCAAACGGCAGCAGGTTGGTATTACCCTCACCGCCGTTGCGCGCACCAATTTTCGGGCTGCCGCTTAAACTACGTCCGCCGGCCAGCAGGCCAAGCGGGGCCCTGGCAATGGTTTTGCCCCAGGAAAACCGCGCCACTATGTCATCTGTCAGGTCGACCCGGAAATCAAACATGGGTAATAACACATCATGTTTACCACTCAGCTCAAGGAAGGTGTCCTGCCCCTGCTCGTACTGCATGATCCATTCAGATTCGCTGGACCAGACCACCTGCAGTGGCACCGGCTGGCGCACTGTGCTGGTGACATCGGTTTCTTCATAGCGCAGGCCGGCATTTAACCGCACCGGGAAGCGGCCAATATCAAACTGCCAGTCAGACTGCAGGTAGAAACTGCTGGTTTCTTCCCTGACATAGCTTTCGCTGTCAATACCGTCAAAATACGCATCCGGTACATAGACATCGTCGCCCATAATGGCTTCGGTCAGGAACGCCTGCTGGCGGGCCACGGCTTCATCGAAATCGTAGGTATAGTAATAGGGCGAGGCCATATTCAGGCCGCCGCCACTGAACTGATCCAAAAAGCCGGCCGTGCTGTGACGGACAAACATGCTGTCCGGGAAGATCGCCGTAAAACTGGGGTTAAAACCTGCACCACCGCGTAAACCGCTCCAGGCGTTGTACCCGCCCATCGTCTGTTTGGTATAGGCCGCACCACCGCTGATGCTGACCAGCGGAATTTTAAACACAGAGTTATACCAGGTGCTGTCCAGCTGTAACTGCTTAATGGCCGACTCGCCCGGTGAATGGGTAAACTGGCTGAAGTTGGAGTCTATCTCCCCCGCTGCCAGCTCGTTAGTGCCATTGCGCCACAAGATCGACGCCTGCGGAATATCACCGGTACGGTAGTCGTAGATTTTTGTGAGCAGCCGGTCGGAACCCAAAATAACCTGGCCAACGTTGCCACTGCCTTTATCGGCACCGTTATCGGTTTTATTATCAGAGTCATGATAATCCAGGCTGATATGGAAATCGTCATTGATGGTCCAGTCCAGATTTAACCCTATGGAACGCGCCAGCGCTTCGCCACTGCCCTTGCTGGCGGTGAAAGAGCCATCATTGCCGCTTATATCGGCGTACAGTGCTGTACCGCGCTGATCCAGTTCGTAGGCATTGATATTGCCACCGAATTCATTCCAGATCCCCCAGCCGATGGTTTCTACCCCGGTTATGGCCTGCGATACGGTGTAATCGAGGGTCGCCACGAAGTTTTTAACCGGCGCAAACTGCAATGTCAGCTGGCCGTTGCTGCGCTCGCGCTGGACATCGTCAATACCGTAGTTCATATCTTTGGGGAAAAAGTAATTGCCCGTTTTATTGCCATCACTGCCGGTCGGACGGGCATCGACAACTTTTGACGGGTCCAGGTTATTGGGCAGGGCCACATTCGCCTGCCAGCCCTGGATATTGGCGTACTGGCGCTGGAAATCGCGCTGCTGGTGCGACAGTGACAGCGCAATACCCAACTTGTTATCGGCAAAGGTATTACTGTAAATAGCCGCCAGCTCGGGCGTTACGTCATCACCCTTTTTGTTGGAAGAATCGTAAATGCCCTTGGCAGAAAAACTGTAGCGCTCGCCCGGGCTGTTCAGTGGTTTGGCGGTAATAATGTTAACCGTGGCGCCCAGACCGCCGCTGGGATTTTCTGCCCGCGCGGTTTTCTGCACTTCCAGCGCACTGACCCCTTCTGAAGCCAGGTTTTCCAGGTTATAGGAGCGGGTATAGCCGGTGCCCGGCATTTGCCGGCCGTTCAGCGTCACCAGGTTAAACTCCGGACCAAAACCACGCACCGTGATCTGGCTGCCCTCGCCATTGGCACGGCTCACCGATACCCCGGTAATACGCTGCAACGATTCGGCCAGGTTGGTATCGGGGAATTTACCCATTTCTTCGGCCGATATCGCATCTACCACACCGTGGGCATCACGTTTTACATCCATAGAACGGATTAAACTGCCACGGATACCACTTATCTGAATCACTTCAATTTCCGGCTCTGCATTGCTGTCAGCCTGCTGTGCCAGTAGCGGCGCACTGCTGGCAGCCAGCACCATAGAGATAGCAGCAGCCAGACGGGTTTGAGTAAAAATTATCTTGTTCATGATGACCTACTGAATTCTGTATGTTATTTATGGCCGGGTTGTGGCCCGGCGCTTCGTTAGATGTCAGCGTTCTGGCTACTTAATCACCACGTTATCCAGCCGGTACACCGCCCCGTTTCCACTGCCCCAGGCCGGGAATATCATCAGCACGTCTATGGCCGAGATATCCAGCCCGGCGTCAAACAACGCCTGCAGCGGGAACGTATAGGTTTGCCATTGCCCAACCAGCGGCGTATGCCCTTCCACACTGTCGGATAAATCCAGCTCGACGGCAGAGGCCGCATCATCGGCTTCTATCTTAAACTTCCATACGGCAGACTGGTCGTTCGGGGCAGATATCACTTTCATTTCAAACTGTACTGCCCCCTGTTCCAGCAGTGCTGAAGCGTCGTAATACACATCGTCATCGGCCAGGAACCCCATGACGGTAGGCGCTGCCCCAATAATAAACTGGGCGGTGGCACCGTGCGCATCGTCGTCCTGCTCTACTGTCGGCGTAGTGCCGCCGCAACAATCCCAGATTGACCACTGTGCGGCAGCCTCACTGGCAAACAGGGTTAAGCCATTGCCGCCCTGATTGGCGCCAGGCAGATAAATACGGGCATTGTCGATCCGGTATACGGCGCCCTCACCCGAGCCCCAGGCCGGGAATATCATCAGCACGTCGATGGCAGACACATCCAGACCGGCGGCAGCCAGCGCTTCCAGGCTGAAGCTGTAGGTTTGCCACTGCCCGGTCACCGGGGCCTCACCTTCGATGCTGGCCGTTAAATTCAGCTCTACCGCAGACGCGGCGTTATCCGCTTCAATTTTGAACAACCAGGCAGCACCCGGGCTGTTGGGGGCACTCACTACCTTCATGTCAAACTGCACCAGGCCACCCGCCAGAATGGCTGTAGCATCAAAGGGTTTGTCACCACCGCCGGCATCACCACGGGTATTAAAGCCCATCACTGTCGGGGCGGCGCCTATGCTAAATTCGGCCACAGTACCGTGTTCGGCATCATCCACCTGCTCGGTTGGGCTTGAGCCGCCACAGCAGTCCCACATTGGCCAGTCCGGGTTTGCCTGATCGGCAAACAGCACCAGTTCCGGATACGTGATCTCGGCACTGATCTTCACGTTATCCATCCGGTAGACAGCACCCTCACCTTGCCCCCAGGCCGGAAATATCATCACTACGTCAATAGCCGACACATCCAGGCCGGCATCGGCCAGCATTTGTAACGGAAAGGTATAGGTTTGCCACTGGCCGGTGACCGGCGTGCTGCCTTCGCTGCTGCCCGTCAGCGGCAGTTCAACCGCAGTGGAAGCGCCGGTGCTTTCCACTTTAAACAACCAGGGGGCCGCAGGAGTATTCGGCGCCGACACGACCTGCATATCAAAGCTGATGCTGCCGCTCTCTATTATCGGTGAGGCATCAAAAGGGGTGGCCTGTCCGGCGGGGTCGGTAAGAAATTCCGCCCGGCTGACAAAACCATTTACCGTTGGCGCCGCACCTACGCTGAATTCGTATACATCGCCACGCTCAGCATCTACTACCAGCGCCGGGGTTGAACCGCCGCAGCAATCCCAGACTGCCCAGTTCGGATTGGGCGTACCGGCAAAGATCGTCAGGTTTTGTGCAATACCGCTTGACGGCGGTGAAGGTATAGGGGCCTGGCCAGTAACCAGGGCATCGTCCGGCCGGTCATAACCAGGGCGCACGGTTTCGCACCCCTTACCGGTAGCCGGATTGGCTGCGCACTGGTATACCCGGACATAATCAACCTGAAAACGCTGGCCATTGGCAAACGCATCGGCATCAATACCCAGGTTATTGACGTTTTCCGGCCAGTTGCCGCCTACGGCCAGATTCAGGATCAGAAAAAACTTCTGCTCAAAAGGCGCGGCATCCCAGTGTGTTTCCAGCTTACCTGTGGCCTGATTAAAATACTCGGTAAACCAGCCACGGTGTGCCAGCCCGACAGCCTCGCCCCTGCTGTTGTAACGCACCACAGACTGGCGCTGCGTGGCATACAGGTGGTTATCCACGTACCAGCGGATTTCACCTTCCTGCCATTCAAGCGTATAGGTATGAAAATCATCTGCCGGGTTAGCCCCCTGCGGCAACTGGTAGCCTTTGCCGGAGCTGGCGTTATTCGGCCAGTCACGGCCATAGTGCAGGGTGCCATGCACATTGGCTTCTGCTACGCCGTCGGCACCGGTAACTTTCAGGTTAACGGCTTCAACAATATCAATTTCACCGGATCTGGGCCAGCCGCCATAGACGCTGTCGGTTGGCATCATCCAGAATGCCGGCCAGCTGCCCTGGCCGGACGGCAGCTTGGCCCGCATCTCAATACGGCCATACTTAAAGTCGGCTTTATTGCGGGTCACCAGCCGGGCCGAGGTATAGGGCTTTTCTGCCCCTTCTTCTGCCGGCAGTGCAACAATATTCAGTATACCGTTGGCAACATAGGCATTATCGCTGCTGTCGGTATAGCATTGTTTCTCATTATTGCCGCCACCAGCACAGTTGATCTCATGCGTCCATTTCGACGCATCCAGGCTGGAGCCATCAAATTCATCATTCCAGATCAGTTGCCAGTCATCTACCGGCTGTGTTACATCAACCTTGCCAAAATCAGAATAGGTGTCGGCCCCGCCACCACATCCGCTCAAGGTTGCAATAAACAAGCTGGCGCAGGCTACGCCTGCCAGAGTTGCAGATTTACCCATGTTTTTTGCCCCGTTTTGTCAGATTTGTCTGCCGGCTTTCGCGAACCTTCGCGTTACCGATCATTATGTAAGCGCTTTCATAAGTTAAGACACAACTTGGAAAACGTCAATGTGACGGCAAACTTTTTTTGCAGTTAAATTAAACAAAATGGCAAGAAAAAATATTAAGCTGAATTAAAACATTAGGTTGAATTAATATCTGCAGCAGCAAAGCACCGGGAGTTTACGCAGTGCTTTGCCGGAATATTGCAAAGGCAGGCTTAAAAACGGTGTTTAATCCCCAGCGCCAGATAATCACGGTCCGGTGCCGGTGTATCCAGCATAAAACTGCTGTACCAGGCAAATAAGGTAGTGTTTTTACCGGCTTTGTAATCCAGGCCAACACTGACAGCGTTATCGTCTTCCCGGGTCTGGTATTGCGCTTTCAGCTCGGTTTTACCCATAGGGTAAGCGGCACTGACCAGCCAGCCATCCTGTTTTACCCCGGTCGTAATGTTTTCCTGCTGGTGTAACATGGCACCCAGCTTAACCCCGGCCAGTTTGATCTGGGCATTAACCCGCACAGCATCATAGCCAGCCATCTCAGAATCTATCGCCACAGCCAGATACAGATTGCTGTTTTTTAAATCTTCATCGCCGTAGGACAAGGCAGCAGACATGGCATCCTGCCCCTGTATGCTGTCTTCCAGCACATAGGTCAGCTGTACAGCAAAGCCATTAAACGCCGGTGAAAAATAACTGATGCTGTTGTTGGAACGCACCTCACCCTGCCAGAGCTGACCGAGATCGCCGTCAAAATCGTTAAATAAATCAATTTTACCCTGTGCCATTTTCAGGGCGGTATCATGCCGCCCCAACCGCACGGCGCCAAAGCTGCCGGCCAGGCCGATATACTGGTTACGGGCGGTAATATTGCTACTGCTGCTGTCAGACACATTGACACCCCATTCCAGCTGATACAACAGCGTCAGGCCATCATCCAGCGCATAATCCCCTTTCAGGCCAAAGCGCGAGTTGTTGCTTTTCAGCTCTGAAAACCAGCCTTCACCGGTATCATTGTATTGTGCCGATACATTGATCTGGCCATACAGGTTTACCGGCTCGGCCTGCACCGGGGCTGTGGCAGCCAGTATCGCCAACGCTGTGATTATTCTGCTCATATCTGTCCTTGTCCGTATTGATTCAGCGCGCCTGCAGGCGCTCTCAACATATTAAGACAACAATCTGAAAAGCGACACTTTAATGACAGAATAATGACATATTTATGACTAAAGCGTGCTGGCGTTTGTGCACGAACAGGCTATGCCTTCAGGTAAACATAGAAACTGGTGCCTTTTTCCTGCGTACTGTCAAACGTAATTTTCCCCTGTTGAATTTCCGTCATTAATTTAGCCGCATAGGTCCCTATACCATGGCCATGTTTTTTACCGTCACTGCTTTGTTTGTCAAACATTACCGCTTTGATTGCGTCCGGCACGGTTCCCTGGTTATTCATACTGAGCTTCACCCAGGAGCCGGAGCTGTCGATACCTATACGGATCACAGAGCCTTTTGGCGCAGCTTCCAGGGCATTTTTGTACAGGTTGGACAATATAGTGAGGGTCAGAAAAACCTCTCCCCTGACCCTGTAGTCCTGGCCGGAATTAAACTGAATGTCGATATTTTTCTGGCCGGACACAGTGTGGAATATCTCTATCACTTCACACATCTGCCTGGTTAAACTGAACTGAACCGGAGCCAACCGGTAACAGCCGTCTTCAATCTGCCGCAGCGCCAGCATCGCCGGAAAAACCTGGCTGAGCCTGCTGGTTGAAGCCGCAATGGATTTGGCACAGGCTTTGACGTTTACGCTGTCCCTGACATTGCGTTCCAACTGGTGCAGTGACTGAAAAATGTCTTCCGTCTGCAGTTTCAGATCAAGCTGCACCGCCTGCTCGAACTTTTCATGTTGTCTTGCCGTTTCTATAAACTGATCCACCTGGGCCCTGAGCATAGTCTGGGCTGCGAGCAAACCGGCCTGGGTCCTAATCCGGGCTTTCACGACAGGGGGGCTGAATGGCTTGGTAATATAGTCCACCGCTCCCAGCTCAAACCCTTTTACTATGTCGTCGGTTTGATCCAGGGCGCTAATAAAAATCACCGTGATATGCTGGGTTTTGGGGTTGGCCTTTAGGCGCTGGCAAATTTCCAGCCCGTTCATCTGCGGCATCATAATATCCAGCAGCACCATATCAGGGGCCTGATCCGAGAGGCAGATTTTAAGCGCTGTTTCGCCATTGATGGCGGCTTTTAAGGCATAGTCTTTTTTCAGCAGTTCGGTCAGCAACTGAATATTGTCGGGAACGTCATCCACAATCAAAAGCTGCAGCTTGCCACAGGCGGGTGCAGCAGGTTTTTCGTCGGTTCCCCCGGCAGCCCCCTTGTGTTTAACTGGTGTGAGCAAGGCTCTTTGTACCCTCTGGGTCAGAATTTTTGCGGAAAAAGGTTTTACCACATATTCCGACACACCACTTTTAATGGCCCTGAGTACTTCTGATTGCTCAATGTTGGCAGACGTCATAATAAAAGGCAGCTGAGCCGTCTTTGGCTCTGAGCGAAGCCTGTTTAACAGGGTTAAACCGTCCATTTTAGGCAGATGATATTCAGACAATACCAGGTCAATTTTCTCAGAACCGAGCAGCTCCATGGCTTCCAAACCATTGTTGGCATGGTACACCTTGCCAAAACCCAAATCGTTCAGCATAGAGACAATGGCCATTCTCATATTCACAACATTGTCCACGACCAGAGCGTTCATCTTCTTAAAAGAGACGGGTTTGCTCCACAATGCCTGGCTGTTTTTAGCCGCTAAATCATTCATTTAAACCTCTTTGTGCTCTGACAGATAAGCCGCCAGGCTGAGCCGGAATTCCGCTAACTGGCTGGCCGCAGTGGCAAAATCAAAATCATTGACTGTGTTGGCTAACACTGCAAAATCCGGTTCCAGCACAGAGCCTTGCAGCAAAGGTTGCAGTTGTTCAACCAGCTCCAGTGCCTGGGTATCGAACTGTTCTACTGCAGTGCCCAGTTGTGTCAGCAAGTCGATACAAAGCTCAGGGTCCAGACGTTGGCTGGTGGCGGGCCGGGCAGTAAGGGGCGTCTGCGCCAATGTCGTTAACAGGGTATCCAGACTGACCACCAGCTCGGCAAAACACCCGGCAACGGCATCTTCGTTATGCTGCAAGTCCTGCTCCAGCTGGACGGTCAGGGCATAGACCCTGGTTGCCCCTATATTGCCCGCAGACCCTTTCAGCGTATGAATTAAGGCGCGTAAACAAGGTAAATCATCATTGACTAAGGCCTGCTCCGCTGCTGCGGCAAAGCCCAGATGGCTGAGATAAAAACGTTTTAACAAATTTGCCAGCAGACCGGTATTCCCCTGGCAGGTGGCAAGGGCTGAGCGCATATCTATGCCAGCGATGTCCGGCAACGCCATACCGGGCTCTGGCTGTTTGTTGTTGAGCCGGGCAGCAGGTCTGGCTGGTGTGATCCATTTGGCCATCACAATAAACATATCGCTGACATTGATTGGCTTGGCGATATGGTCGTTCATGCCAGCCTCCAGTACCTTCTCTTTATCTCCGGCCATGGCATTGGCTGTCATTGCGATAATAGGTAACTGAGCAAACTCCGGCTGCTGCCGGATTTTCCGGGTTGCCGTATAACCGTCCATCACCGGCATCTGGCAGTCCATCAACACTCCGTCCACAACCATACCGGCCAGTTTGTCCAGCGCTTCCTGACCATTGCCAGCCAGCTCAACCTCTATCCCATTACTGGTCAGAAGCTCCTGTGCCAGTTCCTGATTTACCTCGTTATCTTCAACGATCAGGACTCTGGCACCACTGAGCTGGCGGATGGCTTCTTCTGCCCTGGTATTGGTTTTATCCTGCCGTAAGGGTCTGGTCAGATGCTTGTTCATCGCATGTTGAATACTGTCTAACATCGAGGAGGGGGTAACGGGTTTGGTCAGGTAGGCACCGACTGTGACATCACTGGCCGCCATAGTTGCATCTTCCCGGCTGTAGGCCGTGGTCATGATCACAGTGGGGATATGTATAAGCCCGGCATGCTGCTGGAGCCGGCGGGTGGTTTGTATGCCATCCATACCCGGCATTTTCCAGTCCATCAGCACTAACGCAAAAGGCTCGGTGCCGTCGGCGTCCAGCACCAGGCGCAGGGCTTCTTCACCACTGCCGGCCTGGCTGGCATCACAACCCAACTGAGTCAGCAACTGGCTCAGAATATCCCGAGCTGTCGCATTGTCATCCACCACCAGCACCTTGAGCGCCCCTAATTCGGCTCTGGCAGCTTTGGGGACAGAAGCAACCCCTGTTTGTTGCCCAAGCAACAGGGTGAAATGGAAGGTACTGCCAAGCCCTGTGGCACTTTCCACCCAAATAGTCCCGGCCATCATTTCGATCAGCTTTTTACAGATGGTCAGGCCAAGACCTGTGCCGCCATATTTTCTGGTTGTGGAACTGTCGGCCTGGGAAAAAGAGCGGAATAATTTTTGTTGCTGCTCCGGGCTCATCCCTATACCGCTGTCTTTGACACTGCAACAGAGCCTGATCTGATCTTCTGCTACGGATTCGGCACTGAGGCGCACCAGCACTTCACCACCGGGTTCTGTAAATTTGACGGCGTTGTTTCCCAGATTCAGCAGGATCTGGCCCAGGCGCAGCGGATCGCCAATCAGTGCCATCGGCAGCTCAGGGGCCAGCTCGTAATGCAGTTCAATGCCCTTTTCTTCTGCTTTTAATCCGACCAGATCCGTCAGGTTATCCAGCACATCTTCCAGGCGGAAAGGCACCTGTTCAATATCCAGCTTACCGGCTTCAATTTTGGAAAAATCGAGAATGTCGTTAATGATGCCAAGCAGGGAGCCGGAGCTGTGATGTACTTTTTCAATATACTTTCTCTGTTTCGGGCTCAGCTCGGTTTGCAGCGCCAGATAACTCATGCCGATAATGGCATTCATCGGAGTGCGGATTTCATGTGACATATTGGCCAGAAAATCAGATTTGGCCCTGTTGGCCTCCTCCGCCACACGTTTGGATTCCTCCAGTAAACGCAACGTATTTCGTTGTTCTGTGATATCACGTGAAATACCAAGCAAACCAATAAGTTCACCATTGCCTGAGCGTAACGGCGATTTGCGGGTATCCAGCAATACCTCAGTGCCATCCGGGTAAACAACCCATTCTTCGTTACTGTGGGTACAGCCGGTATCCAGTACTTTTTTATCGTGAGCCCTGAAGTGATCGGCATACTGGGGAAAAAAATCCTGATCGGTTTTGCCGATAATGTCCGGTTTTGGCCGTCCGATCAGCGCTTCGACTGCAGTATTGGCATCGATATAAGCTCCCTGCAGATCTTTGGCAAAAATTAAGTCGGGAATATTGTCGAACAGAGTCTGCAATAATGCCTGTTTGCGTTCGATTTCTTCTTTGGCCGAAATAAGCCGTTCTTCCGCCACCCGCTGTTGTGTCACATCTCTGATCCCCGCCACCACGTGCATTTCGTCGTTGAGCTGAATGGGGCTCAGGTTGATCTCAACCAGCAGTTTGTCGCCGGTTCTGGTGATGGCGGGTATGTCGGTGCGGGAAGACATATTCATCTGCTGCGGCGACGCAAAAAAACCGGCCAGATGTTGCTGGTGCTTTTGCTGTAACTGGTCCGGGATCAGGATCGCAATGGATTTACCCAGCACATCCTGTTTGTTGTAGCCAAACACACGGCTAAGGGCGATGTTTGCATCTGTAATTTCCCCCTTGTTATTCACAACCAGCAGTGGTTCCGGCGTGGCATTCAGCAGTGCTGTTGCTCTTTCTTTGCTTTGTCTGGCCGCTTTTTCACTCTGTTTGATTTTCGTCACATCCTGAGAGATACCACCTACCCCTGTTACTTTGCCCTGGCTGTCCAGAATGGGGAACTTCTGGGTGATATAAAACCTGGGCTCTCCGGCAGGCGTTTGTAGTGTATCTTCAAACGTGACAGTCACTTTATCCCTGAGTACGGTCAGCTCCCGTTGTGTCAGTGGCTGAACCCATTCCGCTGGCCAGAACTCGGCCGCTGTTTTGCCCAACGCCTCCTGCTCCGGGATCTGGCTGAAATCACTCCAGCTTTGGTTGACCAGCATAAAACGCAGATCCGCATCTTTAAAGGTCACAATAGCGGGCAGATGATCAAGAAAGTCCCGGGTTTGTTTTTGCATATCCTCAATGGTGATCAGGGCCTGGCGCAGCGGCGTGATGTCTGAAGCACAGGCGATAAAGCGGGTGGCTTTACCGTTTTCGCCACGCTGAATGACCCGGCCCTTGTCAGCATGCCAGCGGATTTCACCGTCCCGGTTCACCACCCTGTACGTATGCTGGTATTCGCCATTGCCGCTCAGGCACTGTTCGATAGCCAGTTGAAAGGAAATAATGTCATCGTTATGGATCACATCGCTGAACGAGTTCATCGTCTGCAACTGGGGCTGTTCAGTGGCCGGCACAAAACCCAGCCAGTTACGGTTCAGCCAGATACAGTCATTGGCAATATCCCAGTCCCAGATAATGTCGCCGGAGACGTCAATAGCGTATCTGAACCGTTCTTCGGCTTGCTTTAAGGCCCCTTCGGCCAGTTTTCTGCTTTGCACCATCGTATTGATGGTTCTGGTGATGACATCTTCAGGCCCGCGCTCCTCTATACAGACGTCCAAATCTCCGGCGGCAATAGCAGCGCAGGCATCGTGAATGGCGCTGAACGACAAAAACAGTTGCTGATGGGCCTGTTGCAGCGCCTGACATTCGGTGATCCGGGAATTGCCCTGGTGCGCCGGATACACCAGCCGGCCTTCGGCCAGAGTCCGGGCGGCATTGACCAGTTCATTGATATGCCGGGCCAGTTTAGTGGAAAAGGCAAGCACCATAGCCGAGATAACGCCGACCCCAATCAGGGCTATAGCCAATGCTTTGGCTACCACCTGAGATAAAATGTCAGCGAGCAAATCCTGATCATCCAGCAGCATGATTGTCCAGTTCCCGGTGGCAACAGGAGTCTGGACCACCCGGCTTTTGTTATGGCTGAGCGGATGTTCAAGATGCAGAATGCCGGAACTTTGTTCCCCGGCCAGAAAAACCCCGGCAAAGGCAGTATCCAGGACGTTTTTTGTCACCAGCGCACGCTGAGGAATGCTGGTCGCTAAAATCTTACGTTCTTTACTGAGCAAAACGATATCAACCTGATGCTGCAATGCCAGATCGCGGATAAACCCGGCCAGCGATTCCAGGCTGCGGTCTATGCCGCTGATCCCTTTAAATTCTTCCCGGCTCACTATTGGGTAGGTGAATTCAACAATGAGTTTATCGCCATACAGATAAGGTTCTGTCACCATCAGTTGCGGTTGGCCTGAATGCTGAAACAGTTGCCTTAAGCCGGAATAATACTGGCTGGTTTCGACATTTCGCAGCGGCTCCAGCACAAACTGCTCCGGATTTTGTTTATCCCTGTACCAGTAGGGCAAAAAACGGCCGCTGGCGTCCGTACTTTTGCCTTTGTCTGCAGCAGTGGCCTGAGCATCCTGGCCGTCGGCATTAGCTTCATAACCGAAATACACCGCAGTGTGTTGGGCGTTTTGTTCCAGAATACGTTTTGCCATCCGCACAGATGCGGCTCTGTCGCCGTATAAACCGTCCTCCTGCAGTTGTGACATCATCCTGAGCTGGGTGTGGGTTTCATCATTGGCCAGTTCAATACTGTGTACTATCTCCTTCGCCAGCATCTGCAGTTTTTGGTAGCTGTTTTCCTGTGCATAGCGGTAATTGACGAAGGTCGTGAATGTCAGGACGGCAATCATCGCTATGATAAACAGCGGAATAAATAACAACGCCAGAGCTTTGGCAAATGGCAACCGAGATTTGGGGAAAAACCAGCTATACATGCCCGCCTCCGCGACTTAACTGACAGAGTGTGCAGATTCAGCATACTGCTGCTGGATCTGGCGTATTTGCGGCAGGCAGCGGATAAAGTGCTGAATTAAATCCGGGTCAAAATGCCGTCCGGCCTGCTCCTGCAAATAACCGACCGCCTGTTGCTCCGGCCAGGCGGTTTTATAGGGGCGGTCGCTGGTCAGCGCATCATACACATCGGCAATGGCGACTATACGGCCTGATAAAGGTATGGCATCTGCAGCTAACCCGTTGGGATAACCTGTGCCATCCCAGCGCTCATGATGAGTCAGAGCCACTTCTTTAGCCAATTGTAGTAAGGCTGACGGGTGATTGCCGATAATTTCAGCACCGTACAGGGCGTGTTGTTTCATTATTTCCCATTCGTCAGCATCCAGCTTGCCGGCTTTCAGTAAAATCCGGTCAGGAATACCAATTTTGCCTATGTCATGCATCGGAGCGGCCTGGTACAGCAATTGACACCAGTCTTCCGGCTGACCTGCCGCCCGGGCCAGCATGAGGCTGTATTGACTCATGCGAATAACATGCATACCCGTTTCATTGTCTTTGAATTCGGCGGCCCGTCCGAGACGGCGGATAATTTCTAATCTGGTGCTTTGTATTTCCCGGGTTCTTTCTTGCACCAGTATTTCAAGATGACGGGCCTGATCATAAAGTTTCAGATGATTATGTACCCTGGCCTTCACCAGCGGCGGGCTGACAGGTTTGGAAATATAGTCGACAGCACCCAGGTCAAAGCCAAGCTGTTCATCCTCTGTTTCTGTTTTAGCCGTGACAAAAATCACCGGAATGGCGGCAGTCAGCGGATTAGCTTTTAATCTGCGGCACACTTCATAACCATCCATGTCAGGCATCATCACATCAAGGAGGATCAGATCCGGAGCGTCCTGCTGCCGGGCCAGTTGCAGTGCCATTTCACCATTTAAGGCCGCTTTGATTTTATAGTGCTGTTTTAATGTGGCACTCAGCAGCGCAATATTGGCGGGAGTGTCATCCACAATCAGCACTGTTTCCTGTTGATCCTTAAAAGCCATGGTTCGCCTCCTGGTCACTATTGAAGTTAGAAGAGGCAGGGAGTTAATGGCTATACCTCATTCATATCAGGGATATGCAACACGCCTTTTGTACCTGAACCGGCGGAGTTGCCGTCAATGCTAAGATGAATAAGTATTACCGGGCTCGCATTTCACGACATTAGCTTGTCATTTCATGACAAGCCGGTGCGGGTTTGCTACCTGGCGGCCTGGCAGTGCATGCCAAAAGAAGAACACGGCAGACATGGGCTTGCTGCGCTGAGTGACCACATTGGGGGGAGGGAGAGCTAAAGTATGTGGCGGTCCCTCAGGACCGCCACATATTGAAAAAGTACTGCTGTCGCCGGTTTAGTCGCGTTTTTTCTCCACCACCTGCTGCAGTTCATCATCATTCAGATGCGCCACATTACGGCCTTTACTGAGGAAAATGGCATGCTGACAAATATTACGGCTATGATCCCCCACCCGCTCCAGCGCCTTGGCCACGTTGGTAATTTGCAGGCTGACACTGATCAGCCGGGCATCATCCATCATGCTGCTGAGGCTATGGCGGATAATACGGCCATAGTCATCGTCAATCGCTTTATCTTCGCGCAGTACATCCAGCGCCAGGCCGGCATCCATATTTTCAAACGCCGCCAGTGCCCGTTGCAGCATCTGCTGCACCTTGTCGCCCATCAGTGACAGGTCATCCAGTTGCTGCTGCGTTGGCCGTATATTCTGGGCATCTTTTAGCAAGGTTTTGGCAATACGCTTGGCCAGGTCGCCAATACGCTCAACATCATTAATGCTTTTCAGCACCGCCAGCACCAGACGCAGATCGGTGGCGGTCGGCTGGCGCCGGGCCAGGATATCCAGGCAATGCTCGTCGATATCCACTTCAAAATTATTCACCTGGCGATCGGAGTCTTTGACCTGTTGCGCCAGGACTTTATCTGCCGTGGTAAACGCCTGCATGGCATCACTCAGCTGCTGCCGCGCCAGTGCCGCCATCTGCAACAAGCGGTCTACCGCCTGTTGTAATTCTTCATCATAGGCCTGTGAGTAATGGCCGCCGATCTTGTTATTTGGCATAACGCCAGTCTCCTGTCAGAAATAGCAATAAAGGGTTAACAAGCCGGATCAACCATAACGGCCGGTAATATAGTCTTCCGTGCGTTTGTTTTTCGGGTTGGTAAACAGCTCGTTGGTCGGCCCCATTTCAATCAGCTCGCCAAGATGGAAAAACGCCGTTTTGTCTGATACCCGTGCCGCCTGCTGCATATTGTGGGTCACCATCACTATGGTGAAGTTTTGCTTCAGCTCATCGATCAGCTCTTCAATAATCGACGTTGCGATAGGGTCCAGTGCCGAGCAGGGCTCATCCATCAGGATCACTTCCGGGCTGACCGCTATAGTGCGGGCAATACACAAACGTTGCTGCTGGCCGCCGGACAAGCCGGTGCCGGGCTGATCCAGCCGGTCTTTGACTTCGTTCCACAAACCGGCGCGGCGCAGGCTGGATTCGACAATGTCATCCAGATCGGCCTTGCGCTCGGCCAGACCGTGTAATTTAGGGCCGTAAGCAATGTTTTCATAAATGGATTTCGGAAACGGGTTCGGCTTCTGGAACACCATACCTACCTGGGCCCGCAGTTGCACCACATCCAGCGTCGGGTCATAAATATCGCGGCCGGCCATTTCAATCAAGCCGGTCACCCGGCATTGCTCTATGGTGTCATTCATGCGGTTAAAGCAGCGCAAAAAGGTAGACTTGCCACAGCCAGACGGGCCGATAAAGGCAACAACTTCGTTTTGGGCAATGTCCATGCTGATGCCTTTTACTGCTTCAGCCTGACCATAAAACACCTTAACGTCACGCGCGATGATTTTAAGGTTAGTTGTATTGTCCTGCGCTACATTGCTCATAGTAAGTTCCGCTGCTGTTAAATCAGGTTGTGTGAGTAAAGCATTGTTATTTGTCATGTTCATAGCCATTACCAGCGTTTTTCATATTTCTTGCGCAGCCAGATCGCCAGTGCGTTTAATGAAATCATCAGCGCCAGCAACACAATAATGGCGGCTGAGGTTCGTGCTTCAAAGAAATTACGCAGCTCGTTGCCCTGCCACAGGAAGATCTGCACCGGCAAGGCGGTAGACTGATCAAACGGCGAGCCGGGTACCGAGGCGACAAAAGACTTCATGCCAATCAGTAACAAGGGTGCCGCCTCGCCCAGCGCCTGCGCCACGCCCAGGATAGCACCGGTTAAAATACCCGGAATGGCCAGCGGCAGCACATGGTGAAAAATAGCCTGCATCTTAGAGGCTC
>CAZEGA010000043.1:0-13615 GCA_964511675.1 uncultured Rheinheimera sp.
TTTAACAATATCTGGGTGCAACCGGCTGCCGGTGATGCCGGCGGCGCTCTGGGGGCGGCCCTGGTGGCATGGCATCATTATTATCAGGGCGAGCGCTGTGCTGATAACCGGCATGACAGTATGCAAGGCGCTTATGTTGGCCCGGCGTATTCGAATGAGGAGATTTTGCAGCAGCTGCACAGCCAGCAACTGCCATACGACATTATCAGCCAGCACAGTTTATATACCGAGGTGGCGGCAAAAATCGCTGCCGGTAATGTGGTCGGCTGGTTTCAGGGCCGGATGGAGTTTGGCCCGCGGGCATTGGGTAACCGTTCTATTCTCGGTGATCCGCGCAATACGGCGATGCAGGCCACGATGAACCTGAAAATTAAACAGCGTGAGTCGTTCCGGCCGTTCGCGCCGGCAGTGCTGGCAGAGCGGGTCGCCGACTACTTTGAACACAGCGGCAGCAGCCCTTATATGTTGTTGGTGGCCGACGTATTACCGTCATTGCGCCAAAGCGTGGATAACAGTTTATTTGGTATTGAAAAGCTGAATCAGCGGCGTTCAACCCTGCCGGCTATTACGCATGTGGATTATTCGGCGCGGCTGCAAACGGTACACCATGACAGCAACCCGGTATTTTACGGCTTAATCAGCGCCTTTGAACAACTGACCGGCTGTGCGGTGCTCATTAATACCTCGTTCAATGTACGGGGCGAGCCGCCGGTATGCAGCCCGGCGGATGCTATCCGTTGTTTTCTGGCGACGGAAATGGACTATCTGGTGATGAACAATATCGTGCTGGCAAAATCAGCCCAGCCACAACAACAGATTGAACAGGCGAAAGCCGTTAGCTATGGGCTGGATTAACAATGATGTCAGTGCAACGCCCCGATATAACAACCCTGAAGCAGTTTGCGTTAACCATGAGCTGGGCTTTTCCGGCCATTATCGGTTTTGGCCTGCCATGGCTGTTTGCGTTTAGCTGGCAATGGTGGACCTTAGCGGTGTCTGTGCTGCTGCTGTTGCTGTATGCACTGGCCGCACCATTAATTTATTACCCCTATAAATTCTGGATGGGCATTGCCGGGATAATAGGTTGGGTAAACACCCGTATTATTCTGGGGGCGGTGTTTTATCTGATGATCCTGCCGCTGGGCATGGTACTGCGCTGGCTGAACAAGCTGGATTACCAGACCACAACCAAAGTTGCCTCCCGTTATAAAACAAGAACCCAGCCGTTAAAGGCTGAAGATTTGGAGAAGCCGTTTTAATGCGTGAATTTTTAGCAGATCTGTATGCTTTTCTTAAGGTCAGAAAGAAAATCTGGCTGTTACCGGTAATTCTGGTATTGGCGTTATTAGGCGCGCTGGTGGTGGCAACCCAGCAATCGGCGCTGGCCACCTTTATCTATACGCTGTTCTGACGGCGAAAGCGTAGTTAAGCCTAATGCTGATCATTTAAGCCGGTTCGTGCCGAAACCTTAACTGACCGGCATTACAGTTAAGCCCATCTTATTTCGCAGCTAAATAAAGAAGGCCGCAACTGCGGCCTTCTTGTGTAACATTTAACTTAGTTACCGGTATCAGCGGTCACTGTCAGTTGCTTGGTGACATCATCGAACGAGAACAGGTACTGCCCCGCCGGATGCTGGAAGCCGATATCTTTGCTGTCGCCGCCGCCGATTAACTGCAACGGCTCACCCAAGACGACTTGTACCCCATCGGTTGCTGCACCGTAGTTAAAGCCGTAGGCACCGCCCCAGTCAAAGTCGGCAATTTTGAAGAAACCGGTGCCGCTGGTGGTGACTACACTGGAGTAGACATGGCCTGCCTCATCCGGTTTACCCGGGTTAGTCGGGATAAAGTTCAGCCGCATTGTTTCATCTGCTGCCCAGTCACCGCTGCCGTAAATACCGCCGCGGATATAGATCGGTGCTTCAGACACTTTCAATACGCCAACCGGACCCTCTGCATAAGAGATCTGGAACTGGTAAGACGTTGATTTAGGTGGCTGAACTTCAATGTTGCCGCCTGCCACTAATGGCAGTGCATCCGGATCTGTCGAGAAGGTAAAGGCATCCGGACCTAAATCGACCGGGCCGCCCCATGCCTGACTGGCAAACTTAAACTGGTGTTTATCATCGCCGCTTGCTGCTTCCAGGCCATAAATGACGCTGTAAGTACGGTTAGCTGGGTTATAAACAATTTCGTCTTCCGTTGGCGCCGGGTCACCCCAGCCGGTCATAGTACCGCGGATAAACACCGGTAATAAGCCCAGCGGTGCCGCCTGTTCTACTTTAAAGCTGGGGGTGTCGGTATCCGACAAGTCCAGGATAAAGTTGTAGACATTGGCGTTTGCAGCAGTGAACGACAGCGGTAAACCACCGTTAACCAGGGCTAAAGGTTGATCCTGGACTAAATCGCTGGCACCTGCAGCGCCACCTAACGCAAAGTTACTGGAATCATCCGCTATGGTTACTGTTACCGTACCAGCCTCCAGATTAGTCTGATAGAAGTAAACACCGTTGCCGCTGTATTCAAAATTTTCCGCATCGGCAGATCCCAGGGTAATTTGCGGGAACGCCGCTACCGGCACGTCGTTTACTGTCAGTTTAACCGCGGCAGGATCAGCGACATCCAGCACGAACTGGTAAATTTTGTTTTCGGCAAATTTAACGAACATGTCCTGGCCCACACCATTACCGGCTGTCAGTTGCGCGGTAACGCCTACGCCCGGTGTATCACCGTCTTTAATAGCGCCAAAGGTGGTGGCGTCTGACCAGTCGGCATCGGCAACCTTAAAGCCGTGGTTTACTGTGCCTTCCTCGTCGGCTGTGGCACCGCCAGGGTGGCTGGCATAGTTGAGGTTCAGCCGGAACTGGTTACCAACATAGGACAGCTGGTTGGCCGTACCCCAGTCGTTAAATCCGCCGCGCAGGTACAGGGTGGTGCTGGCCGGATCGAACAGCTCAATACACTTAGAGGCGATCTGTTCCTGGCCTACGCCGACCGCAATAGTACCGTCCGGACATTGGTTGTCCAGCGACTGGCCGACACAGGCCTCACCGGATTCGTTCAGTGCTGTACCCCAGCCACAGGCTTTGGCGCCACCGGCGGCTGCCCCTACCAGCGGGTGCTGGTTGGCATATAAGCGGCCATCATAGTTGTTAGGGACTATACCGTCTTGCAGATAGGACATTTTGTCGATATTGACGAAGGTGCCGGAGTTACCCAGCGCCAGGCGTAAGTCGGCTTCGGAAATCCGTTTGCCACCGGTCACCCGGTTATACACGATCACATTACCGCACTGATCCGGGCTGTCTGCCAGGTTCATGGTCCAGTAGATACCGTAAATAGGATCAATACCGGCGGCCGGTTTACCTACACCCCAGTCAGTAGTGCTGTCATCTTTATAGGCGGTACAATCCGGGTCGTTCCAGGTATGCACGGTCAGGTCGCGGTATACTTCGGTGTTGTCACCGTTCTCCACATGGTTGGCGTGACGATAGAAGATGGCAGCGACACCGGTGGGTGCGCTATAGCTGACCGGCTGCTGGATATCGGCCAGCGGGTTGTCTTCCGGTGTAATACAAGTGTACTGGCCACTGTCATCCGGCACCTGGTAATTCGGGCAGGATGCCGGCGGGGTATAGCAAATTTCCTGGTTATTGTTGGCACTGGTCAGGCTAAGCGCAAACCCACGGCTGGCTTTGGCCAGACGTTCTGATTTACCCAGATAGTCGTTCAGCGGGACAGAAGCAAACCAGCCATCGAACCAGGCATCGAAACCATCACCAAAAATATCTTGCTGGCCCTGGTCAATTTTAAACTGGCGCGCTTCGGCTTTGGCCACGGCCTGCCGGGCCAGCTCGGATTTAGTCAGGCCCAGTACCGCGAATAAGTCGATACCGTCAAAGTCATAGCTGTAGGCATTGAAGGCCGCTTCATTGAAACCGGCACCATCTCTGGCCATGGCGGCCGCTTTAAGCGCATTAATTTCGCTGCTGCTCAGCGGATGGAAGTCGGCGTCAACCACCTGAACAATATCAGGGTTCTGGCACCATAGACCGGTTTTGTTGTTGTCGTCGTAGACTACTGTTTTGTTGATAGCATCGTCGCCACCGCAGCCGTACAGCACTGCAGTCGTCGCCAAAGCCACCAGCGAAAGCGGCTTGTATTGTAAACTCATAGCAAATAACTCCTTCAAACTTTCTTTTTGTTTGGTTATTTTTAGGTGCTATTTAAATAAATGTCTGATCAGGCCTTGTCATCCCGATCAATTTGCAAGTCGTTTGTAACCCTGTTGATTGTGTGTGTGTTTGCTGCCTGTATGGGTTTACAAAAAACCGGTCCATCTCTGTTGATTGAAACATCAACCCGTTAAATCTAATCAACAGTTGGCACCTTGTATAGTAAAGCGGCTATCTATTATGCATGAATACGTATGCATCTGGTTGTCAGATAGCCATGCAGTGCATTAACTTTAAGGCGTGTATGTGTTGCCTTGTAAAATTAGGCCTATAGTGTCTGGTGTTAAACTAATAAATGTCGCGTTGTCCGGTGATCTGTAAAAGGGAACTCTTCAAAAAAATAACAACTATCGTTTGAGGAATACACATGAAAACGTTCAAACCCAGCGCACTGACAATTGCGTTTCTGGTTGGAGGTATGCAGTTATTTGCCTATCCAGCCTATGCCGCCGAAAACCTGGATGATGAAACCCAGGCCAAGGAAGCCGATGTTGAAGTTATCCAGATCCGCGGTTTCCGCCGCAGCTTAATTGAATCCCTTAACGTAAAGCGCTTTGCCGATACCGTAGTGGAAGTGGTGTCTGCGGATGATATGGGCGCCTTACCGGATGTCTCTATCGCCGATTCGATTTCGCGCTTGCCAGGTGTTACTGCCGTGCGTTCGGGGGGCCAGTCCAGCGAGCTGAATATCCGTGGTCTGTCAGGCAACTTTGTTTTTGCCACCCTGAATGGCCGTGAGCTGGTATCGAACCAGGGCGGCCGCTCGGTGCAGTTTGACCAGTATCCGGCTGAGCTGATTAACTCGGCACAGGTATTTAAGTCACAAAAAGCCAGCCTGATTGAAGGCGGTGTGGCCGGTACGATTGAACTGAAAACGGCTAACCCGTTGCTGAACGATAAAGAGCATACCTTTAACGTTCAGGTACGCGGCAGTTATAACGATACTGCATCAGAGCACCCGGAAGCCGATGAGTTTGGCTCGCGGCTGAGTTTTTCCTATCAGGGCAAATTCCTCGATAATACGCTGGGCCTGGGCTTTGGTTATGCCAGGCTGGATCAGCCGAATATCTCCACCCAGTTTGTTAATTCCCAGCCGCGTTGCGGCCTGCTGCCGTTTGACGGTGCACCGGTAACGTCCAACACCGACTGTGATGGTAATGCGGTAGAAGGCGGCACCAAAAAATATATTGTACCAACCAGTTTTAACCTGAATGCCCGTGGCGGTAAGGAAGTACGTGATGGCTATATGGGTACTTTTACCTTTATGCCAAACGACACCCTGACCTGGTCGGGTGATGCCTTTTATTCTAAATTTGATTCCGAACGCAAAGACCGCGGTATTTTCTTTGACGGTTTAGGTGCGCTGACCGATGGCCCTATCTTTGGTTTTAGCCATCCGGTGCTGTCCGGCGCCAATAACGATGTGATTGTCGGTGGTATTTACCATGGCAACCCCAGTGGCAACGCTGTTCAGGCTCCGCTGCCGGGTGGCCGTATTCCTATGGGCTTCCAGGTTACGTCAGATGACCGTACCGTAAACAGTGAAGTATTGTCGGTGGGGTCTAACCTTAATCTGCAACTGAATGACCTGATGGTGTCGTTCGATGTGTCGCACTCCAGCGGTGAATCTGTTTATCTGGACAGCGTACTGCGGATGGCGTTGTTTGACGATGCCCGCGCCGCTTTCCCGCTGGCGACCAATAATTACTCTGTGCAATACGAGCTGAACGGGCTTGAGTTACCGACCATAGGTATAGATGCCGCCAGCCGTGCCGGCTTGTCTGATCCGAACCGGATGATGGTGACGGCGCTGGAAAAATATCCAAACCGCGAGAAGAACGAAGCAACATCCGCCAAACTGGATTTTAACTACGCGATTGACGGCGACTATATCAGTTCGGTTGACGCAGGTGTGCGCTGGGCTGAACGTACCCACGATTTTGACCGTAAGATGTATCGCTACGGCACCGATGGCGACTTCCTCGACCGCCGTAACGGCAAATGGGTATCGAGCTGGGATCTGACAGATCCGGATAACCCGGTGATCCGCCAGGCTTTTGCGCCTTACCAGCTGCAGGCCGGCGACTACAGCGTGATGAATATCGGTGGCAAGATGGCGCATTACGGTGATTTCCTGGCCGTGAATAACAACCAGATTGAAAATGCCTGGCTGCTGGCCAATGGTGTTGATACTGCTGCCGGTAAGAGCTGGGACAATGCCTGGACCTTCTTTGAATCGAACAAAGTGACCGAAACCACCTTTGCCGGTTATGTGCAGGCCAATATCGACATGTCACTGGGCGATATGCATTTATACGGTAATCTTGGTACCCGGGTGATCCGCAGTAAGCAGCGCAGTACCGGTTTGCAATCTGCACCGCAGCCTGGCAGCGGTGACTGTATCACCGATGATTATGGTACTGAAAACTGTAACTATGACTTCGTTAACCAGGGTATTGAATACACTGACGTCTTACCTTCTTTGAACCTTAACCTGAAACTGACCCCTGACGATCAACTGAGGTTTGCAGTGGCCCGGGTGATGGCGCGGCCGGAGATGCCGGATATGCGGGTCGGCGGTTCCTGGGATTTTACCCGGGTTGAGCAGGGCATACGTTATGCTGACTTAAATGCCAATACCAGCCCGGCGTTAAAACCGTTCTACGCCGTGCAGTATGATCTGTCTTATGAGCATTACTTTGTTGAAACCGAAGGCGCTTTTATTGCCGCCTTATTCTATAAAGATATTAAATCTACGGTGCAGCAGTTTACCCAGCAGAACTTTAATTTTGCTGGTGCTGGCATAGAAGTGCCGGCGGTCAATCCGGAAACCGGTATTCCGGTTACACCGGGTAATTACAGTGCACGCTTTAACAATGCCGAAGGCGGTTATATCCGTGGTGCTGAGCTGGCTTATACCCAGACGTTCAGCTTCCTGCCGGGCGCGTTGAAAGGGCTGGGCTTTAGCGGTAACGTGTCTTATACCGAAAGTGAGCTGAAAAACGAATTCAGCGCAGTACAAGGCGGTTTCCCGGAAACATCACCGTTGCCGGGTTTATCCAAGGTGGTGTGGTCAGCAGCGCTGTTCTATGACTACGAAGATGTGTTCTCTACCCGTATCAATGTGCGCTACCGCGATGACTATATCGGTAATCAGATTGCCTTGGGGCAGAGCCAGCAGGCCTACTTTAAGGCAGAGATGATTGTCGATTATCAGGCGTCGTATCAGTTTACCGACACCTTCCAGGGCGTGTTCTCGGTCAGTAACATTACCGACGAGCCGAATATCTCTTACTTTGGTGCGGAATATAATACCGGTACCATCCAATATTATGGCCGGCAGTATTATTTAGGCGTTAATGCTAAATTCTGATAAACGCTGGCTCCAGTAATAAAAGCTGCCGCTGTACCGGGCAGCTTTTTTTTCGGTCATGGCGTGGCATAACAAAGGAACAGGATAATGAACAGAACAAATGCTGTTGAACATATTGTTATTGTCGGCGGAGGTTCGGCCGGCTGGATGACGGCAGCCATGCTGGCTTCGCAACTGCAGGGTAACTGCCGCATGACGCTGGTTGAATCCGACGATATTGCGACTGTCGGCGTGGGTGAGGCCACCATTCCGCCAATTAAACGCTTTAATGCCATCATGGGCATAGACGAGTATGATTTTCTCAGCAAGTGTAACGGCTCGATTAAACTGGGTATCCAGTTTGAGAACTGGCCGCAGCGGCAGCACAGCTATTTTCACCAGTTTGGCCGCTTTGGTGTCGATTTCGATTATATGCCGTTGCCGTATTTTTACTTTCAGCAGCATGAGCAGGGCCATGCCCTGCCGATCCAGGAGTACTCGGCCGCCTGGCAACTGGCAAAGCGCAATAAGTTTATTCCGCCGGCGGATGATCCGCGCTCGCTGTTTTCCGGCTTCGATTATGCCTACCACTTTGATGCCAGCCTGTATGCCCGCTATTTGCGTAACTATGCCGAGCAGCGCGGTGTTACCCGCAAAGAAGGCAAAGTTGTCAGTGTGCAGCAGCAGCCACAGTCGGGTTTTATTACCGAGCTGGTACTGCAAAGCGGTGAAGTTGTCAGTGGCGATTTTTTTATCGATTGTTCCGGCACCCGCAGCCTGCTGCTGGGTGGGACCGTCGGGGTAGATTTTGGCAAATGGTCGGCTTATCTGATCAACGACCGGGCGGTGGCGACGCAAAGCAGCCTGCCGCCTGAGCTGCACCCCTATACCCGCGCCGTGGCGCATGAGGCGGGCTGGCAGTGGCGTATCCCGCTGCAAACCCGGATGGGCAGCGGTAATGTGTTCAACAGCCAGTGTATGACCACGCAGCAGGCGATGGACAAGTTACTCAGTACGCTGGACGGTAAGGTGCTGATCGATCCGAAAGAGATCAAATTTACTACCGGCCGCCGGCAGGTATTCTGGCAGCATAATTGTGTGGCTATCGGGCTGGCGGCCGGTTTTCTGGAGCCGCTGGAGTCAACCAGCCTGCACCTGACGCAGCGCGGTATTATGCGGCTGGTCAGCCTGTTTCCCGATAAGGCCTGCAGTCAGGTCAATGTTGATGAATATAACCGCCAGACCATTGCTGAGTATGAGCATATCCGGGATTTTATTATTCTGCATTACCACGCCACCGGCCGCGATGACAGCGATTACTGGAATTACTGCCGCCAGATGGCGATCCCGGATTCCTTACAGCAGCGGCTGGAGCTGTTTAAGCTGCATGGCCACCTGCGGATTGACGAGAAAGATTTGTTTAAGCAGGACAGCTGGATAGCGGTGCTGCTCGGGCAGAATATTTTTCCTGCAACAACAGCGCCGATCTTACAGTTTAAGCAGCAGATTGATGTACCGCGCAGCCTGGCGGCCATGCATAAAACCCTGGTGGATACGGCACAACAGATCACCGGCCACGAGCAATACCTGAGCAAGCATTGCCGGTACCGGCCGTTAGCCTGAGCGGCTGACGGCTGCTAGCGCAACCTTACTGGTTAGCCTGCTGAAAATATTTTAACTGCAGCTGCCGGTATTCCGGGCTTTGCTGAAATGCCAGCAAGGCCTGATCAAAACGTTGCACTAACGCGGCATCGCGGCCAAGCAGGTGGTAGCTGTTTTTGCCAAACAGCGGCAGTTGCTGCAGGCTGACCTGTTGCAGCAATTCCAGTTCATAACCGCTTTGGCTGGCCACTTGTATATACGGTGGTTTTTCCACACCGACCAGAAAGGTCAGTTCGGGCCAGTGGCAAGACCGGGCCGGATGGGTATTTATAGTTAACCATGGGCAGATATTTAAGTACCGCTTAAATAGATTGAATTTTACTCTGCTCTCATTTATTGATGGTATGGTAGTGAAGTTTGCAATTGGACGGAGAAAAAATTACATTTGGACGATATTGTATTTTACATATAGACGAGTAGATGGTTGGCAATTGGACGATTTTCAGCTACATAAAATGTGGTGCAAATCTAAAGAGGGTTATATGACAAACAGGTTTCCAAGGTATCTGAAGAGAGAAGTTGAAACGGCCTTATCTGATACGCCTGTCGTTTGTCTGCTGGGGCCTCGCCAGGTTGGTAAGACCACACTTGTCAAAGAACTCGATCCCGGTCGCGAATACATCACCTTTGACGACACTTCGTTTTTAATGGCAGCACAAGATGACCCGACGGGTTTTGTTCGTTCGCTGCCGGAGTATGTCACTCTGGATGAAGTACAACGTGTACCTGCGTTATTGATGGCGATAAAAGCCGATGTTGACAAAAACCGGAAACCGGGGCGTTTTCTGCTGACGGGGTCAGCAAATTTGCTCCTGCTGCCCAATGCGCGCGAGTCTCTGGCCGGGCGCATGGAAGTGATTTATTTGCAACCGCTGTCAGAGCAGGAAAAGCACCATTGCCGTCAGTCACTTTTGCAGCTGATTATTGCCAACGCAATTAAACCTGCAGTGACAGGAACAATCCTTCCCATTGATGACATAGTGAATGCTGTGGTTGCTGGTGGCTATCCGGAAGCTATTCGCCGGGAAGAACGTAGAGCGCGTCGTTGGTTTGAACAGTATCTGGATGCTGTTATACAAAGGGATGTGCGTGATATTGCAAAAATACGTGATGCCGATGAACTGGCGACTTTACTGAAACTTCTTGCATTGCGTACAGGCAACTTATTGAATGTGAATAGTATTGCCGGAGATCTGCAACTCAGCCGTCAGACGATTGATAAATACGTTACTATCCTGGAACGGCTGTTCCTTATCAGGCGTTTACCCGCATGGCATAAAAATGGTGCCAACCGCCTGGTGAAAGCAGCCAAACTGCATATTATCGACTCGGGAGTGGCGAGTTATCTCTGTCAGCAGTACCGGGAGCAATGGAATGACCCCAAAGGCAGGTTTGGCGCCATATTAGAGAGCTTTGCTGTCCAACAGCTGATTTGCCAGGCCGGATGGGTAAATAGTGAATTAAAATTTTCCCACTACCGCGACAAGGATCAGGTTGAAGTTGATCTAGTGATTGAACAAGGTAGTCGTGTGTGGGGGGTTGAAGTTAAGAAATCTGCGACAATTCAGCAGAAAGATGGCGCAGGTTTACGCCGTTTGGCTGAAGTGGCCGGCAGTGACTGGCAAGGCGGGATATTGCTATATTCCGGCAGCAGCTGCCTGCCTTTAAAGGCTGCCGCTAACTCTTTTGCAGTACCTATCTGTTGGCTTTGGAAATAGCAGGACCGGCATATGTCGCTTTAGCGTTTGCTTAAGTGGGCAGTATTACGCTGTAATGTTTTATATCAAGATGTGTGACGGTTACAGCAAAACCCGATTTATCAGCAGCGCTTGAGATGAAAATCATCATCATTCAGAAAACAGCAAGGCAGCGGCTTTGGGAGTAAGTCTGGCCGAGTTATGTCCGGCACCTGTTACCTGATGCACCTGTATATTGGCGGGCATGTTATAGCGTTTGGCAAGATTGTTCATCGCTGAGGCCCAGCTATGGGCATACTCAAGCCGGTTACTACCGGTGTGCGCCGGGCGGCCGGGTTGTGCTTCGGTGTCTGAGCCACCTATCACTATCTGCACTCTGGCTGCGGCTTTGGCATAATTTATCAGTTGTGGAGTAACGCGCTCCTGCCGCATTATGCTGCCCTCGTCCCAGCTTATGCTTTTAGTAAGAGATGCCGCGCCGTATGGCCATGGCACGCTCTCATTCGGATAGGAATACCTGCCGGCAGCGCTGATTACAGCACTAATAACACGATCGGGATGGCTGACCACATAACGGGCAACAAACTGGCCGCCGGCAGAATGGCCATATAAGTAGAACTGGCCTGAGCCGGAGTGGGTACGGTTGCGGTATTGTTCAACCAACTGATGCACGAAATTATCGGCCCGAATGTATTTGCCGAACAAATTACGGTATCCGCCATAGCCCTGAGTCAAGTTACCAAAGCGCTCGTCGTCAAATACCGGGGCAATAATAATCAGGCCATGTTGTTCGGCGTAAGGTATCCAGCGTTCGGCATAGGTTTTTGCCTGCTGCGACGCCTGCTCATTTTTACCTAACATACCATGGGCTACCACCAGAATATGCTGCGCCGGTGTCTGTGGCAGATATAACTGGTAATCACCCACAGCGGTTTTATGCAGTTGCACCTGTGCGGCAACAGGCAGAGCCAATAACCAGACGGTTAAAAGCCAGAGGGATATTAGTCTTATTGTTTTTATCATCGCATTATAGTCTCTGGAATAGTTATATCAGCTTTGTTTTTCTTCGTCCCAGTATTGCCCTGGACAAAATCGTCAGGAACGATTTTGAACATGCGCAGCATGGCGCCTTTAGGCGCAGGGCAGGATGCCTGGAGTCAAGCTGATATCGAAATCACCAATACTGCTACTCAGTACCGAACGGTCAAACGCTTCCAATGCTGCCTGCCAGATGGTTATCTGACTTATGCAGCAATTCCAATTTGAACTTCAAGTATTCTAATGTTTGATATGACGACTGCGGATAATGGTTAAGGCAACCGGATTATGGTTTTATAAAAAATCATAATCCAGCGGCTCTTTTTCAACTATGGTAAGCTGACTTTCCCGGAACCAGCCTTCATGAACCTTACCATTTAAGCAATACCGGCATTTGATCTTATCAAAATGCTCGGTCCTTTTGCCCCACTACGAATTTAGCCATTATATTACCTTTAAAGTGATGTTGATTAATGCGTTGCCAGCCATTCTTTCAGCGCATTGTTCATACGTGTCTGCCAGCCCCGGCCGGTGGCTTTAAAGGCTGCCAATACTTCGGGATCAAAGCGTACCGTAGTGGACACTTTGGGGTTTTCCGATACCGGCCGACCGCCCCTGTTCAACTTTGACATTAAACTGGCCGGCAATACCTCAGCCGCCGGGCGGAAACGCGCCAGTTCTTCATCGGTTAAATCTTCCCGCAGTTCGCCGTCCGGCGTGGTAAGTGGCTTATTTGCTTTTGCCATACGTTTTTACCTCTCGTTTATTCGCCGTACTCTTTGCGAACATCAACCGTAATTAATGCCGTTTCAAAGTCAAAGTAAGCCGCTTCATCAAAAGACAACTGGCGTTCTTTAATGTTACGCTCATTTTTTGCCGGGTCGTAAGATATACGCAAAACAGCTGCCTTCTGGTTTAATGTTTACTGAGTTATTGTGGTAACAATAACAGCCTTAATCAAGGTGCTTCTAACTGGTTTACGAAACAGCGGTGTAAATCTGCCGCGTAGCTGGGCTGCAAATAAAATACGCTTGTTAATAATGCTGTGCTGATTATAAGCCGGGTTAACATCTCACCTGTCCTTAGTATGTTGCTGATTGTTTATCTGATTGATCAGCAGGGAAGAAAAAAGCGGCGCATTTAACCATTTTGCATTAATTATGTAAATATAAATCGTTCTGCGCTAAATGTTATATACGGTGTTTTTTAATCGCTACTTTCCGCTTTTTGCTGTAAGCTCTGCGCCCCTTCATTTTGAGGGTAACTGCAGCTGCGGCAGTGTTATTTCGCAGCATGTTACTGCGGGATATCGCATGCAATTTACTGATTTAAACCTGTTACCTGAATTACTTAAAGCCATTGCCGACAAAGGCTATACCACTCCTTCACCTATTCAGCAGCAGGCGATCCCTGCTGTGCTGGCCGGGCGTGATCTCATGGCGGCGGCGCAAACCGGTACCGGTAAAACCGCGGGTTTTACCTTGCCGTTACTGCAGTTACTGGCGCAGGGGTTTGCCCAGGGCCGTAAGGTGCAGTCTAACCATGTGCGGGCGCTGATTTTAACTCCGACGCGGGAGCTGGCGGCACAGGTAGCCGAAAGCGTGGCGCAATATGGCAAGCACCTGCCAC
>CAZEGA010000043.1:13625-17349 GCA_964511675.1 uncultured Rheinheimera sp.
TGCCACTGCGCAGTAGCGTGGTGTTTGGCGGGGTAAAAATTAACCCGCAGATGATGGCGCTGCGCCGTGGTGTTGATACGTTGGTGGCGACACCGGGCCGCTTGCTGGATCTGTACCAGCAGAACGCGGTGAAGTTTGGCCAGCTGGAGCTGCTGGTACTGGATGAAGCCGACCGGATGCTGGATATGGGCTTTATTCATGACATTAAAAAAATTCTCGCCCTGCTGCCGAAAAAACGGCAGAACCTGCTGTTCTCCGCCACCTTTTCTGACGAGATCCGCGCCCTGGCCAGGGGCCTGGTGGCTAACCCGCTGGAGGTGTCGGTAGCACCGGCTAATACTACGGCCGAGCGGGTAGAGCAGTTGCTGTACCCGGTGGATAAAAACCGTAAGGCGGCATTGCTAACCAGACTGATTAACGATAACAACTGGCAGCAGGTACTGGTGTTTACCAAAACCAAGCATATGGCGAATAAGCTGAGCCTGCATCTGGAACAGGCCGGTATTAAAGCGGCGCCTATACATGGCAATAAAAGCCAGAATGCCCGTACCAAGGCGCTGGCCGATTTTAAGGCTGGTACCGTGCGGGCGCTGGTGGCGACCGATATTGCCGCCCGCGGTCTGGATATTGACCAGTTGCCACAGGTCGTAAATTTTGAACTGCCCAATGTGGCGGAAGACTATGTACACCGTATTGGCCGTACCGGCCGCGCCGGTGCTGCCGGCCATGCTATTTCGCTGGTCTGTGCCGACGAAGCCAAAGATCTGGCCGGGATTGAGCGGCTGATCAAACAGCAGCTGCCACGCCAGGTGATGGCCGGGTTTGAGCCTGCCAACCCGCTGGCAGAGTCGAAGCTGAATAGCAAACCTTACCGGCCGAAAAAGCCTAAAGTGCAGCGGCCTGAGCACCGCCAGGGGCAACGCCCGGCAGCAAGGCCGCATTAGTCCGGTGAGTAAAAAATAAACCGGCCGCTTTAAGCGGCCGGTTTAGCTTTTAACTGCCGATCACGCCACCGTCATCTTTGGTCACGACCACCGTAGCGGAACGTGGCCGGCTGCTGCCGCCATCCGGCCAGTGGCTGGTGAAATTACCTGGTGTGGAGCGGTCGCCCGGGTGCTGGATATTCACAAACATGGTTTTACCATCCGGTGTGGTTACCACGCCGGTCACTTCGCAATCGGTCGGCCCGACCAGGAAGCGTTTCAGTTCGCGGGTTAGCGGATCAGCCGCCAGCATCTGGTTATTACCGTAAGGTCCGTCTGATTGCTGGCTGCCGCTCATATCGGTTTGTACCCACAGCACGCCGTTATGATCAAACCAGATACCATCCGGGCTGGCTAAATGGTTATCAGCAGTCAGTGTCAAATCCGTGCCTGGGGTGGCTGTACCGACATCACCGGCCAGCAGGAAAATATCCCAGTTAAACGTCAGCGCGTGCTGATTGCCGTCTTCGCGCCAGCGGATAATATGGCCGGTAGCATTGGCGGCGCGTGGGTTGGCGGCATCGGTTTCTGTACGGGCGGTGTTATTGGTCAGGGTAAAATATACCTCGTCGGTTTGCGGGTGTACTGCGCCCCATTCCGGCCGGTCCATTTTGGTGGCGCCGGCAATATCGGCTGCCAGCCGGGTATTCAGCAGCACATCAGCCTGATCGGCAAAGCTGACGCCGGCCGCGGCGGCTTTGGCAGCAAAGTCGGCATTGTTAATATCCAGCGGCAGCCATTCGCCGCTGCCATCGGCATTAAATTTTGCCACATATAAAATACCGTCATTCAGCAGATGGCCACCGGCGGTGTTTTTAAAGTAAGGCGCATTGGACACATATTTATAGATATATTCAAAGGTGGAGTCGTCACCGGAGTATGCCACTACCGGCTGACCTTCGTTAACTAGGCCGAAGACAATGCCTTCATGGCCAAAACGGCCCAGCGCCGTGCGTTTTTGCGGCAGGCTGTCGGGGTCGAACGGGTCTATTTCCACGATCCAACCAAAGGTATTCGGCTCGTTGCGGTAATCTTCAGCCGCCGCTGTGCCAATAGTGCTGGCATTAAAGCGCTGGTACTGATCGGCTGCCGGGCTGGCGGTTTCCCAGTAATAACGGCCATTAGTGCGGCCAACGCCATAACGGCTGTGCTCGCGCGGTTGCAGCGCATCGGCATTCATAAAGTAACCGGCCCAGTTTTCTTCGCAGGTTAAATAGGTGCCCCAGGGCGTAAAACCGTGGGCGCAGTTATTTAATGTGCCACGGGTCAGGCTGCCATCCGGGCTGTATTTGGTGATAACTTTAGTGCTGCCGCGCACCGGTCCGGCCAGTGCCATCGGTGTGTTACCGGTAATACGGCGGTTAAACGGGCTGTTGTTTACCAGCTCCCAGCTACCGTCGGCCTGTCTGATAATATGTGCCACGCTGACACCATGTGCCGCCATTTCCTTACGTACTTCATCGGCCGGGCGCGGCAAACCGGTCGGGCCGTCCGGGTGCAGTACCGCCGGTTCGACATATTCATGGTTCATGACCAGCAGGCCTTCGCCGGAGCTGTCGCCGCCACTGCGCACATCTATCGGGAAAAAATGGATGCCGTCGTGGTTCATGCCAACCTGTTGCTCCTGCTCGGCGCCGGTATTGGTGGCATCGGCCAGAAACGGCGGGTAACTGCCGTTAAGCGGCGTGCCCCACGGCAGGAAGGCGGTGGCAGAGTAGCCGGCCGGTATGCTGATCACATCGCCACGGCTGGCCGCAATAGCGGTAAAGCCGAGTAAAGGCGGGGTAGTTACCGGTGGGATTACAGGCACAGGCTCGTCGTCACTGCTGTTGCAGCCGGCCAGTGAGCCGCCAATAAAGGCCGCCACGGCAGCCCCTACACTGCCTTTAAGAAAGCTGCGCCGCGCCATCCGGCTGTCAACGATGGCGGCAAAGCTTGGGTTAAGTGAGAAATTGGTTTGCGGATCGACACCGGAGTTGTCGATAACAACGGTTGTTTTACTGTCTGACATTATTTTATGCTCCGTAAAAAGCTTGTAATAGGCTGCTGTATTAAAAACGGCTTTAATGTCATTTCCGTTACATAAAGGTCTTATTTTTATGATCGGCATATTACGCCGGCGGCCCGCTTGCCCTGTTGCAGGCTGGGCAGTGGCTATTAACCTCTGGTATAGTGAGGTTTTCTGCTATCAGGGAGCTATATCGCATGCAGTGGCAAACACTGACCTTTTCTGAACTGGATACCTATACGCTGTACGCCATGCTGCAATTACGGGTGGATGTGTTTGTGGTAGAGCAGAACTGCCCCTATCCGGAGCTGGATGACAAAGACCTGCATCCGCAAACCCGGCATCTTATCCTGAAAAAAGGGGATAAGGTGATAGCGTATTCCCGCATACTGGCGCCCGGTGTCAGCTTTGACGGCTTTCCCGGTATCGGCCGGGTATGTGTATCACAAACCGCACGCCGTTTAGGCTTAGGCCGGGTGCTGGTAGAAAAGACACTGGAAGTGACAACAACGCTGTGGCCGGATACCGATATTTATATTTCGGCGCAGTGCTACCTGCAGCAGTTTTATCAGGATCTGGGGTTTAAACCGGCCAGCGAGCCTTACCTGGAAGATGATATCCCGCATTTAAAGATGATTAAAAAAATGGGGTCAGATTAACTCTGACCCCATTTTTTCGGGGTGCGCCGGGCATGGCGCGCAGCGTCTTGACAGGCGCTATCTGTTGACTGTGG
>CAZEGA010000044.1:0-7799 GCA_964511675.1 uncultured Rheinheimera sp.
AAGCTGCGTCTGGTAACAGCCCTGCAGCAACAGGGCGATGTGGTGGCGATGACCGGTGACGGGGTAAACGATGCGCCGGCATTAAAACGTGCCGATGTTGGCATTGCCATGGGGCAAAGCGGTACCGAGGCCGCGCGTGAGGCCAGTGAAATGGTGCTGCTGGATGATAATTTTGCCACCATTGCCCAGGCGGTGGCCGCCGGGCGCAATGTGTACGATAACCTGAAAAAGGCGATAGCATTTTTGCTGCCGGTAAACGGCGGTGAATCGCTGGCGATAGTGCTGGCACTGCTGTTTGCCTTAACCTTACCCATACTGCCGCTGCAGATCTTATGGGTTAATATGGTCAGCTCTATTGGCCTGGCGCTGGCACTGGCGTTTGAACCGCCCGAGCATAACCTGATGCAGCGCGCACCGCGCAAAATAGACGAAGCCTTAGTCTCGCCCTTTATTTTGTGGCGTATTTTGCTGGTGTCGGTGTTGTTTACCGCAGGCATTTTTGCCGTATTTAACTGGGCGCTGGCACAGCAATTAAGTGTTGATTACGCCCGTACCATGGCGGTAAATACCCTGGTTGCGATGGAGGTATGGTATTTATTCAGTGTGCGCTATATGCAGGGGCCGTCGTTGTCGCTGCAAGGTATAAAAGGCACCGGCCCGGTACTGATAGCCGTCACTATAGTGCTTGGCCTGCAGCTGCTGTTTACCTACCAGCCGCTGTTACAACAGCTGTTTAGCAGCCAGCCGCTGCAGTTTAGCCACGGCCTGATATGTGTTGCTGTGGGTATTACAGTATTTGCCATTCTGGAGCTGGAAAAATGGCTGACGCGGCTGCGGTAAATACAAGGCAGGAGCCATATTGCTATGCATAGGGTGCAATGAATGAGTATGTGGCAGCAAGCTGTAAATGGACTGAATCCGGGGAAGTTGGGGGATTTATGTTAAAAGTTATAGATGTAGATTGGGTTGCTGATTATACCCTGACGGCAGACTGTGCGCTGAATTGGAGCGGTAATGAATTATCCGCCAGCACCCTGCGTGATATAACGCAGGGCGAACTTAAAGCAGTTGCTTTTAATTCAGCCATCAGGCTTTGCTGGCGGCTATATACTCGTCTACCAGTTGTTGCAGTACATCCAGCGGTACGGCGCCGTTTTTCAGCACCACATCGTGGAACTGGCGGATATCAAACTTTTCGCCCAGTTCCGTTTTAGCCTTCTCCCGCAGCTCCAGTATTTTAATCATACCGATTTTATAAGCGGTAGCCTGCGATGGCATGACGATATAGCGCTCTATGGCTTTTTCCGCAGCGGTTGGTGTATTGGGCGTGTTATCCAGCAGATATTGTATGGCCTGTTCGCGGCTCCATTGTTTGGCGTGAATGCCGGTATCGACCACTAAGCGGCAGGCGCGCCACAGTTCCATGGCCAGCCGGCCAAAATCAGAATACGGGTCCTGATACAGGCCAATTTCTTTTGGCAGCAGCTCGGTGTATAAGCCCCAGCCTTCAATATAGGCGGTATAAAAGCCGAAACGACGGAACTTGGGCATAGCGTCCAGCTCCTGCGCTATGGCCAGCTGCATATGGTGGCCGGGTATACCTTCGTGGTAGGCCAGCGCTTCCATTTCATATTTTGGCATATCGCCCATGCGGTACAGGTTGGCGTAGTAAATACCGGGCCGGCTGCCATCCATTGACGGTTGCTGGTAAAAGGCTTTACCGGCCGTTTGTTCGCGAAACGGCTCCACGGCTTTGACAATCATATCGGCTTTGGGTTTAACCAGAAACAGCTCATCCAGCCGGGTGCGCATATGATCGATGATGGCCGTGGCCTCGGCTAAATAGGCGGCTTTACCTTCTGCGGTATCCGGGTAATAAAACTGCGGGCTGGTTTGCATAAAGTTAAAAAACGCTTTTAAGTCACCGGCGAAACCGGTTTTAGCCATAATAGCCTGCATGTCGCCGTGGATACGCGCGACTTCATTCAGGCCAATCTGGTGAATTTCACCGGCGGTTAAGTCAGTGGTGGTGGTGCGTTTTAGTGCATCGTTATAAAAGGCTGCACCATCTTTAAAACGCCATACGCCATCAACGGTGTCAGCTTGTTGCTCCAGGGTGTGCAAATAGCGGATCAAGCCGGTATAGGCCGGTTTAACACTGGTTAGCAGGGCTATCCTGGCTTCATCCAGCAGTAGCTTCTGTGCATGCTCATCTATTGGCAACTGGCTGACTTTTTTGCTGAAATCGGCCAGTAAGGTGCTGTCCGGGCCGGTATCAAAGGGGGCGCCTTTAATCACGTTTTCACTGTCTGAGATCACATGCGGGAACACAAAAGCCGGGGCAATAATACCGGCATCAGCACGTTGCTGCAGTTGTTGCTGTAACTGGCTGAATAATTGCGGCACTGCATTGAGCCGGGCAATATAGGCTTTGGCGTCAGCTTCATCCTTAATGCTGTGCTGGTTAATCAGCAGCGATGGTACCTGGGAATGGGTGCCAAACATCTGGTTAACCGGGTAGTTGTACAGGCGCCATTTGGCCTCATCCAGTGTTTGCTGCAGGTTTTGCTGCATCAGCAGGTAACTGACCCGGGTGCCGGCATCCAGTTTGGTTATATCTATCGCCTGTAACATCACCTGGTGCTGGCGGGTTAATGCCAGGCCGGCTTCATAGTGGGCATCTGATAAATCCTGCCATTTATCGTAGTCATCCTTAATACCCAGCCGGGTTTGCAGCAGCGGGCTGCGCCGCACGTTATCCATAAAGATCTGTTCAAATAACGCATTGGCTTTTTCGGCTTCGGTTTGCTGGCTGAAAACAACCTGCTCTGCCTCCGGCGCAGGGGGCTGGCTTTGCTGTGGGCCGCAGCCAGACAGTAAACCCAGGCTGATGGCCAGCGGTAACAGGG
Organism: uncultured Rheinheimera sp.; assembly: GCA_964511675.1. Lineage (GTDB taxonomy): Bacteria > Pseudomonadota > Gammaproteobacteria > Enterobacterales > Alteromonadaceae > Alishewanella. The sequence continues at coordinate 2,910 of CAZEGA010000044.1, forward strand.
CAAAGGTACGTACGGTGGATGTTCTCATGGTAGTTCCCATTTTATTTATTGCGATAACACATTGTACGCAGATATGAGCTGAGGAAAAGGGCAGGATTCATCACAGTACACATTAAATTGCATCATGGTTTTTTCCTTTTACTGCCAATAGCTCCCTTATCTTGCTCTTCATCCTCAGTTTCACCGGCCTCCCGTAAGGTTTGCTCGATCTCACGTCGCAACTCCTCGCGATCCGGTAGATACAACTGATATTTCTGCACGAAAAGCTGGCTATTCATCTGGTAGGTGGCGTATTCCACCAGCAATTCATCCTTGTTGCGGCTGAGAATGATGCCGATAGGCGGGTTATCTTCAGGCTGATTCTCCTCTTTGGCGAAGTAGCCGAGGTAAAGGTTCATCTGCCCGATGTCATGGTGTTGCACCTCGCCCATTTTTAAATCAATCAGCACAAAGCAGCGCAGAATGCGATGGTAGAACACCAAATCCACCCTGTAATGTGTGTTGCCCAGAGTGATGCGATATTGCCGTCCCACGAAGGTAAATCCCTTGCCCAGCTCCAGCAAAAACTGCTGCAAATGCTGGCTTAAGGCGGTTTCCAGTTGTGTCTCTGAAAGCTGGGCCGGTTCCGGTATTTTCAGAAACTCGAATACATAGGGTTCGCGCAGCAGATCCTCCGGTTGTGCGACAATTTGGCCCTGCTGTGCCAGTTGCAGAACGCCCGCCTTGTCTTTGCTGGCGGCCAGACGCAGGAACAGGGAAGTGGACTTCTGGCGCTTCAGTTCCGGCACCGACCAGCGTTCGGTAATCGCTTGTTGCTCGTAAAAGCCACGTTCCAGGGGATCATCCAGCTTGAGCAATTCCACATAGTGCGACCAGCTTAATTTGTGTGAAGGCTTCGCACTTATTGGGTAGCGCAAATAAAACAAGCGCATATAGGTTAGATTACTGCGGTTAAAACCTTTGCCATGACGTAGTCGCAAGTCGGCTGCCAGTCGCTCAAGCAAATTCGCGCCGTATTCAGCCCGGTCTTTGCCACCCTGCTCGAACTCCACAATCTGTTGCCCTACTTGCCAGTAGGTTTGCACCAACTGCGTATTCACTGCTTGCAACGCCAGGCTACGGCCTGTGGCGTAGGTGTGGGATATTTGCTCCAGCAAGTCCAGATACGTAGCGTTTTGCATAAGCGTTGTCATGGTTTTTTCCTTTTGCTTTTACTGCCCCCCGCTTCACGCTCGGCTTTAATTTTATTAAGCAGGGCTGCTGCGCTGTTGTTGCCGCTAATCAGCTCGAGGTTATTTTTGCGCCAGTCGGCGCTAAGTTCGCCCCTGAATGCTTTGGCCAGTATGGACTGGGTAAGGTTATTAACCCGTGCCAGCGCGGTTTGCACTTGTTGTTCAATGCTATCGGCGTAAGCGAAGAGTTGTTCAACACGGCGGACGATTTCGTTTTGTTCTTCGAGCGGAGGAAAGGGAACTGGCAGCTCTTTTAATATTCCAAGATTCAGAATTTCCATTGTCCCGCCATGACTAAAGCCTTTAAAAAAATCATGGGCAATCGGACTATTCAGATAGAGTTTAATATAATTTTTGTTTACCGCATCTTGCAGGCCAAGTTTCACTAATCGTGGATTAATAATGCCTTTCTCAGAGTTATCAGAAAGTATAAGAACCTTACCAATTGTGCCAACTAAACTAATCAGTATGTCTCCAGGGGCTACTGCACAGGATTCAAGCTGACGATATTTCCTATCATCAATGTAGTAAGTTTCCAACCTCTCATCATTAGCAATAACTTGCTCTTGTCCGTAAACTTTATAGCCCTGAGAAACACAATCGGATTTTTTCAGAGCTGAGCCAAATGGGCCAGCTTTAAGAGCATTGTTATCGTGTTTTGCTATATGTTCAAAGCCAACCCATTCCCAAGACTCTGGTATACCGTAAAATAATCCTTCAGGGTGTTCTGTTGGCCCGAAGTTTTTCTTCAGAACCTTTATTTTTTTAAGCTCATCTCTAATTTGAGCTACTTGGTTTATATATTCGGAAGCTGGTTCGCAGGAGTGGTTTCCTCGCCACTCCTCCGTCAATTTCCCACTCACCGCCGCAGTGAGGACAGATTGGCGGAAGCGTTTTAGGATTTGCGGGATGCGCTCAAGGCGGGCTTTGGTGGTTGCTACCTGTGCCAGCAGGGTGTCGAGTTTTTCGGCGATGATTTTTTGTTCGGCTAGTGGGGGGAGAGGGAACCTGTAGCCTTGAACATCAGATGATTTTGCTGCGGGATAAAGTGCTCCTTGAACAGAACCACTAATTTCATCAATAAAGTGTTTTGAGCGGCATAATCCAAAAATATATCGGCTGTCTACTAAGATAGTTTTTATTACTTCAAAACCTGTTGAAGCGATTTGGCCATCCAGATCTAATGGAACTAATGCAACTGCATTTAAGTTTGGTCTGGTTAAGGAGACAAGTATATCGTTAGCATTGATGGCTTTCCTGGCTCGACTTGGAGCGTCTTTTCCGATCAGATGCTGTGGATTTTCGATTGTTTTGTTATCCCTGTTGATACTGCCAATATCTACATAGATAAAACGCTCACTTTCAGAAGGTATTCTCTGTTTCCCCTTGTAAGAAATATCGCTAATAGTGGCAAAACACCATCCTTCTGGTAGTGGATTCCCGCTTTCACGGGAATAACGATTTTGAGCCATCACTCCGCCCCTTCCAACGCCACCAATAACGCATCCAATTCATCCAGGGCGGCGGTCAGTTCTGCTTTGGCTTCACTGGCCAGTATTGCGGGCTCGGGCAGGTTGGCGGCATCGATGCTGTCTTTATCTTTTAGCCAGCTGATATCCAGCGAATCACCCTTGTGCTCGGCAATCCATTGGCGGCTAAAGCAGCGCCAGCGGCTATGAGCCAGTTTTTGGTCGATGCCTTGGTTTTCGTCTGTGTCCGCCACGTCGACTTGCTCAGCATTAAAACTGTATTCGCCTTCGCTGCGTGGGCTGCTGCCCTCGGGTTTTTCGCCGTACACAGCTTCAAACGGTTGCAGGTGTTGTTCGCCAAAGGGCGTGCGTTTGCCGAAGCTGGGCATATTGGTACGCAGGTCGTAAACCCAGACATTCTGGGTGCAGTTTTCCTGCTGGAATTTATCGCTGGCGCTGCCTTTGGTAAAAAACAGCACATTGGTTTTTACGCCCTGGGCATAAAAAATACCGGTAGGCAGGCGTAAAATGGTGTGCAGATTGCACTTATGCATTAAATCGCGGCGAATATCGGTGCCTTTACCGGCTTCAAACAGCACGTTATCGGGCAGTACCACGGCGGCGCGGCCACCGGGTTTCAGGTTGCGGTAAATATGCTGCAAAAATGCCAGTTGCTTGTTGCTGGTATCAAAGGTTAAATCGTCGCGGGTGATGCTGGCTTCGCCGCCCTTGCTGGTGCCAAACGGCGGGTTGGCGAGTATGATATCGGCAGCGTTGAGATTTTGTCCTACCTGCCCCAGCGCATTGCCTAAATGCACCACGCCTTCGTCGTCGCCTTCCATACCGTGCAGTAAGCAGTTCATTAACGCCAGACGGCGGGTGTTGGGCACCAGTTCCACGCCGATAAAGGCTTTTTGTTTCTGAAATGTTTGCTGGGCAGCGCTAAGGTCGAACAGCTGGTCGGTATGTTGTTTGATGTACTGGTCGGCAGCAATTAAAAAGCCGGCGGTGCCTGCGGCCGGGTCCTGAATGACTTCACCCGCTTGCGGACGAATGCAGCGCACCATACTGTTGATTAGTGCTCTTGGGGTGAAGTATTGTCCGGCACCGGATTTGGTTTCGCTGGCATTTTTTTCCAGCAGCCCTTCGTATAAATCGCCGAGGCCGTCTTTTTGCACGCTGAACCAGTCTATTTGATCCAGGGTTTTAATCATCTGTTCCAGATGGCGCGGCTCACGCAGCCGGGTTTGTGCATCGGCATAGATGGCACTGATCAACGGATCTTCATGCACCTGTTTGCCAGCGGCGTCTTTGCCGGTAGACAGGCTAAGCAGAATACGCTTGTAGTCGTTCAGCAGGTTAATACCGGATTTGCTGTTCAGATCGGTCCAGCGGCAGCCTTGGGGCAGGGTGTGCTTGTCCAGGGTTTCGGCTTCGGTGTTTTCATGCACCATTTTAATAAACAGCAGCAGTACCAGTTCGGTAACGTAGTCGCTGTAGTTAATGCCGTCGTCGCGCAGTACGTCGCACAGGTTCCAGAGTTTTTGCACTATGTCGTTTTGGGTCATGGGGTTACTCTTGATTTAGTATGTCAATGTAGCTGGTATAGGCATAGATGCGGTTACGCTTCTGGCCGGTTAATTCTTTGACCAGGCCAATTTCCGGGCTGGCCAGGGTATCCATAACTTTGCCAACCGTTGCCGGTGTCAGGCCGGTACGTTGTACCAGGGTGTTGATATTGGCAATCGGCTGTTCAAACAAGGCGTCCAGTACTTGCCCGGCAGAAAGACCGATCCGCCCCAGAGCGGGCAATCGCCCCCGGTGTTCGTTATGCAGGGCATTCAGTTGTTGTGCGGTGGCTACGGCCTGCCGGGCGGTTTCGGTAACGGCATCGACAAAGAACAACAGCCAGCTTTCCCAGTCACCGCTCAGGCGCACCTGCTGCAAGCGTTCGTAATACAGCTGACGGTGTTTTTTGAAAAACACCGAAACGTAAAGCAAAGGTTCGCTGAGTACGCCAGCGGCTACCAGGATCAGTGGGATCAGCAAGCGCCCCAGGCGGCCATTACCATCGACAAAAGGATGGATGGTTTCAAACTGCACATGGGACAACGCCGCCTTGAGCAGCGGATCTGTGGCTTCCGGTATATCGTTGATAAAGCGCTCCAGCGCGGCCCAGCAGTTGGCCA
>CAZEGA010000044.1:7809-17203 GCA_964511675.1 uncultured Rheinheimera sp.
CAGCTCGTTGGCCGGTGCTGGCACAAAGGTGGCTTCATCTGCCCGATGGCCGCCAAGCCATACCTGATTCCGGCGAAATTCGCCGGGGCTTTTACTGATGCCCCGGCCTGAGGTCATCAGGGCCCGATGCAGATCTGTCAGCAGGCGAAAGGTGATGGGTTCGCCGGTACGAATACGCTGTACGCCGAGAGTCAGGGCATTGACATAGCAGGACACTTCCTGCACATCGTCCATAGGTACGCCGGGTATACCTTCCATTTCAAACAGCATCAGATCGCTCAGCGAAGATTGGGTGCCTTCAATCTGTGAGGACATCACCGCTTCTTTGCGTACATAGCTGTACAGAAACAGCGGCGCGTCTGGCAGCAGGGTACTGATGGCATCCAGTCGCCCCAGTGCCAGCATGGCCTCGCTGATACGGCTTTGCAGTTTGTTATCCAGGTGCAGGGCAGGCTGCGGCGGCAGAGGTGCGGGGACAAACGCCTGACAGGCGTGACCACCCGCAATGGCAGAGACATATTGGCCGGTCAGTCCTCTTTCCATGATGTTGCCTTAAGTTAAATTAAGCCGTGTTGTTATTTTAATTTAATCATTAAAATAAAATAGTGACCAGCATTATTTTAAGGACATGTCGATCCCATCGACATAAGTGGTTTTGGTGTCGATAAAAATGCTTTTTCTCGACATGTCGGCACTGTTAAGCCCAAAGCCCCTCTGCCAGTTCCGCCAATACTTGATCCAGTTGCCCGTTTAATTGTCTGTCCAGCAATTTGGCACCGCCTTCGAGAGCGGGCATCTGGTTAATGGTGTCGCGGCCGATGATAACTTCGTGGGTGAGTTGTTTGGCCAGACGCTCCAGCCATTTGCGCTGGGCGGGTGTCCAGTTGTGCTGGCTGTAGATGTGTTGCATGGCCTGGGCCACCCGCTGCTCGAAGGGGACTAACGCTTCGCCCAGTGCCGCACGGCGGATATGGCCGATAATACTGGCGGCAATGTCCTGATTGGTTTGGTGGCGCACGGCACTTTGCAGGGTTGCTTCGCTGTAGCCGTGTTGATCAAGCAGTAGTTTGATGTCTTTGAGCTGGTCGCGGGTGAGGTCGCGCGGTTTATTTACCACCACAGCTAAAGCGGCACTCTGGTTCAGTTGTTGCCGGATAAAATGATTAAAGCTGTCGAGGTAATCTTCCGGTCGCTGATGAACACCGTAACTTTGGCTGCGCTCGCGGATCTCGTCTGCATGTTCTGAAATCACCGGTTTATATTCGCTGCCCAGTAAGACTTGAATGCTGTTAAGCTGGCCGATTAATCCGGCTTGCTGTTGAATAAATTTAGCCGCTTGTTGTGGCCCTAACTGGCGCAGGTGAGTATGCAGGTTTTTCGGCTCCACGCCCCAGAGTTGTTGCAGTTCGTTGAGTTTGGTTTTTAATGCTGGCTGATGTTCGGCTTTGTTATCAGCTTTGCGTAGTACCCGCATCAGTTTCTGGCTGAGCTGGCTTAACACCACATCGGCATGGCTTTCGCCCTGTTGCTCACCGGGCGCATTTAAGGCTTGTTGCAGGCTGTCGGGGTTGACCAGCTCATCCAGCAGTTGCTCAAGGGTGATATTCGGGTCTTTCACCAGCGGTTTCATGGTGTTGACGTCGGCAAGGGCGGCGTAAATATCCACCGGATCGTAAATGCGGAATACGGTTTTGCCAATGTCGTCGCAGCGACGGGTGGCACGGCCAATCATTTGCTCATACAGAATGCGCGATTTTACCCGGCGCATAAACACCAGATTACAGATTTTGGGCACGTCGATGCCGGTGGTGAGCAAGTCTACGGTAATGGCAATATTGGGGTAGCGTTCATTTTTATACTGGCGGATCAGTTGCTCGACTTTATCGCTCTGGCCGGTAATTTTAGCTACGGCGGCCTGGTTGTACTGGCCGTTGTATACAGCCTTAAAGGCTTTATCGAGTAAGCGCTTAACCATATCAGCGTGCAAGTCGGTGGCACAGAAAATCAGCGTTTTCTCGTCGCCGAGAGGGTCAAGTTCCTGTACCAGTTGTTCGCAGATCACCCGGTTGAAATTTTCGTTGATCACGCGGCGGTTGAAGGCATCCACTTCAAAATTCAGTTCGTCGTCCAGCTCGGCAGTTTCCACTTCACCGGTTTGGGTGTTGATAGCACTGACAGTTTCACCTTTAGCAAAGTTAATGCCCATTTGAGTCAGCAGGGTCTGGTAGCGAATGGGCGGTTCGTGGTCGATTAGCCAGTCATCTGCCACGGCTTCGCGGTAAGAATAGGTGTACACCGGTTTGCCAAAAACCTCGCTGGTGTGTTTGGCCGGGGTTGCTGTTAATGCAATTTTTACCGCGTCAAAATAATCCAGCACCCGGCGATAGCTGGACAGGTACTGGCTGGCATCGCGGGTGACCAGCTCGCCTTCGGTCATTTCCTGATCCTGCGTGTAGCCGCGGTGCGCTTCGTCAATAATGATACAGTCGAACTGGTCAATGGGCGGTGGAGTGTCGCTCATAAAGATACGTTTTACCATGGCCTGCACAGTAGCAACCTGGATACGGGTTTCCGCTTCGGCGGCCATATCGCCCAGTTCAGCCAGATTATAAATTTTGGATAGTGTGTAGTTCTGTTCCAGTGGCGCTTCATTAAAGGCGTCAATGGCTTGCTGGCCGAGGGCGGTTCTGTCTACCAGAAACAAAATACGCTTAAAACGTTCGGCTTTTAGAAAACGGTACATCAGGCCGATGATGGTACGGGTTTTACCGGTGCCGGTGGCCATAGCCAGCAGTGCGCTACGGATATCCTGTTCCAGTGTTTTTTCTACGGCAATAATCGCTTTTTGTTGATAATCGCGTAATTTCAGATAACCAAAAGGCTCGTGCTGTAGTGCCTGTTGCGCTTCTTCCTTGCTGCGTTTAAGTAAATCCAGCAAACCATCTGGCGTATGAAATTTGGGCAGGGCACGTTTGGTGTTGGCCGGGTTGCGTACATCACGAAACCAGATGCCGGATTGCTCGGCCAGTTGTGGTACAAAGGGGCGGCCATTGCAGGAATAGACAAAGGGCACTTTATAGTGGCTTTCCTGTTCATCAGGCCAGGCGATGGTCAGCCCGGCCAGTTCCCAGGCACCGGTTAAAGGCGGCGTGACCGATAAACCCTTGCTGTAGCGCTCTGCCTGAGGAATTTTCCCGGCGACGTTGGTGTTTTCTTTTTTTGCTTCGACCACAGCAACGGGTGTTAAACCGGCAAACAACATATAATCAGCACGGCCAGCTTCACCTTTGTAGTTTGTCGGCCATTCGGCAATGGCGATATTTTTACCTTTTTCCGGGCGGGTACCGTTTTTATAAGTCAGCCCCTCGCTATCAGCTTGCCAGCCCGCTTCCTGTAGTTGCTGGTCGATCAGAATACGGGTAAGGGCTTCGTCCAGAACGATATGCCGGGTTGCTGCCTGGGTATGCTGGCTGAGCTGCTGGCGCTGTGCATTTTGAGCCTGATTGTCTTTGGCAGCTAATTGAGCCTGCAACGCCTTGATTTTGTTTTCGTATTCTTGTTGTTGCTGTTCAAGTTCAGCTTCATTGGCTACAGCCTGTTTAGCCAGAGTGCGCGACTCGGCATCCATGGCTTCTGCCAGGGCGGCGTATTCGTCTTTTTCTTTGGCTAGCAGCGCGGTGAACTGTTGGTTTGAACTCAGGTCGATATTGGCCTGTTCGAGATCGGCCTTTAGCCTGGCGATGTCGCTTTGCAGTTGGCGTAACTGCGCACTTGGATCGGCAGGCGGTACAAAAGGGCCAGGTTTGAACTGAATGCCTGTTTTGCCAAAAGATTGATGAAACCAAATCGCCAGCTTGCGTGCAACGATCAGGCCATTGATGGCTTCTTTGTGTTTGGTACGGAATTGATGTGTTGCTTTGTTGCCTTCGATCCTTAAGTTGTGGAACAACTCGCGTACTACCTGATCAAGCTGCAACTCTTTATTTATTTTGAACAGCAGATCGGCCTGTGAGGTTTTTTCATCAAAATCAACACCGGCAAGGGCAGCAATGTGTTGAGCCAGTGCTTCGCCAAGCTGACGCAGTTTAATTAACGTGGTGTTAGGATCACCGGCAAATGCCCGCTCTGCTGCACTGGCCAACTCGACAAAAAGCTCGTCATGCTCGGCAAGAAAAGCAAAATTCGTTGGGCTATCAGGGGAGTACACTGTGTTGGAGCTCCATTTCTCGTCAACATGCTCTGGCCGTTAATTTTGTACCCTATCAGATTGTCTGATGCAGGTAAATTCTTGAGTGATAACTATATAAACAACGTCAGCAAGTCATTCAGGTAACGGGCGCCTTTGTCGGTAATTTGCCAGTGTGTATCGCTGACATACAGCAGCTGTTTTTGCTCGGCTTCACTGATGGCTGCGCTGATACTGCTAAGTGGTAAGCCGGTACAGGCGGTAAAATCGCTGTGTGGGCAGGGTTCCAGCAGGCGGAAGCGGTTCATAAAGAATTCAAACGGTCTGTCTTCGGCTTCCACCTGCTCACGGTTATCGAGATAGCCCCGGCTGATATCCATATAGCCTTTGGGGTGTTTTATTTTTACCGTGCGCAAAATGGCATTGCGCGAGGGCAGGGTAATTTTACCGTGCGCGCCGCAGCCAATGCCTAAATAGTCGCCATAGCGCCAGTAGTTCAGGTTATGCCGGCACTGATGCCCCGGTTTACTGTAGGCCGATATTTCATATTGCTGGTAGCCATGTTGTTGCAGCAGTGCCAGGCCCTGTTGCTGGATATCCCATAACGTATCGTCCGGCGGCAGCACCGGCGGTTTGGAGGCAAAGGCGGTATTCGGTTCTATCGTCAGCTGATACCAGGATAAATGCGGCGGTGCCAAATCAATGGCTTGTTGCAGATCGGCCAGGGCGCCTGCTAAGTCCTGCCCCGGCAGGCCATGCATTAAATCCAGATTAAAACTGTTGAGCGGCAGGGCTTTTGTCAATTTTTGCGCCAGCTGCGCCGCGTTAATGGCTTCAGCACTGTCATGAATTCGCCCCAGTGCTTTTAGCTGTGCAGTTTGAAAACTTTGCACGCCAATGGAAAAACGGGTGACACCGGCGGTAACATAGCCGGCAAAACGTTCGGCTTCGACGGTGCCGGGGTTGGCTTCCATGGTAATTTCAATATCAGCGGTAAACGGCAGTCGTTGTTGTACGCCCTGCAAAATAGCCGCTATGCCTGCGGCGCTAAATACACTGGGTGTGCCACCGCCAATAAAGATACTGCTTAAGCGGCGACCTGTAACCAGGGGCAGATCCTGCTCTAAATCAGCCAGCAGATGGGCAATATATTCCTGCTCCGGAATACCCTGCTTAACCGCATGCGAGTTAAAGTCGCAGTACGGACATTTCTGGATACACCAGGGAATGTGGATATACAGCGCCAGCGGCGGTAGCGTAAGGGCCACGGTTATGCGCCTTTAAGCTGTTGCAGCTGTGCCAGTAACTGCGCCAGGGCTTTAGCGCGATGGCTCAGTTGCTGCTTGCGCTCACGGGGCAGTTCGGCGCTGGTACAGCCTTCAGCGGGGACAAAGAATACAGGGTCGTAACCAAAACCCGCGTTACCGGCCGGGGCCAGGGTAATTTCGCCGTGCCAGCTGCCGTGACATACCAGCGGTGTGGGGTCTTCAGCGTGGCGCAAATACACCAGTACACAATGAAACTGCGCACTACGCTGTGCTGCGGGCACATCTTTTAAGGCGATAAGCAGCTTGTCGATATTAGCGCTGTCGCTGGCTTTTTCACCGGCATAGCGCGCCGAGTAAATACCCGGTGCGCCGCCCAGCGCATCTACAGCGAGGCCGGAATCGTCGGCAATAGCGGGCAGGCCGGTAACCAGGGTGGCATGACGTGCCTTTAAAATAGCATTTTCAACAAAGGTCAGGCCGGTTTCATCGGCATCGGTTACGCCAAGTTCGGTCTGCGGCAGCACCGTCAGGTGAAACGGCGCCAGCATCTGGCTTAACTCTGCTACCTTGCCTTTATTGCCGGTAGCCAGCACGATTTTATTGGTCATGGTGGTTAGTCTACGTAAAACGTCTGGTCGAATTTCAGTTGCTGCGTCTGGTTGCCGCTGCTGATATTGAGGGTAAACCAAAAGCGCTGCTCGTGGTGAAAAGGCAGCTGTGCCAGATAATACACGGCATCACCTTCAACCACTTCAGTAAATTCCAGCGTGCGCTGGCGGCCCTGTAAATCTTTGGCTATGCCGTGCAGGGCGACTTTTTGCGCCTGCTGGCTGGTTTTATCCAGCACTGAAATATTAATAATGCCGTTGTATTTGCTGCGCTGCAGTTTGTATTGCTGTGCCACTTCGGGCGTCAGGAACGGCGAGGCAAAGGCAATGTAGTGTACATCCCAGTTACCCAGTTGTTTTTTCTGTCCGGCCAGGGCGCTGCAGCTAACGGCTAAGCCCAGCAGCAGGGCGATAATAAAATGCTTCATGGTTGACCTCGGTATTCAGTTGCGGGCATTAAGTATAGTGGTTTTACATGGGCTCCAGCTGGTTTTCCACCAGCGCGGGCAGCTGTTTCGGCGCGATGATCAGCACGGTTTTATGCCGGCCCAGTTCGCCTTTTTCTATCTGCACCTGGGATTTGGCCACAGCAAAGCTTTTTGCCAGAAACTTCTGTAAATGCGCATTGGCTTTGCCATCAACCGGCGGGGCGGTAATGGCAATTTTAAGCTCGTCGCCATGCAGGCCGGCCCAGTCGTCACGGCTGGCCTTGGGCTGAATATACAGTTTAAGGCGCAGGTTCCCGCCTGCGCGGCTGACTGCGGTCAAATCCGGCCAACCCAGCCGGTAAACAGAATATTTAAAAACTGCAGGCCAACCAGCACTACCAGTACCGATAAATCCAGGCCGCCAATGGGCGGTATGATACGGCGTACCGGGCGCAGCACCGGCTCTGTTAACTGCTGCATGACATATTCAACCGGGCTGCGGCCCTGGCTAAACCAGCTGAGCAGGGCGCGGATCACTAAAATCCAGAACAGCAGGGTAAAAATTTCTTTTACCAGCACAATAAAGGCGAAGATCAGGCTGGGTACCAGCGCTACCTGGCCGGACGGCAACAGTTGCAACAGCAGTAACTTGGCCAGCGTAATGATATAAGCCAGCAGCAGGGTGGCAGTATCCAGGCTGCCAAGGCTTGGAATGACGCGGCGCAGCGGTAATACCAGCGGGTTGGTGGCTTTTACCACAAACTGGCTGAACGGGTTATAAAAGTCGGCGCGGGCCAGTTGCAGCCACAGCCGCAGAATAACGACCATCAGGTACAGACTAAAAGCGGTATCAATCAGAAACAGCACAGCTTGCATTGCAGTTATCTCCGTTAGTAATTACAGGCTTTGCGCCATGTCCTGGGCACGGCGGATTGCCGCATACATGGCGTCCGACACCATTTTTTCAAGGCCCTGCTCAGCAAAAGTGCTGATCGCTTCGTGCGTGGTACCGCCTTTGGAGGTTACCTGCGCACGCAGATCGGCAAAACTGTGCTCACTGTTAAGCGCCATGGTAGCGGCGCCCAGCGCAGTTTGTGCCACCATCTGTCTGGCCTGAGCCGGGGTAAACCCCAGTTGTTCTGCTACCTGCTGCATGGCCTGCATAAAGAAAAAGAAATAGGCGGGCGAGCTGCCGGTAACAGCAATAATATGGTCAATCTGCTCTTCGTGTTCCAGCCAGACCGTGATGCCGCTGGCGCTGAACAACTGATCGACAAAGGCTTTTTCGTAATTGGAGCAGCCGGACGGAAATAAACCGGTAACGCCCAGGCCAACCAGCGCCGGGGTATTGGGCATGGCGCGCACTAAGCGAATATTGCCCAGCCACTGCTGATAGCGCGCCACGGTAATGCCGGCGGCTAATGTAACAAACAGCTTTTCAGCAATGTCTGGCGCGGCGGCAATCAGCGCTTCGCACACTTGCTGCATGATCTGCGGCTTTACCGCCAGCACGATAACATCGGCTTTGGTTACGGCTTCAATATTGTCCAGCGTGGTCTGAATAGCAAAATCAGCGGCCAGGGCGCTGAGTTTGGGCTGGCTGCGGTTAGCGGCAATAATATTCTGCGCCGGGTAACCGGCATTAACCATGGCGGCAATCACGCAGCGCGCCATATTGCCGGCACCAATAAAGGCCACCGTGTTATCGTTCATTTGTGCATTCATTCCTTGTGGTAGTCGCGGGCGCCAAAAATTGCGCTGCCTAATCGTATCATAGTTGCGCCATATCGCAGAGCCAAAGGCCAGTCATCTGACATACCCATAGATAATTCGCCGGCGTGCGGGTAGTGCTGCTGCAGCTTGTGTGACAGCTGCTGCATGGCAGCAAAAGCGGTTGCGCTGTCGCCGGGGGCCGGTATTGCCATCAGGCCTTTGAGCTCAAGTGCCGGCAGCTCTGCAAGCTGGTGCGCCAAAGGCAACAGCTGCTCCGGTGTGATACCGGCCTTGCTGGCCTCGTTACTGATATTCACCTGCAGCAGCACCTTTAACCTTGGCAACTGTGCCGGGCGCTGTGCCGCTAAGCGCTCGGCAATTTTCAGCCGGTCAATACTGTGTACCCAGTGGGCTGTTTCGGCCACCTGCCGGGTTTTATTCGATTGCAGCGGGCCGATAAAATGCCAGATCATCTCCGTGCAGCCGGTCAGCTCTGTTGCTTTGGCGGCCAGCTCCTGCGGGTAATTTTCGCCAAAATGCCGTTGTCCGGCCTGATACGCCTGCAAAATGGCACTAACCGGTTTGGTCTTGCTTACCGCAACCAGTTGCACCTGGTCCGTGTTAACGGCCAGTTGCCGGCATTTTTCTGTCAGGTTGTGATAGGCGAGCTGTAGTTGTTCTGCTATGTTATTCATATCAATTGGCAAAGTGGAGTAAAAGTTGTCATGGATATTACCGAATTACTGGCGTTCAGTGTGCAACATAAAGCATCAGATTTACACCTTTCTGCTGACGTACCGCCGCTTATCCGCGTTGATGGTGACGTACGCAAACTGAATATACCGCCACTGTCGCATAAAGAGGTACACGCCTTGGTGTACGAAATTATGACTGACAAACAGCGTAAAGAGTACGAAGAAAACCTGGAATCTGACTTCTCGTTTGAAGTACCCAACCTGGCCCGGTTCCGGGTTAACGCTTTTGTCCAGAACCGTGGTGCAGCAGCGGTGTTCCGTACTATTCCCAGTGAAGTGTTAACGCTGGACGATTTGGGCGCACCGGATATTTTTAAAACCATTGCCGAAAACCCGCGCGGGCTGGTGCTGGTAACCGGCCCGACCGGTTCGGGCAAGTCTACCACGCTGGCGGCGATGATTGACTACATTAACACCATGCGCCACGACCATATTC
>CAZEGA010000045.1:0-4539 GCA_964511675.1 uncultured Rheinheimera sp.
TACCGCCTGGGCCGGGAATATATGCCCGCCGGTGCCGCCGGCCATGATCAGAATGCGCGGTTTAGTCATGCCGGCCTCCGCTGATCGCCTGCTTGCCTTTAAGCCGCACTTCAAAATCAATACGCAGCAACAGGGCGGCGGCCATCAGCATAATAATCAGGCTGCTGCCGCCAGAGCTGACAAACGGCAGGGTCAGGCCCTTGGTGGGCAAAGCGCCGGTGGCCACCCCTATATTCACTGCTGACTGAAAACCTATCCAGATCGCCATCGCGTACGCCAGAAAGCCATGAAAGCTCATGTGCTTGGCCAGCGCACGCTGCCCTATCCATAAAGCGCGGTACACCAGCATAAAAATCAGGCACAGCAACACGGCGACACCGGCAAAACCGGTTTCTTCGGCAATCACTGCCAAAATAAAATCCGTGTGGGCCTCCGGCAGGTATTCCAGTTTCTGGATACTGTTACCCAGGCCCTGACCAAACCAGCCACCACGGCCAAACGCCATCAGCGACTGGGTTAACTGATAACCGCTGCCAAAGGGGTCGGCCCAGGGGTCAAGAAAGGCGGTCACCCGCTTCCAGCGGTATTCGCTGTAGACAATCAGCACCCCTATTGCCAGCAGGCCGGTCAGGATCAGGCCAAAGAACTGCCACAACCGGGCGCCCGCCAGAAACAGCAAGGCCACTGCAGTGGCAAACATAACAATAACGGTGCCCAGATCGGGCTGCATCAGTAACAGTACCGCAAAGGCAAACAGCACCAGCAGGGGTTTAAGGAAACCTTTGAGGTTTTCCCGCACCTCTTCATGGCGCCGAACCAGATAACTGGCCAGATAGACAAAGAAAAACAATTTGGCCGGCTCGGCGGCCTGGATATTAATTGGCCCCAGCGCCAGCCAGCGGGTACTGCCGTTGATATTACGGCCGAGAATTAACACGGCAACCAACAGTGCCAGTGCCGCCAGCAACAGCAGCATGTTGTTGTTATGCCACCACTGCACCGGCAGGTTAAGTACCACCAGCGCCGCAGAAAAGCCAATTGCCAGGTAGATAAGATGGCGAATGGTAAAATGCAGCTCGTTATCATACAGTCTGGCCGCCACCGGTACCGATGCACTGGTTACCATCACCACGCCTATGGCCAGGATCAGCAGCAGCAGGGTGACAAACAGCTTGTCATAAGTGCTGCCATCGTCCGCATACCACCAGTGACCCAACCCCTGCAACGGATTTTGCAGTGGCTTTCTCAGCAGGTTAAGTGCCAGTTGCTTCATAGCACCTCCGCTTTCACGGCGGCGGTAAACTGCTCACCCCGGTCGGCATAGCTTTTAAACATATCCAGGCTGGCGCAGGCCGGTGACAACAACACCATATCACCGCTGTTTGCCAGTCTGGCTGCGGCTTTTACCGCCTCCTGCAGGGTTTTAACCTGCACCGCGCCGGGTTTTAACGCCGCTATGGCCGGGCCATCCTGCCCCAGCGTAATCAGCGTATCCACCGCGTTGTCCAGCACGCTTTGCAATTCACTCATATCGGCGCCTTTGCCATCACCGCCGGCGATCAGGAGCAGTTTGCCTGCCACACCCGGCCTTAACCCGGCAATAGCCGCCAGGGTCGCACCGATATTGGTGGCTTTGGAATCGTTAATCCAGCGTATGCCGTTGTGCTCTGCCACCAGAATACAACGGTGCGGCAGTGAGACAAAACTGCGTAGCGCGCTGCTCAGGCCGTCACGGCTGGCACCTGCCGCCAGAGCCAGCGCACAGGCCACCAGGGCATTAAATTCGTTATGCGCACCAAACAGGCTCATGGCGGCTACCGGCAACAGCGGCTCCGCACCCACCTTAAGCCAGCGCTCGCCGTTATGCAGGCAAATACCATAACCGGCATCGGCCAGCTTGATTCCCAGGCTGTGTTCTGCCTGCTGCGGTATAGTGGCCGCATCATCCAGATTAAATACCGCCAGCGCCGTGTGCTGATAGACCCGCTGTTTGGACGCCGCATAAGCCGCCATACCGGGGTAACGGTCCAGGTGATCGGCACTGACATTTAACAGGGCGCTGGCAACACTGTGCAGGCTGTGCGTGGTGTCTAACTGAAAACTCGACAGCTCCAGCACATAGACCTGTGTGTCCGGCTGCATAACGGCATCCAGCACCGGCAGGCCAATATTGCCCGCCGCCAGCGCACGTATGCCGCTGGCATTGAGCATGGCCTCGACCAGCTTGGTGACGGTAGACTTACCGTTAGAGCCGGTGATGGCAATCACCGGTTTGGTGTTATAACGGGCAAACAGCTCCACATCACCCAGCAGTTCGGCGCCCTGCGCCACGGCAAAGCGGATGGCCGGATGTTCCGGCGACAGGCCCGGGCTCAGCACTATGATGTCCATCTTGGCCAGCCGGTTAGCATCGAACTCACCCAGATAAATGCCGTCTACCTTTTCGCTGGCCACCTGTTCAATACCCGCCGGTTTGCTGCGGCTGTCCATCAGCACCGGTTTAACCCCCTGGCTGAGCAAAAAGCGCACCGTGGCCAGACCCGACAGGCCCAGCCCCACTACCGCTATGCGCTTTTTCGTTAAGCTCAGTGTCATGTGTTATCTCAGTTTCAGGGTCGCCAGACCCACCAGCACAAAAATGATCGATAAAATCCAGAACCGCACTATTACCCGCGGCTCGGGCCAGCCTTTTAATTCGTAGTGATGATGAATAGGTGCCATACGGAAAATACGCTGGCCACGTAACTTGTACGAACCGACCTGCAGGATGACTGACAGTGTTTCCATCACGAACACACCGCCCATAATAAACAGCACTATCTCCTGCCGTACCAGTATCGCTACCACGCCCAGCACAGCTCCCAGCGCCAGCGAACCGACATCACCCATAAATATTTGTGCAGGATAGGTGTTAAACCATAAAAAGCCCAGCCCGGCGCCAACCAGTGCCGCCAGAAACACCACCAGTTCACTGGCGTGTGGCAGGTAAGGGATATTCAGATAGGCCGAAAAATTCACATTACCGCTGACATAGGCAATGATAGCGAACGCGCCCGCCACCATAATAGTTGGCACTATTGCCAGCCCGTCCAGGCCATCGGTCAGGTTTACGGCATTACTGGTACCGACGATCACAAAGTAACTCAGCGCCAGAAACAATAACCCCAGCTGCGGCATCACATCTTTGAGAAAAGGTACCAGCAGCGCGGTTTCTGCCGGCCGCTCGGCGGTGAAATATAAAAACGCCGCGGTAATAATGGCAAACAACGACTGCCAGAAGTACTTCCAGCGGGCAATTAAGCCTTTAGGATCTTTACGGATCACCTTGCGGTAATCATCGACAAAGCCGATCCAGCCAAAACTGACCAGCACAAACAGCACCACCCAGACATATTTGTTTTCCAGATTGGCCCACAGCAGGGTGCTGAGCAGCACCGAGCCGAGGATCAGGATGCCGCCCATGGTAGGTGTGCCTTTCTTTGAAAAGTGGCTTTCCGGGCCGTCGCCGCGCACTACCTGGCCGATCTGCATCTGCTGCAGCCGGGCAATCAGTTTCGGCCCCAGATACAGGCTTAGCAGTAATGACGTTAAAATGCCCAGGATCGAGCGGAACGTCAGATAACTGAATACATTAAAAAAGCTGAAGTATTGGGTTAAATACTCGGCTAACCAGACTAGCATGGGCTACTCTCCTGCTGACATCTCTCTAGCAAGTCCTGCACGACTAATTCCATTTTCGCACTGCGCGAGCCTTTCACTAGTAAGGTGACATCCTGCTGTTCTGCCACTATTGGCATCAGGCGTTGCATCAGGGCCTGACGCGAACTGAAATGCGCGCCTTGTCCATTGAACAAGTCGCTGGCGCTCTGTGATAGCACGCCAAGGGTGAACAGCAGGTTAATGCCGGATTGTTTCGCGTATAAACCAATCTCTTCGTGGTATAAACGGGCGTTTTCGCCCAGTTCGGCCATATCGCCCAGCAGCAGAATGCGGTAGCCGGTATAGGATGCCAACAAGTCAATGGCGGCCTTAACCGATTCCACATTGGCATTATAGGTATCGTCAATCAACCGGACAGCATCGGTCAGCCGCTTGATATTGGTGCGGCCTTTTACCGGCTGCATCTGCGACAACCCCAGTTGCACATCGTCCAGCGTGGCACCCAGTGCTATACAACCGGCAGCAGCAGCCAGCGCATTGGACACATTGTGTTTACCCGGAATGGTCAGCCGGATAAAACGCCGGCCGGCCGGGCACGTCAGTTCAAAGCCCGCACAGCCCTGCTCGTCCAGCATAACGCCCGTTGCCTGGTAGTCGGCCGGGCTTTGGGCCGAAAACTGCAGTACCTGCTTGCCATCCAGCCGCTGCAGCCAGTAGTCGCGGTATTCGCAGTCAGCGGGAATAATGGCTACACCGTTATCCGGCAAGCCATTGAATATTTCCCCTTTAGCCCGCGCCACACCATATACATCACCAAAACCTTCCAGGTGGGATGGGGCGACATTGGTAATAATGGCTACCTGCGGCAGTGCCAGTGAG
>CAZEGA010000045.1:4549-5381 GCA_964511675.1 uncultured Rheinheimera sp.
GGTGGTGTAGGCAATTTCGCCCTGATGGTTCGCCCCCAGCTCCAGCACGGCATACTGATGCTGGCCGGTCAGGCGCAGCATGGTCAGCGGCACACCGATATCGTTATTAAAATTGCCCTGCGTGGCCAGTACACTGCCACGACGGCTTAAAATGGCGGCCATCATCTCTTTTACTGTGGTTTTACCGGCGCTGCCGGTCACTGCCACGGTTTTGGGTGCCAGCTGTTTTTTCAGCGCTGCGGCCAGCCGGCCTAAGGCAATGCGGGTATCAGCGACGATAATCTGTGTCACGGCCAGCGCTGCCGGTTGATGCAGCATCAGCGCCACGGCGCCCTTGGCGACGACTTCCGCCGCAAAGTTTGCCCCGTCAAAATTCGGCCCCTGCAGGGCGATAAACAACGCACCGGCGTCAATATTGCGGCTGTCGGTACTGACCACACTGATGTCAACATCAGGCCCTGTCATCACGCCGCCTGACAGGCGGCAAATTTCGCTACAGCGTAAGGTAATCATACTGACATCTCCGTAACCAGTTGACGAAGATAGGCCCGCTCATCGTACTGCCGCTGCTCGGTGCCAATTATTTGTACTGTTTCATGTCCTTTACCGGCAATAAGTACCACATCCCCTGCCTGGGCACTGGACAACGCCAGCTTGATAGCCGCTTTACGGTCGGGCTCAATCTGGTAACGCGCATCCGGGCTCATACCGGCAGCAATGTCATCGCAAATTGCCATCACATCTTCACTGCGCGGATTGTCAGAGGTAATAATGACGTGATCGGCAGACAGCTCGGCCAGCTGGCCCATAATCGGCCGTTTGCCACGGTCGC
>CAZEGA010000045.1:5391-6230 GCA_964511675.1 uncultured Rheinheimera sp.
TGGATTGCGCTTTTCTCGGTCGCGATTACCTCCGCAACCAAACACACACCATAACCGGCCATGGCAGTGCTGGCGCAGCGATTGCAATGCCTGCTGCAGGGCATCGGGGGTGTGGGCATAGTCGATGACGGCGTTAAATTGCTGCGGAAAGTGGAACAGCTCCATCCGGCCGGGCACCGCCTGCAGTTGCGGCAGCATATTCAGCACTACGGCTAAATCGTATCCCAGTACCAGCATGGCGCTGATAGCGGCCAGCACGTTCTGAATATTAAACTCACCCAGCAGCGGCAGTACCACCCTGTAATCACCCTGCTGGCTGTGCAGGGTCAGCTGGTAGCCGTCCGGCGTGGCCGTCACAGCGGAGTAGCCCAGATAACGGCTGAAACCGCGGCAATCTTCCATTTTGCCATACACCCACAGCGCTAATTCACTTTGTGCCGCCAGTTTGCGGCCAAATTCGTCCGACAGGTTAATTACCGCCGCCCGGCTTAAACGGGGAGAAAACAGCATAGCTTTGGCGGCACCGTACTCGGCCATAGAGCCGTGGTAGTCCAGATGATCCCGCGTCAGGTTGGTAAATACCGCCACATCAAACAACAGGCCGGCGACCCGCTGCTGCACCAGTGCATGCGATGATACTTCCATCGCGGCCAGTTCAACCTTGGCGGCGACAAAGCCGGCCAGAATGCGCTGGATATCAACATAGTGCGGCGTCGTATTAGGCAGAGGAGCCAGCTGGCTGACATCGCCATAACCCAAAGTACCGATCACAGCGGCTTTATGCCCCAGCACAGCGGCCAGCTGATTAATAAAAAATGCGGTGCTGGATTTGCCATTGG
>CAZEGA010000045.1:6240-9302 GCA_964511675.1 uncultured Rheinheimera sp.
GGTGACAGCAGCCAGTTGCAGCTGACGTGCCGGCTTCTGATAAAAATCCGCCACCAGGGCCGGCAGCAACTGCAGCAGCTGTGGCAGCACTATCACCCGGGCATCGTCGTAGCTGCCCGTGTCTGTCAGCACCAGGGCCGCGCCCTGCGCCAGTGCCGGCGCAATAAACTGACGGCCATGCTGGTTTACGCCGGGGATAGCCAGAAACACCTCGCCCGGCCCCACCTTGCGGCTGTCCAGCTGCAATGCCGTTAACTCACACTCGGGTACTTCGCTGGCATACAGTGCCAGCCAGCTTTTACTGTTAACCACCATGCTGGCCTCCCGTTACTGCTGAGAGCCTGGCCTGTTCCGGCGCATCCGGCGTCAGGTTCAGTAGCTGCATCGTCGCAGCCATAATATTGGCAAACACCGGCGCAGCAATTTCACCGCCATGGTAAAAATCACCGGCGGGTTCGTTAATAACCACCACACAGGCCAGCCGTGGATTAGACACCGGCCCGACGCCGGCAAAAGACGCGACATAATCTTCGCCATAGCCGCCGGCAATGGCTTTGCGGGCAGTACCTGTTTTGCCACCAACCCGGTAGCCTTTTACCTGTGCCCGGGTTGCCGAGCCGCCCGGCATAATATTGGCTTCCATCATCCGCAGCATGGCCGCAGCATGTTGTGGCGCCAATACCTGCTCGCCCGGATGCACTTCGTCTGTTTTAAGGATCGTCAGCGGCCGGCTGACGCCGCCATTGGCCATAGTGGCATACACTTTGGCCAGCTGGGCTGCAGTAACCGACAGGCCATAACCAAAGGCCAGGGTAGCGCGTTCGTGATCTGACCAGCGCCGGCGCTGGCTTAGCATGCCGCCGCTTTCCCCGTTCAGGCCCAGGCCGGTATCTATGCCCAGCCCCATATTGCCGTACAGGCTAATCACATGCTCAACCGGCATATCCAGCACCAGCTTGCTGACCCCGATATTGCTGGATTTCTGGATAATACCGGTTAAATCCAGCGTGTTGTAATTGGTAGCATCACGCACCCAACTGCCGCCCACCCGCATATGACCGGGGTAGGTATCCACTTTGGTGTTCAGGCTGGCACTGCCGAATTCCAGCGCGCTCAGCACCGCCAGCGGCTTCATGGTAGAACCCGGTTCAAAGGTGTCGGTAATGGCGCGGTTACGGAACAGGTAAGCCGGGGCATTAGCACGGTTATTCGGGTTAAATGACGGGCTGTTGACCATTGCCAGCACTTCGCCGCTGTGTACATCCACAACAATGGCCGAGCCTGAGATGGCACCGTGCGACAGCACCGCCTTTTTCAGCTCACGGTAGGTTACCGTCTGGATACGCTGGTCAATGCTCAGTTGCAGGTTGCCGGGCTGCTGCGCCTGAAAACGCTCCAGCACTTCAATTTCACGGCCTTTACCGTCTTTACGGAACACTTTACGGCCGGCACTGCCGGTCAGCAGTTCGTCAAAACGTTTTTCTATGCCTTCGACACCCTCATCATCGACATTGGTAAAACCCAGCAACTGGGCGGTCACTTCGCCGGCAGGATAGTAACGGCGAGACTCCTGGCGGAAATAAATACCCGGTACTTTCAGTTGTTTAACGTAGTTAACTACCGCAGGGTTAACCTGGCGCTGCAGATAAACAAAACGGCGCTGTGGATTATCGCCAATTTTCTGTAATAACTGTGCCGGTGTCAGCTGCAGAATCTCGGCCAGCGCATGCCAGCGCCGTTCATCGGCGGCGGCATGGCGTTCCAGCACCACTTTAGGATCGGCCCAGATCGCTGCCACCGGTATGCTGACAGCCAGCTCTTCGCCATGACGATCGGCAATCATACCGCGCAGCACCGTATCGGCTTCAACCCGCAGTGAGCGGGCATCGCCCTGGCTGACCAACATGTCCGGCTCAATCACCTGCAGCCAGGCGGCACGCACCATCAGGGCGGCAAATACCGCACTGAGGCTGCACAGCACAAAAGCAAAACGCCAGCCCAGTACCGACGGCACTGTTCTGGCTTTAGCCTGGGGCGGGCGTTTAGGCCGCGTCATGGTACTGTCACCGCTATGTCACGCTCACCGGCAGGACGCACCATCTGCAGCCGGTTACGGGCAATGTCCTCGACCCGGCTGTGCTCTGCCAGCGCCCGCTGCTCCAGCAGCAGATTACGCCATTCAATATCTAACTGATCGCGCTGCTGGTACAAGCCATCCTGCGCTATGGTCATTTGCCGGTTCAGATGGGCAAAATGCACCACCGCCAGCGCGGATAAAATGCAGGCCAGCAGCAACAGCGCCGGCCATTTGCCGGCCCGCCAGTCACGGGCGATTAGTCTGTGCAGGCTGATATTATGCATGGCGTTGCTTCTCCGCCACCCGCAGCACTGCACTGCGTGCCCTCGGGTTAGCCTGCAATTCCTGTTCGGACGGCATAATGGCTTTGCCTACCAGGGTAAGATCGGTGCGCTGGGCAAGCTGCGCCTGCGTCAGCGGAATGCCGCGTGGTACCGGCTCACCTTTGGCATGACGGCGCATAAACTGTTTTACCAGCCGGTCTTCCAGCGAGTGGAAGCTGATCACCACCAGGCGCCCGCCCGGTTTCAGTACCGCCAGTGCAGCCTGCAGTGCCTGGTTTACCTGCTCCAGCTCACTGTTAATGTAAATGCGGATCGCCTGAAAGCTGCGCGTGGCCGGGTGCTTTTTCTCTTTATTGCTTTTGGGCACACTGTTACTGATCAGCGCTGCCAGTTGTGCGGTACGGTTAATGACCGTTTCACTGCGCGCGGCAACAATGGCCTGGGCAATACGCCAGGCAAATTTCTCTTCACCATATTCACGCAGTACAAAACTGATATCTTCAACATCGGCCTGCGCCAGCCAGTCGGCGGCACTGAGCCCTGAGCCGGGGTCCATGCGCATATCCAGCGGGCCATCGCGCATAAAGCTGAACCCGCGATCGGCATCGTCCAGTTGCGGCGAGGACACACCAAGATCAAGCAGGACACCGTCCAGCGCAGCGCTGATGTTTTGCTGCTGCGCAATAGTTGCCAGGGCGGCA
>CAZEGA010000045.1:9312-17192 GCA_964511675.1 uncultured Rheinheimera sp.
GCTGGGCTGCTGCGATCGCGGTGGGGTCACGATCTATGGCATATAAACGGCCGCCCGGACCAAGCCGGGCCAGAATGGCACGGCTGTGCCCGCCACGGCCAAAGGTACCGTCAAGGTAACAGCCGTCGGGTTTGATCGCCAATCCGTCCAGCGCTTCTTGCAGCAGGACGGAAATATGAGCCGGTGCATTCATGTTACAGTGCAAAGTCCTGTAATCGTTCTGACAATTTGACGTCACCGGCCTGAGCCTGCTCCAGCGCTATATCAGCGGCCAGACGCTCATGCCAGGCGGTTTCGTCCCAGATTTCAAATTTATTTAACTGGCCTACCAGCCGGATACCTTTCGTCAGGCCGGCATGCTGGCGCAGTGGAGCCGGCAGCAGAATACGGCCGCTTTTATCCATGTCACAGTCGGTCGCATTGCCCAGCAGCACGCGCTGTAAGCGCCGTTCCTGCGGCTCCAGGCTGGACAAGCGTTTGAGTTTTTCTTCTATTTCTTCCCACTCAGCCAGCGGATACAGCAATAAACAGGGGTCGTGTAAATCAATGGTACAGATCAGGTGGCCCTGACAATCAGACAGCAGAGATTCGCGGTAGCGCGCGGGTAGCGCTAACCGGCCTTTCTCGTCCAGTGTCAACGTAAATGAGCCACGAAACATAAGCTTCCTGTGCGATTAATTTTCCAGCTTTGCTTGCAGGCAAACCAAAATGATCCACTTTTACCCACAAATCCCCACAACGATACAGTTTAGGGGGGAGCTTTCACCCTTGTCAAGGTAAAAACCGGCCTTATGATCAATTGCGATCGCAGTAAAACCAAGTGCTGCAGCGAAGGTGATGATTTTGGTGGAAAAAAGTGGGGCAAATACGGCTTTGCTGAAATTCTGCGCAGATTTTCGCTAACGGTTATTACCGGCGCCGGCTTTTTTTTGCCCTGACTTGCCAACGTGGAATAATTTATTCAATACTGGGTTGGCTCATAAATAACAAATTCCAGCGCCTTGTTGCAGAAAAAAAAGGATAAAGCATTATGGTGTGTTTACTGAAAATCCGCGGCATGCTGGAGCAGATGTCAGTGATCGAGCGGAAACTGGCAGATTTTATCCTGGATAACGCCCATTTACTACGGGATTATTCCTCGCAACAACTGGCCGATGCCGTGGGTACCAGCCAGTCCAGCGTGGTGAAGTTTTGCCAGAAACTGGGCTACAGGGGTTACCCCGATTTAAAACTGGCCGTCAGTGAGGCGCTGATCACCGCCTCGACCTTGCAGCGCAATGACAATAGCGAGCAGGGACAACAGCAAAGCAATGTGAAAAACCTGGTTGAGC
The DNA here is from genome assembly GCA_964511675.1 of uncultured Rheinheimera sp. Classification (GTDB taxonomy): domain Bacteria; phylum Pseudomonadota; class Gammaproteobacteria; order Enterobacterales; family Alteromonadaceae; genus Alishewanella. Next base: position 10,644 of record CAZEGA010000045.1, read on the forward strand.
AGTTACAGTTCAGCCTGCACAGCCACCTGCGCGGTATTCTGGAAATTAATGATGAAAAGGCCCTGCGTGACACCTCAGACTACCTGCTGCGGGCCGATAAAGTGCTGATCGCCGGGTTTGGCCAGTCCGGCATAGTGGCGCATGATATGCAATTCAGGCTGCTGCAGCTGGGTAAACTGGCCCTGCTGCACACTGATCCGGCCATAGCGCTGCAACTGGCCAGCACCTTAAGCCAGCACAGTGTACTGCTGCTGATCTCAGAATCGGGCCAGAATACCGATTTACTGAAACTGGCGCGTTACGCCCGGCAGCGCCAGATCAGGATTATCAGCCTGACCAGCTTTAAAACCAATGCGCTGAGCCTGGCAGCCGATATTGCGTTGTATGCACTCAGTGGTGATGAAAACGTGCGGGTGAATGCGCTGCTGGTGCAACTGGCCCAGCAGCACCTGTGCCACATTCTGTATCTGTTGTTATGCCAGCGCCAGAACAACGATCACCTGCTGGAAGCAAGCAGTAAACTGCTGGATCTGCTGGAACAGGTCTGATTACTCTACCAGCATCTCCAGGCCGTCAATCGCAGTAATGCCCAGCCCCGGTACATCGGCAATAGTAATGTCGGCATTATTGAATGTTACACTGCTTTTCACCGGGTCAAACAGGCATAATGACGGGCCGTCCAGATCAATTTTGGTGATCACGTCCGATTTCGCCACCGCCACATGCACTGCTGCCGCCACACTGATACTGCCTTCCAGCATACAGCCAATCATGCACTGCATATCGTAAAACGAGCAGATATCGGCAATTTTAATCGCATTGGCAATGCCGCCGGTTTTCATCAGCTTAATATTAATAATGTCGGCAGCACGCATCTTAATCAGCTCGATCACTTCACGCGGGCCGAAACTGCTCTCATCCGCCATCACCGGGGTATGCACCCGCTCGGTAATGTATTTCAGCCCTTCCAGATCGTAGGCTTTTACCGGCTGTTCTACCAGCTCCAGCCGTACACCGGCCTCTTCCAGTTTGTGCAGCGCATATACCGCTTCTTTTGCCGTCCAGCCCTGGTTGGCATCCAGCCGGATCAGCGCCTTGCCCTCTACTGCGGCATAAATGGCTTTCACCCGCTCTATGTCTACGCCAATATCTTTACCCACTTTAACTTTCAGGGTTTCAAAACCCAGGTCGATCGCCGACAGTGAGTCGGCCACCATTTTGTCGATATAATCGACACTGATGGTAATATCAGTGGTGATCTTCGGCACGCCGCCACCAAGGATTTTATACAGTGGCGCCTGGTATAACTGGGCAAACAAGTCATAGACTGCCATTTCTACCGCCGCCTTGGCACTGTAGTTTTTCATAATGCAGTTCTGGATCAGGCGGATAATATGATTCAGATCGGAGATCTCCTGCCCAATCAGCTTGGGTTTAATCACGCTGCGAATGGCGCCAATAATAGAGCCATGTATATCGCCGGTGATCACCGCTGTTGCCGGTGCCTCGCCATAGCCGATATGGCCGGTGTCGGTTTCCACCATGACAATAATGTCTTCAATGCTGTTTACCGTGCGCAGGGCCGTTTTAAACGGTGTTTTCAGCGGTACTCGTAACATACCCAGTTTAATATCAGTGATTTTCATAGCATGCTCCGGTTACCGCAGTGATTTAATGGCATAAAGTGCCTGCAGATAAGACTGTTGTGCATTAGCGTACAGCGGGTTAAGCGGGGTAACCGCGACACCGTTTAAAGTGCCGTGGTACATCCCTTCGGGTGTCGGGTAAATCAGGGTGTTAACGTCATGGATCATAAAGGCTTCACCACCGGCCTGGCCCAGGTACAGCGCTACATGGCCGGGAAAATACAGTAAATCGCCGATATTAAGTTGTGCCAGCGCGTTCAGCTTATCCTGTGCCGTACTGTTGGCAGCAAAGCGGATATTGCGGCCAAAGGCACCGTTACCCTGCTGGCCGGAGTTACGCGGCATCAGTAAACCGAAGCTGCGGAAAATCTCGGAAATAAAACCGGTGCAGTCGCGGCCATTATAATCATGGCCCCAGCCGTAGCGTTCGCCCAGAAACTTAAACGCCTGCATCAGGATATTGCGCTCGGTAAACGCCAGGTAACCTTCGCTGACATCAGCCGAACGCGGCAACAGTGCCGGAATAAAACTTAACCGGCCATCATTCAGCCGGTGCGGCACCTGCACTATATAGCTGGCGGCAGGGTTCTGGCCATGCACCTTATGCCCGGTCTCTGCCGTGCCAAGTAACGGCAGGCGCACGCCCATATCCAGCGGCAGCTCTGACACCGCCCTGATTTCCGGATTAAATGCCGTCATCACCTTAGCGCCGGTCACCACCAGAAAAGGCTCACGCTGGCTGTAGGCCAGAATTTGCTGTTTATCACCTATGGCAATGTCGGCACTTTGCACCCAGCCGGTGTAGTTATAACTTTGCACCAGCAGCCAGCCCTGCCCTTTACTGCGATGCAGCACGGCCACAGGTTCAGCCGGAAACAACGCCGTTTCGCTGAAACGATCCAGATCGGTATTCATTTGGGCATTAAATACCCGGTCCAGGGTCGGAAATGCCCGCAGCGGCGTACGGCGCACCACCAGCGCAAACTGCAGCGGGTTGGTGTCAGGCAGCGTTTCCAAAGCCAGCAATTGCTGATACCGCTGCCAGTCAGAGGCATCCAGCGGTGTACCATCGGTATAAAACCGGGTATCGGCCGGTACTGCGCTGACCTGCTGTACTTTAGCACTCAGCTCAGCTTTACTCAGTGCTGCTGGTAGCGTTTCCAGTTGCTGCAGTTCAGGCTGCAACCCGAATGTCGTACTGTTACGTGCTGTTATTTGCTGCCGGTCAAGCAACAGCTTGTCATGGTTATCTGCTGTCAGCCAGTACCGGCTGTGCAGCTGCTCAGCCGTGAGCAGGGGGATATCTGAGCTGAACGGTAAGCTTGCCGCCTCAACCAGCAGGGCCGAGCAGCAATACAGCAGCCCAAATATTCTTAGCATGTATTTTTCCTTTTATGCTATATATTTCACAAACTTAGCAGTACAAACCTGATGATTAAACCTGCATAAGGAATGAAATATTCCAACAATTTACAAAATTAAGCATAAATTATTTTCCAAAGGAAAGAAATATTGCTATGTTAATTTTGTGCAGAAATTAAACATCTGGCACGTCAGCACAAAACAGTGGGCAAAAGAACCCGAAACTGATGGATAGCGATAATAAGACACAACTGCAAATCCAGGAGAGAACGCAATGAAGTTACAACAGCAATTACCTTTGAAACGACGGCTGGCCGATGCAGTACAGGCATCCCTGTACTCGCCAGCTAAATTATCAGCCGTGATGCTGGCCGGTCTTCTGTTGAGCGTGCCAGTAAGTGCCCAACAAGCCGGTGGTATCAGGGGTAAAGTGAGCACCGAACAGACCGGTACCTCAGTTGGTGGTCTTACCGTAGTAGCATCCAGCCCGGTACTGCCAAGACCGCGTACTGTGCAAACCCGTGAGGACGGTAGTTTCAATTTACCGCTGCTCATCCCCGGCCGCTATACCCTGACCATGACCGCAGCAGATGGCAGTGTCAGAACGATGGAAGTGGATGTATTGCTGGATCAAACCTCAGCCGTCAACTTTTTACTGGAGCCGCCAGCCTCGGGTATAGAGGTCATCCAGATTGTTGGCTCGCCGTTCTTTGCCCAGCAAGGCAATTCTGCACTGAGTAATTCTTTAGGTGCAGACGTTGTAGAGGCCTTGCCGATCGGCCAGACGTTCCGCGACATGCTTAAAATCATCCCTGGGGTGCAGTACACGGAAAACGGTACTCTTGGGCCGTCAGCCGGCGGTTCAGGTGCACATAACAAGTATGGTTTCGATGGTGTTGATGTTTCGATGCCGCTGTTCGGTAACCTCGCATCAGAGCCCTCTTCGCATGATATTGAAATGGTATCCATGGAGCGGGGTGGCGCTAAAGCCGTTGGTTTTAACCGCTCCGGTGGTTTTGCCATTAACTCAAAAACCAAATCCGGTACTAACGAATTTAAAGGCGGCGTAGAGTACAAACTGCAAAACAGCAACTTCTCTGCTTCACCGGAACGTGGCACTATTCAGGACACCGATCGTAGCTGGATAACCGCCAGCCTGAGCGGCCCGTTAATTCAAGACCAGTTGTTTTTTTATGGCTCATACTACCGGCCAGAAGTTATCGGCGAAAACAAAGTCACCGCTTATGGCCCAACCAAGGCCTCTAAAAGTGTCAGGGATGAATACTTTGGCAAATTAACCTATGCCCCAACTGACGACTTACTGCTGAATCTGAGTTACCGCGACTCTGACCGCGAAGGTGTAGGTGAAAGTATTGGCGCTTTTGAAGCAGACAGTGTTTCGGCCGGCTCTGCAGCAACACAAAAAATCCTTACCTTTGATGGCTCCTGGATTCTTGGTGATTACACTACCCTGAGTTTCAACATTAACACCTTTGATTATAAAAATACCGGCAAACCGGACGTAGAACTTAACCTGACGCCCCAGATTGGCGGTTCACTGAATGTTGCCAACCTTGAGCAGATGGGTTATTTCTCTGTACCAAGCTTACTGGCAGACAGCAATGCAGAAGCGGCTTTGTTTAACCCCAGGGCCCAGGCATTAATTGACCGTTATGGCTATACCGAAGCTGGCGTAAAAAGAGGCGGCGGGGGCGTTGGCGCTTATTCCCAATACAATAACCAGAATTTCTACCGTGACAGTGCCGAGCTGGCGCTGGACCATGAAATTATCGGCGATACCCTGGTCCACTCTATCCATATTGGCCTGAAATATTCCGAAGCCAGAGAAGAATTAAGCCGCTTGTCCAATGGCTGGGGTTTAATTACCTTTAACGGTGGCCGTAATTTAGCCCTGGAAAGTTCAGTTACCATAGATCCCACCGACGTATACTACATAGCCCAAACCCAGCAGATGAGTTTTGTGAATGAAGCGGGTCAGACGGTATCTGCTATCAACTCTTATAGCGAATCCTGGAATCTTGAGATTAACGACACTATTGAACATGGTGATTTTACCTATAATATTGGCGTGTTAATCAGTAAGGATACCCTGTACGGGCAAGGTCTGAGACCCAATTCGGCGAACAGCTCCGGCTGGGAGTTGGCCATGGGTGAGAAATATAAAATGTACTCAGTCGACTGGAAAGACATGATTCAGCCGAGACTGGGTATCAACTGGAAATATGATGGCCAGAATTCGGTCTTCGCCAACTATGCCAGCTACAATCCGGAAGCCAGTTCATTAGCCCGTGCCGCCTCATGGGACCGTAATACGCAGCAGATACGGCGCGTCTATTTTGATGCAAATGGTGATTATCTGGCACATGGCGTGGCTCCCGGCTCTTCCGGTAAGCTGTTTGCTGACAATATGAAACCACACCAGATTGATGAAATTACACTGGGCACAACCAAAGCTGTTACCGATCGGCTGCAGTTGCGCGCACACACCCGTTACCGTGAAGGTTCGCACTTCTGGGAAGATATGCCAAACAATGCGCGTATCGCAGCTTACCCGGCCAGCAGCCAGGCACCGGGCACGCCGGCTCATATAGCAGCAAAAGGCTTGTATATTCCTGATCTGGCTGAACGTATGGGCGGGATTGGCAACGCAGCGGCCGGTACTTTTATCGTGGCAGAAGTGGATGAAGGCGAGACCAAGTACTATGAAGTCAGCCTGGAGGCAGAGTACTTCGGGGATCGTACTTACTTTAACGCCTCCTACGTGTGGAGCCGCTATCGCGGTAACTTTGACCAGGATAATACTACGGCCTTTCAGGACCAGAATATTTTCATCGGCTCATCAAACTACGGTGATGGCCCGGGGATGATGTCATGGGATAACAAGTACGGCAAGTTATCCGGCGATAAACCGCATCTGTTTAAAGCCTTTGGTTACTATACCCTGGACTGGGATGCCAATATCGGTGCTTACTTTGTGTTCCAGTCTGGCCAGCCATGGGAAACCTGGGATGGTGCTTACTATGGTTTTGCCTCCAGCACCATACGCTATACCGAACCTGCCGGCAGCCGCCGCAGCGCAAGCCACTGGCAGCTTGATTTAAGCTATACCCAGAACGTGTCTTTTGCTGACAAATATGTGCTGAAGTTCCGGGCTGACCTGTACAACGTGTTTGACCGTCAGACCGGCTACCGTCACAACCCGGTGCTGACGTCTGCTACGTATGGCGAGCCAACACTGTATTTCAACCCACGCAGGTTGCAACTGTCGGTTGGGTTTGATTTCTAATCCACCTGTTCCTGGTGATTTTTAGCCCGCCTTGTGCGGGCTTTTTTCTGCCTTGCTGAACAACAAAAAACCGCAGCCGGTTAAGACTGCGGTTTTCGTTATAACTGGTGTGAGCCAGCCGGTAAGCCGGGTTTTGTACTCTGTTGCCAGAGCGGCAATCATTCCTCTAGGACTTAGGTCACCCTAAGCCTCAAGCAATCTACCCGCCCCCAACGCGGGCCGCGCCATAGGGGG
>CAZEGA010000046.1:0-4306 GCA_964511675.1 uncultured Rheinheimera sp.
CATGCTTGGCCAGGGCTGGCCAAACAGCGTCTGAAACTCGTCATTGGCATAACTGAGCTGCAGCTTGTGATCGAATACCAGTATCGGCGTATTCAGTTGATCGATAAGGCGATACAACAAAAACTGCTGTTCATCAAAAAAGCTTTTGCGCTGCTGCAACAAGCCGCTCAGCTGATGTAGCTGGCGCTGAAAACCGGCCGCTATACCCGTTTGGTACGCGGCTTTGGCCTGCAGGCTGTAATCCTGGTTTTGCATAGCCTCCAGCTGCACACTGGCGCGGCTGAAAGCGGCCAGCATACGTTTACGCTGCGCAAACTGCCACTGGTTCAGCACAATACAGGCAAGCAACAACAACAGCCAGAGCCACCACTGGTTGAACAACAAACCCAGCAGCAGGGCTGATGCCAGCGAACATAGCAGCAAGGCGGCACAGTGCAACAAACTGTGCCGCTCCAGCGAGGCGCCTTTGCCGGGGTTATTTGTCCAGGCCATATTTATCCAGCCGCCGGTACAAAGAGGATTTTGTAATACCAAGCACATCAGCCGTGCGTTGCTTGTTGCCATGGCACTGCGCCAGCGCTTGCCGGATCAGTTGCAACTCCGCTTGCTCCAGTGTCATTTGCGGCATCTGCCCGGTTGCACTGTGGTACGGTGCAGCAGCAGGCACGGCCAGTGCCAGATCTGTGGTGCTGATCTGCTGTTGCCGGCATAACAATACTGCGCGTTCAATAATATGACTGAGTTCGCGTACATTGCCGGGCCATTCATAATGCAACAGGGCATTCTGGGCCGCCGCAGATAGCTGCAGATCTTCTTTATGATAGTGTGCGCCGTGCTGTTGCAGAAAATAGCGACATAGCGGCACTATGTCATCCGGTCGTTGCCGCAGGGCCGGTACCCGGAACTCCAGCGTATTGAGCCGGTAATATAAATCCTGGCGAAACTGCGCTGCTGCGATCAATGCTCTGAAATCGGCATTACTGGCGCTGATCAGCCGCACATCGGCCTGCTCTGTAATGCTTGAGCCCACCACTTCATATTGGCCCGATTCCAGCACCCGCAATAATTTTGCCTGCTGTGTCAGTGGCAGGTTGGCAATTTCATCGAGAAACAAAGAGCCACCCTGAGCCAGCGCGAAGCGGCCAGCTCTGGCTTCTCTGGCATCGGTAAAGGCGCCCTTTTTGTGGCCGAACATTTCGCTTTCAAACAGGCTTTCGACGATGGCGCCCATATTTACACTGATAAAAGGAGCATTAGCCCGCCCCGATTTGGTATGGATAAACTGTGCCAGCTGGGTTTTTCCGGTGCCGTTTTCGCCGGTAAGCAGAATATTGGCGTCACTGGCAGCAACATCACTAAGCTGTTGCAGCAGGCGCTGCATTATCTCGCTGTGCGCCAGCAGCGGGCTGGCAGGGTCAGCCAAGGCGGCAGACAGCTGCCTGTTGTGTTGCTGTAAACGGGCCATCTTCAGCTGTTGCCGGATCACCTGAACCAGACGCTGGTTATGCCAGGGTTTTTCAATAAAATCGGCAGCACCAAGCTGCATCGCCTGCACCACGAGGGGGGTATTTGACCAGGCAGTCATGGCAATCAGAGGAATTTTACTGCCCTGTTGCTGCAGCCAGCGCAGAAAACGCAGGCCTTCCTCACCCGAGGTGGTATCCAGGCTGAAGTTCATATCCAACAGGATCAAATCTGCACTATTCTCACTAACACCGGTCTCACTAACACCAGGCTGGCTAAGATAGGACATGGCCTGAACGGGGTTTTCCAGCTCAACCAGCTTAAAGCCGGCATCCTCCAGCACAACGCGGGCAGAGAAGCGGATTTCCTTATTATCTTCAACAACTAAAATTGTCGCCTGCATCGGCATGTCCTTATCTGTGGGTGGCGCCGCCATACAATAAACGCAAAGCTTACCTATCGCCAGCACAGTAGATTAATATCTGTCAGCAGGTTTTTTCTTGTTATCGCATAGTGTATATTTGTACAGTTTATGACATCTTCGCTGCCGCAACTGGAAATCGCAATGGATAAAATCGATATACGGGGTGCCCGTACCCATAACCTGAAAAATATTTCGCTGACCATTCCGCGCGATAAACTGATTGTGATCACCGGTTTATCCGGTTCCGGTAAATCGTCACTGGCGTTTGATACGCTGTATGCCGAAGGCCAACGCCGCTATGTCGAATCGCTGTCAGCCTATGCGCGGCAGTTTTTAAGTCTGATGGAAAAACCGGATGTCGATCATATCGAAGGCCTGTCACCGGCAATTTCGATTGAGCAAAAATCCACTTCGCATAACCCGCGTTCTACAGTCGGCACCATTACCGAAATTTACGACTACCTGCGGTTATTGTTTGCCCGTGTTGGTGAGCCGCGCTGCCCGACACATAACCTGCCGCTGGCGGCGCAGACCATCAGTGAAATGGTGGATAAAGTGGCTGAGTTCCCGGAAAACACCCGCCTGATGGTGTTGGCACCAGTGGTGCAGGAGCGCAAAGGCGAGCACGTTAAAACGCTGGAAACCTTAGCCGCCCAAGGCTATATCCGTGCCCGGATTGACGGCGAAGTCTGTGATTTGTCCGATCCGCCAACGCTCGATCTGCATAAAAAGCATACCATCGAAGTGGTGGTAGACCGGATTAAAGTACGTGACGATGTAAAGTTGCGGCTGGCCGAGTCGTTTGAAACCGCACTGGGTTTATCCGGCGGCGTGGCTAAAGTGGCATTGATGGATGAGCCCGATGCGGCAGAACTGGTCTTCTCGGCCAACTTTGCCTGCCCCAGTTGCGGCTATTCCATGGTCGAGCTGGAACCGCGGCTGTTTTCGTTTAATAACCCGGCCGGTGCCTGTCAGAGCTGTGACGGTTTAGGTGTAAAACAATATTTTGACCGCAATAAAGTACTGGTCAGCGACGAGCTAAGTCTGGCTGGCGGCGCGATCCGCGGCTGGGATAAGCGCAATTTCTACTATTTTCAGATGCTGAAATCGCTGTCAGAACATTATGGTTTTGCGCTGGATATCCCCTTCAGCCAGTTAACGAAAAAACAGCAGGATGCCATTTTACTCGGCAGCGGCAGTACGGTAATTGATTTCAAATACCTGAACGATCGTGGCGATATTGTACAGCGCAGCCATCCGTTTGAAGGCATTCTGCCGAATATGGAACGGCGCTATCGCGAAACGGAATCAAATTCTGTACGTGAAGAACTAAGTAAATACCTGGCAACTCAGGCTTGCCCTGGCTGTAACGGCACCCGGCTGCGCGAAGAGGCACGCCATGTATTTATCGGCCAGACCAACCTGCCGCAGGTGGTGGAATTGTCGATTGGCGACTGTATGGCGTTCTTCCAACAGCTGACATTAACCGGCCAGAAAGCGCAAATTGCCGAAAAAGTATTAAAAGAAATTCAGGACCGACTGAGTTTTCTGGTCAATGTTGGGTTGAACTACCTTAACCTGTCGCGCAGTGCCGAAACCCTGTCCGGCGGCGAAGCGCAGCGCATCCGGCTGGCCAGCCAGATTGGTGCCGGCCTGGTTGGTGTAATGTATGTACTGGACGAACCGTCCATCGGCCTGCACCAGCGCGATAATGACCGGCTGCTGGGTACGCTGACCCACCTGCGCGATTTAGGCAATACCGTTATTGTGGTCGAGCACGACGAAGACGCGGTACGGATGGCCGACCATATTATCGATATCGGCCCCGGTGCCGGTGTGCATGGCGGCAATGTAGTGGCGCAGGGTACGCTGGAACAGGTAATGGCAGTGCCTGAATCGTTAACCGGCCAGTATTTATCCGGCAGCCGTAAAATAGCGGTGCCGCAAAAACGGCATAAGCCAGGCAAAAAATGGCTAGAAGTGCTGGGCGCAACCGGTAATAACCTGAAAAATGTCGATATCGCCATTCCGTTTGGCTTAATGACCTGTATTACCGGCGTCTCTGGTTCAGGCAAATCTACCCTGATTAATGACACCTTATTCCGTGTGGCACACCGGGTACTGAATAAAGGCGAAGGCGATGATCCGGCATCGCATCGCGAGATCAAAGGTTTAGAGCATTTCGATAAGGTTATCGACATCGACCAGAGCCCGATTGGCCGCACACCGCGCTCTAATGCCGCCACTTACACCGGTATTTTTACTGCGGTGCGCGAGCTGTTTGCCGGCACCCAGGAAGCGCGCTCGCGCGGTTACCAGGTTGGCCGTTTCAGCTTTAACGTCAAAGGCGGCCGCTGCGAAGCCTGTCAGGGCGATGGCGTAATCAAAGTAGAAATGCACTTTCTGCCCGATGTCTAT
>CAZEGA010000046.1:4316-16605 GCA_964511675.1 uncultured Rheinheimera sp.
CTATAACCGAGAAACGCTGGAAATTAAATACAAAGGCAAAAATATCCATGATGTGCTGGATATGACGGTGGAAGATGCGCTGGCATACTTTGAAGCAATACCGGCAATTAACCGCAAGCTGCAAACACTGCTGGATGTCGGTCTTAGCTATATTAAGCTGGGGCAGTCGGCTACCACCTTATCCGGTGGCGAAGCGCAGCGGGTGAAACTGGCACGTGAACTAAGCAAGCGCGACACCGGCAAAACGCTGTATATTCTGGACGAACCGACCACCGGCCTGCATTTTTACGATATTCAGCAACTGCTGAACGTACTGCACCGGCTGCGCGATCACGGCAACAGCATAGTGGTGATTGAGCATAACCTGGACGTAATTAAAACCGCCGACTGGGTAATTGACTTAGGCCCGGAAGGCGGCAGCGGCGGCGGCGAAATCCTGATCGCCGGTACCCCGGAGCAGGTAGCAGACTGCGATAAATCCTATACCGGCAAGTATTTAAGACCATTATTACATAAATAATTGCCACAGTCCCGTTATGGGACTATCATTCACACATGAGAATTATCGCGCTATCGACACTGAAAATATTTTGGCAAGATAACCCCGAGTATATCGATGCCAGAGAGCCAACACTGGCCTGGCACCGCCATACCTTGCACGCAGACTGGGGTTCACCTGCTGATGTAAAGCAAGATTTCGGTAACGCCAGCATTCTCAAAGATGGCAGGGTTGTTTTCAACATAGCCGGTAACAAGTACCGGCTTGTTGTTTGGATTAACTACGCCTACAAAGTCGTCTACATCCGTTTTATCGGTACTCATGCCCAGTACGATCAGATTGATGTGCAGACTATTTAAGTGCCGGAGGAATAACAATGGACATCAAACCAGTTAAAAATGATGCCGACTACCGCGCGGCATTAAAAGAAGTTGAAAGCCTGATGCTGGCGACACCTGACACGGCAGAGGGTGAAAAACTGGATGTAATGGTTACGCTTATTGAAGCTTATGAAGCGAAGCATTTCCCGATGGATCTGCCTGATCCGGTTGAAGCGATAAAATTTGAAATGGAGCGTAAAGGCTTAACGGTAAAAGACTTAGAGCCAATGATTGGCAAAAGTAATCGCGTATATGAAATTTTAAATCATAAACGCTCACTTACCCTGAAGATGATCTGGAGACTGCACGAGGGTTTGGGTATTCCTGCTGAATCGCTGATTAAGCCACCGGTGAATTTATCGACATAAAACCCGGCGGCGAAATCCTGATCGCCGGTACCCCGGAGCAGGTAGCAGATTGCGAGCAGTCTTATACCGGAAAATATTTAAAGCCGTTGTTGGGGTAGCGAAGTTTTATTCAACTGGTGCAATCAAGCAAGCTGCGCCAGTTGTTATAGCGCCTGCTCGAAAATGTGTTCACGGTGAAAGGCTAAAAACTGCGCCGCTGGGTAGAATTTTTCCGGTAGAGCTATCGGCTTACCATGAAAACTGGCGATAGCATGGTCGAAAAAGCAATCATCTTTTACTACATTCTTGTTAGATACAATTACGCGGTAATCTTCACTTATTGTAATCATGCCTAAATCAAAAGCTTTGTCATGCAACGCGGATAAAGCTAAGCCATTATGCGGGTTTAGTCGGTTGTGCTCGTCTGCTCGCCACGGCACAATATGACTGGCAACCAACAACTTTGGATTGGCCAAGCCACTGATACAACAGCGCTGATTGTAAGCACTTAGTACCGCATTACGAAAAAACTGCTGACCAATTCTTACCTTCACTTCGACTATTTTTGACGTGACTACCTTGTCTTGCTCATCGGTATCGTCTGCTAAAATATGGCCTGTAAGCTCCTGCTCTGCTTGTGCCATAGCAATAGAGAATGCGGCCCAATCTTGCTGCATTTCTTGCCACATGGCTTTATCAGCGCTAGAAGCTCCTGTTAATCCAGAGCGACCGGTAGAGGTAATGGCGGGATCTAGGCTAGCGATATTAGACAGCTTCATTGCCAACGCCGATGGTGTGCGCTGAATTAAGTTAGCGTATCTAATAATGTCTGAATTACGCGAATGAAAGCGACCAAATGGCAAGCGGTAGTAAAGGCTAAATGCTATTAAGCTTTGCTGTCTGGTCCAACGCAATATTGCCATGCGCTACTCCGTATCTAAGTGAAAATATATCATAATCATTGATAGCTGTGTTTTGCTAACTTTTCACGCTGGAAGTGGCAGGGTGCCATTTACCTGAAATTGCACAGCACTGAACGGGTAAATCGTACTGTCGCCAGCCTGTTTAAACAGCACCTGCTCTGCGTTCAGCTCGCACAGCCACTGGCTGCTGCTGTCGGGCTGCTTGCTACTGAATGCCGCCGGCGAGAACAAGCCGACACACAACTTATGTGCTGGTTGCCGTGCCGAGCAGTATTCAAACAGTTCCACTCCCGCCGCCCGCATGGCCGAGCCCAGTTGCTGGGTTTGTTGGTAATCTGCTTTATCGGTAAGTACTGACTGGTACTCGCTAAAAGGCTGTTGTTGCAGGCGGATGCCGTGCTGGGAATAATAGCCCACACTAAATAAGGTATGTTCTGAGCGCAGGTTGGGTTTGGGTGGCGGGGCAGTCATGGAATACCAGAACACCAGGCGGTAATAGGCCGATTCTGCCAGAGCAGCTTCTATCGAGCCGCCGCCGTAAAAAATGCCGGGCTCATGCACACTGCCAAAACGCGAGCCCCACTTTAATGGCGGATAACGAAACGGCGTTTGCAGTAAATAATGCAGTGAGCTGTTACTGGCAGGCGCGGTGGGTTTTACCTGTTCCAGCATCTGCTCCAGCAAGGCTTGTTCGGCCAATGTATCGACATAACTTAGTGTTGCGATCTGCACCTGGCTTTCCACCAGCCGGTATAAGCTGCCGGCAACCTCAGTGATGTAACGCTCACCCTGACAAGCCTGCCAGATCACTACACTTTACCCCGTAGGGCATCAACAAACTGCAATACCTGCATCAGCCCCTGAATAGTCTGTATCTGTTGGGCCGGAATACCACCGGTGACCTTATTAGGCGTATGCATAAAATGCCTGATCCAGTCGATGTCACCACCGGCCAGGGCAAACACCGCCCGTGCTACACGAATAAGTAACAACGCCAGCTCTCCTTGCTTAGATGCCGGGTCCAGCGACAAACTCTGCTTCAACCGGCTGACTGCGGTGCGGTGTATTCCCAGCACGGCAGCCAGCTCAGCCTGTTTTAAACCCAACTGCTCTGCTGCACTTAATATCGCTTTTGCCAGTACCATCTCGGGCAAAGGTGTTTGCTGGAGAACCGCTGTCATAATCACTCCTCAATGTGATTTATGCACATAATATAGATTATTTGTGCAAATAGCACAAATAATGGTCAAAAACGGTTGTTACCAGCAAGCTGTTTACCACCCGGGCGGGTTCAGCTAAGTTTGATACCGACCTGAGTGCCTGAGGTATCGGATTGCAGGCTAAACGCCAGTTTCATCTGTTCGCACAGCCGTTTCACTATAGATAACCCCAAACCTAAGCCCTGGCTGTGCTGTCCCTTAATGCCAGCTTCCAGCACGTTAGCGCGGATCTCGGCTGCAATACCGTCACCGCTGTCGGCAACCATCAGCCAGCCCTGCTGAACATAAATACGGATTTGGCCCTGTCCGGTATAGGCAAAGGCGTTAGCAATAAGATTCGACAGCAGTACCCTCAGTAGCCCCGGCTCCTGAGTTACCTGGATGTCATGGCCAACATCCAGTAGCAGGCGGATATCTTTGCCGGCAAGTTTTTGATGGTGTAACAGCACGCAATCTTCCAGCAGGGGCAATAAGCGATAAGGGGTTATTTGTTGCTGTGGCTGCTCTCTGGCTAAGGCCAGTAAGGCTTCCAATGTCATGGCCAGTTGGTGCTGGGCAAGTTCAATTCTGCTTGTTAATTGCTGCTGCTCTGCACTCAGCCCGGTATTTTTCAGTAACGTAGTGGCACCATTAATGATAGTCAGCGGGGTGCGTAGTTCATGACTCAGATCGCGGGTAAAATGATGCTCCCGGTCGATAAAGGCCTGTACCCGTTGCATCGATTGCTCCAGCCCGCTGGCCAGTTTACCGATTTCGTTATTACTGAAGGCTGCGGCAAAGCCTGGCTCTGGCATTTGTGCAGGTAATTTTTCAACCTGCTGCACCAGGCGCTCCAGCGGCCTGACCAACTGGCGGGATAACATAAACACCAGCCACAGCAATAACAGCGATAGCACTATTACCAGCACTATCAGCAGAAAAAACGCCAT
This sequence comes from uncultured Rheinheimera sp., assembly GCA_964511675.1. Lineage (GTDB taxonomy): Bacteria > Pseudomonadota > Gammaproteobacteria > Enterobacterales > Alteromonadaceae > Alishewanella. The sequence continues at coordinate 8,615 of CAZEGA010000046.1, forward strand.
ACCTTGCTTGATATTACGCACAACTAAGCGGTCACTGACTTCCGCCACCAGGTAAGCGCCATTGTCCAGCGGCTGGATATGGTAAACCAGGCCATGTTCAGTAAAAAACTCCCGCCGCTTTGGCTCTTTGCTTAATAAGGCACTGATTGGTTCAGGTAAGGCAGCAATATCCGGATATAGCTGAATAAACTCCAGCCTGGGGCTGGCTCCAGAGTTAGCCGCCAGATAGCTGGCTTCGTCTTGTAGCAGGCGGTAAAACAACTCGTCTTCAACGTTATAGGCAAATAAAAAGCTGATAAAACCGAACAGTACCGCCACCACGGTTAATAAACCACCGAAAATCAATGTTATCCGGTTGCGCAGTGATAAATGCATTATGCGTTCTCTGCCAGGGCAAAACCAATACCATAAATGGTTTTCAGCATCGGTGTGCTAAAAGGCTTATCCAGCGCCTGCCGTAACTGGTAAATATGGGAGCGTAGTGCATCGGAATCAGTGGGTTCATCACCCCAGATCTTGGCGGTTAACTCACTGCGGCTTACCGGCCTTGGGTGGTTTTCGGCCAGCACTGTTAAAATCTTAAACGGGATCGGGCTTAGCTCAATAGCCATACCTTCACGGCTGACTTGTTGGCTTTGCGTATCCAGCCACAGCGGGCCAATGGTTATGGCAAAAGATTTGTTTAGCTGCTGACGACGGGCTAATACCTGACAGCGGGCCAGCAACTCCGCCATGGCAAAGGGTTTGCTCAGGTAGTCGTCGGCACCGCTGGCAAAGCCTTGCAGTTTGTCGTTTAGTGTATCCCTTGCGGTCAGCATAATGACCGGAATATGCCTTGCTGCCTGTTGCCTTAATGCCTGACAGACCTGCAAGCCATCCAGCCCCGGTAACATTAAATCCAGTATTATCAAGTCGTAGTAATTGGCCAGTGCCAGCGCTAACCCCTGCGGGCCAGTGCTGGCAAAATCCAGGCTGATGCCTGTAGCGGTAAAATAGCTGTCTATATTCAGGCTGATTTGCCGGTTGTCTTCAACCAGCAGTATGTTGAGTTTTTCCAAACAGTACTCCTGCCGGACAAAGCCGTTATATATGGTGCTTTATATGTCTCATATAGTATCTAATAATGTTCTGGCCTGCTCGCAGACAATTTCAGTAATTTTTACACCTTATACCAATTCCTGCGGATCTGCCGCATGCTGCATTTGCAGATAGCCATTTAGAGCCAAAGGCCTGTTCTTCTTGATTGATAAAGCCATTAACCATGTTTTCAGTTTCATCAGATGTTCTCCTTTAATAAGTCAGGTGCAGTTTAAAAAGCCCGTTGTGAAAGCACTGTGAAATGATGGTTTATAGCCAAGGCTCTAGTGTGTTGACATAATCGGCAGGTAATAAATGGCCACTGTCAAAGCGGAAATGTTGTTTATCATGGTTTGGTAAGGCCTGAAACAGCCTGTTGTTTTGCTTTTTACTGGCGTATTCGTCGTCATCTGCGCTGATCAACCAGATCGGATTATCCGTAAGTCCGGACAGGATATTCTGTGGCGCAACAATGGCGGTGCTATTGTTCATATGCGGTGGCACTATCGCAGCTACCCGGCCGATACGTTGATCCACCCCTGCTAACAACAAGCCAATTTGTGCGCCCATGCTGTAACCGGCCAGCCTGATATTGTTGACATCAAACTGTGGTTGTTGCACCAGCCAGTCCAGCAGTACTCTGTGGTCGCGCACTGTATCTACCAGCATTTGCTCATAAGGTTGCCGCTTTCCCCACCAGTGCAGATCATGCAGTATGTCTCTTACCGAGTAGTCCGGGATCTTGCGCAGGCCGTGGTTGCGCGCATCTATCGCCACCACCGTATAGCCTTTATCCAGCGCCATAGCGGTAATTTTATCCACCTGCTCAAAGGTTGGCCTGTCCATAAAGCTGTCCTGCCACCAGCGGATCTGGCTGCGGCCCATAGCATGCAGGCCTAGTAAAACAGGCATCGGGCTGTCTGTTGTTGACGGTAAGCGGGGATAAGTAATGCGGCCATTAACCTCTGTGCCATCAAAACTGTTATAGGTAAAGTCAAAACTATGCTCTGTTACGGCACTGAGTTTAAGCTGCACCGGTTGTGCCATGTGGTAAGCATAGCGCGCACTAAAGTCTGCTTCAGTCACACTGTAGGGTTTCAGGCCGAACAGACCGTACCAGGTTGCTGCCAGTGCGGCAATAATGCCGCCGATTGTCAGAATCATCTTTTTTGCTCCTGTAATGTTCATGGTGGGTTCCGGTAAAATGAAAAGGACTACCGATGACAATAAAGCTGTGGCTGTGAAAACAATGTGAAATGAGGGGCAGAGAGTGATGGTTTTTTAAACAATGCAGGTGCTGTTATACTGTACATCGTTTTAACAGGAGGTCTGTATGGCGAAAATCAGCACTACGCCGCATCAGCACGAGCGCGGCACTATAACCGACAACGCCTTAAAAGCGGTTGTTACCAGCAGGCTGTTTACCACCCGGGTGGTAAAAGCGAAAAAGGGCAAAGGCTCTTATAAACGACAAGGGCGTAACTCGAAAGATTACGCCCTTGTTGTTTGTGCTACTCCCTTGCTGCATTAAAACCCAACACTTGCCTTTCTCCCCACCTGCGCTGACAATAGAATCGTCCAATTTAACGGGGAAATACCATGTTTAAGCCTTTTTCAGCCGTGCTGTTAAGTAGCGCTCTGTTCGCCGTTCAGGCCGCGCCACTAACCTTTGGCCCGCCGGTCGATAAAACCGTTATTACCCCGGTAGCCGATGTTATTGCCGCACCGCAGCAGTATCTGGATAACACTATTACCATTGCCGGCCAGGTGCAGGCAGTGTGTAAAAAACAGGGCTGCTGGATGACGCTGGCGACAGCAGAAGATGAACCGACGTTCCGGATTAAAGTGCGTGATGGCGATATGGTGTTTCCGCTAAGTGCCAAAGGTAAAACCGCTTATGCCAGCGGTGCAGTCACTGCCCATACCCTGAATATGAATGCCACTATTGATTATCTGGAAGAACTGGCTGAAAAACGCGGTGAGGCATTTGATCCGGCCAGCGTCACAGAACCCCTGACGTTTTATCAGTTTGTACCCACCGCGGTAGAAATTGCCGATTAATACCAGCAAGTAAACTGCATTTAGCAAACGGGCAGCATCAGGCTGCCCGTTTTGCATCTTGACAGCCTGTTATCACTGTATATACTGTGTATATTGTTATGCACAGTAAGGGTAACTGGTGACGGAAGGCTTATTTCTATCGCAAACCGATAGCAGACCGATGTATCTGCAAATTATCGAACAGATAAAAATAAAAATTCTGGCGGCCGACTGGCCGGCGGGGCATCCGCTGCCATCAATCCGTGAGCTGGCCGCCTCTACCAGAGTCAGTGTAATCACCGTTAAGCGGGCTTACCTGGAGCTGGAACTGGAAGGTTTAATTGTCACGCAGCAGGGGCGCGGCTCTTTTGTCGCCAACACTGGGTCGATACTGCTGGATTTAAAACAAGCGGAAATCACTAAACAAATAGTGGCCTTGCTGGATACGGCTGAGCAACTGGGATTGAGTGATGCCGGGCTGCTGAGCAAAGTGGCAGAGCTTATTGCCAGGCGCAAAGAACAGAAGGAATAACCTATGCAACCTGTGATACAGATGTCGGCTGTCTCCAAACATTACCCGCATTTTCAACTGCAGGGGCTGAACCTGACCTTGCCTGCCGGTGAAATTATGGGGCTGGTCGGCGTAAATGGGGCCGGTAAATCAACCACTATCCGCATCCTGCTGGGGCTAATTCAGGCGGATCAGGGCGAGGTTGACGTACTGGGCTACCGCTTGCCACAGCAGCAGGTAGCGGCAAAACGCCAGATTGGTTATGCCTCTGAGGATATGCGGCTGTATAAAACCAAAGATCTGCAATGGCATATGGATTTTATTGCCTCGCTATTCCCGGCCTGGGACCCGGTATATGCCAGTCATCTGCTGCAAAAATTTAATTTACGCGCCGACCAGCCAATCGCCGGCTTTTCACATGGCCAGCGGGTAAAAGCCAGTTTGCTGTTATTACTGGCCCGCAGGCCGGATTTGCTGATTTTAGATGAACCCACCACCGGGCTGGACCCGGTGGCCCGTAGCGAAGTGTTGGAAGAACTGGCTGAAATTCTGCGCGACGAGCGACGCAGTGTGCTGTTTTCATCACACAATACCCACGATGTTGAGCAGTTATCCGACACTATCACCTTCCTGCACGACGGGCGTCTGGTCGCATCACAGGATACCGAAAGCTTTTTAAATAACTGGCGCTGTATCCGCTGCCAGGGGGCAATTGAAACGGGCAATATTCAGTTTCCCAATCTGGTCGAAGTGCGCCGCAACGGCTCCATCATTAACCTGAAAGTCGATAATTTCAGGGAAGAATCCTTAGCCGCGTTAAAAGCGCAAGGACTGGAACTGCTTGATGTCGCGCGGATGAGCCTGGAAGAAATCTTTATTGCCAGTGTCAGAAAAGGAGCGCGGTAATGAAGCTTGATATTACTATGGTACAACGCTTAATCCGCAAAGACTGGGAGCTGCACCAGAAAAAAATTGCCGCCTATATCGGCGGTATTATTCTCAGCCTGGCGGTGTTGGGGTTGCCGCATCTGTATGCATTCTATATGGGGCTGCTTCTGTTGCTGACCATAATGATAGCGGCAGGGTTTCATGCACTGAGCGTGACTATTATTCAGGAAAAAAAAGAGCAGACTATTCCGTTTATTATGAGCCTGCCGGTTCGGCCAATTGAGTTTGCGCTGGCAAAAATGCTGTTTAACCTGCTGGTGTTTCTGATCCCATGGCTGGTTATGATGGCCGGCTTGTTGTTTATCATCCTGGCTGGTCCTATTCCCAATGGTTTGTTGCCGGCATTCCTGCTGATCAGTCTGATGCTGGTGGTGAATTATTGTATTGTGCTGTGCGTCATTATGCTGACAGAGTCAGAGGGCTGGTTTATTTTTTCGCTGGTGCTGTGCAATATCTTTATTAACCCTTTTATTATGCTGTTACTGCGCAACCCTGAGTTTAACCAGCACTTTGCAGGTGACATTTTTGTCTGGAATAACACCGCAACACTGATTGCGGCGACGCAACTGCTGGCGATAGTGCTGTTGCTGTGGCTGGTGATATTTAAGAAAGCCCGCCAGCTCACCTTTATTTAAGGGCGGAGCTATATGGACAGAGCTATCATGGACAACCGTTTGCACTATATGGATAACCTGCGCGCCATTATTATGCTGGCCGGGGTGTTTTTCCATGCCGGGCTGGCATACAGCCCGATGTATCAGGCCGTCTGGTTTAGTGCCGATCAGGTTAATTCCCGTTATGTTGAGTATCTGGTTAACTTTTTCCATATTTTCCGCATGCCGCTGTTTTTTGTTATTGCCGGCTTTTTTGCTGCCTTGCTGGTGCAGCGTCAAGGGCTGGGCGGTATGCTGAAAAACCGCAGTGGCAGAATTCTGCTGCCGTTTATGCTGTTTTTGCCGCTGATTATGCTGGGGTTTATACTGCCAATTGGCTGGGCATTGCAGCATGTGCAAAACCCTTCGCCCTTGCTGCAACTGATAAGTAGCATGCAGCAGCTGCCGGATGCCGCCAAACCGCCGCCATCTACCGGCCATCTGTGGTTTTTATACTATTTAATGTGGTTTTATTTACTGGTGTGGGTTGGCCGGCAGTTAGTACCTGTTAGCGTGCAACAGCAGTTGCAGACCTGGCATCCGCTGCTGCTGATATTGCTGTTACCCTTGCTGCTGGCGCCGGCGTTAATGCTGGCGGGTTCACCCTATCCGCCGCCGGAAAGTTTTATACCGCAGTTATGGGCCTTCGGCTTTTTTGGTTTGTTTTTCGCTTTTGGTTACCTGCTGTACAGCGCTGAGCATATCCTGAGTTATTTCAATAACAGCGGGTACTGGCTGGTATCGGGCAGTCTGTTACTGTTTATTGTTTTTCAGCACAATTTGCCGCAGCAGCTGGGGTTTGAGCCGCATAATCCGCCATGGCCGGTGCGGAGCCTGCTGATTATCTGCACGCTGTATATTGCGGCTTTTATGTCAGTGGCCGCGCTGGTTTTTACCCAGCATTGCCTGAATGGCCGTAACCGCATAATGCGCTTACTGGCCGATGCTTCCTACTGGATCTATATCATACACCTGCCAATCTTACTGGCTATTCAGTACTGCTTGTTGGATCAGGCTGGCGGCGTAGCCTATAAATACGCCGTATCGGTCAGTGCAACACTGCTGCTTTGCCTGCTCAGTTACTTGCTGTTGGTACGCTGGACGCCTGTTGGCTGGCTGCTAAATGGTAGGCGCAAGTCAGCCGGCTAACTGCTGGCTTTCAGTTGTGCCATCAAAGCCGCCAGATAAGCAATTTTTTCATTATTTAGCTGGCGGTAGTCAAAATACGGGCATACCAGCAACCGCTGATATTCGTCTATGGCAAACTCGTGATTCAGCCATTGCAGCTGCGCGGATACCCCCTGTTCCAGCAGCGCTTTGGCATGGGTGCGGCCGGCGATAATATGGATGGTGTTATCAGCAGTATTAAGCTGTGGCGGGCTGAATAACAGCGCTGTGCTGCTGCCGGCTTGCAGTAACTGCTGGTCACGGTATTGCTGCCAGTCAGCGGCCTGTTGTGCAAAACCAAACAGCTGTGGTTCCAGTGCAAATAACAGCTTGGCGTAAACATTAAATACCTTGCGCCAGCCATTGCCGCAGGCGCGGTTAATGGCGTCAATTTCGTCGCTGATTAACGGCTGTATGCCATGCAGATGCTGATATTCCGCCATTGGTGGCCGGTTGGCGATATAAACGCGGACGCCGGCGTCTGCGTCACCAAAACCTGCGGCTGATATCGGTAGTGTTATCATGGTGTTGCTCAGCTTTTATTCAGGCAGCTACTTTAGCATAAGCTCTTGCCTGCAGTGTTACGACAGGTTAGTTTTAGTGCTCACTTTGCCAGGGACTGCTTATGTCATCCTTTACCCTTGCTGCCATTAACCGGCTGGATCAATGGTTAATGCAGGTTACACCACCGGCTGATACTGCCGGCTTGCGCCGCTTTTGCTGGGAATTCTGGTTTTTTGGCCTGAAACAGGCGCGGGCCTGCTTATTTGTCGCACTGTTTTTCGCCTCGGTACTGCTGGTGCCGCGCAGCGGTATTTTTGCTATCCCCCGCTATGATGTGCTGCTGATACTGGCGCTGTTAATTCAGTATTGGATGGTGTGGAGCAAGCTGGAAACGGTTGACGAGCTAAAAGCTATCTGCCTGTTTCACCTGGTGGGTTTTGTGCTGGAGGTGTTTAAAACCTCAGGCGCTATTCAGTCGTGGAGCTACCCGGATTTTGCCTACAGCAAGATATTTGGCGTGCCGCTGTTTGCCGGTTTTATGTATGCCGCCGTTGGCAGTTATATTATTCAGAGCTGGCGCTTGATGCAGCAGCGGGTGGCGCACCATCCGCCGTACTGGATGGCGGTACTGGTAGCGCTGCTGATTTACGCCAACTTTTTTACCCACCACTATATTGGTGATTACCGCTGGTATATTGCTGCCGCTACGCTGGGGCTCTATGCCCGCAGCATAGTGTACTTTACACCACTGGACCGCGAACGCCGTATGCCGCTGTTGCTGGGGTTTGTGCTGGTGGGCTTTTTTATCTGGCTGGCGGAGAATATCAGCACTTTTATGGGGTTGTGGAGTTACCCAAACCAACTGGGGGCCTGGTCTGTCGTGCATGTAGGCAAATGGAGTTCCTGGTCTTTGCTGGTGATTATGACCTTTACCATAGTGGCGCAACTGAAGTATGTGAAAGCCCGTATTCATGTGCCAGAAGCCTGAGCACCGCTACCAGTCAATCCGGGTTTTATTACGGAAAAACGCACCGGTCGGGCCATCGTCATCCAGCGTTGCCAGCCAGACAGGAGTTTCCGCCCCTTGCTCC
>CAZEGA010000046.1:16615-16992 GCA_964511675.1 uncultured Rheinheimera sp.
CGTGGCAAGCGGCATTTACTTTCACTTCCGGCATCAATTCACTGTCACAACTGACAGTCACAGCATTCAGCGCCGCTTTGCTGATGGCATAACAAGCCGGACCTTCCAGCCCTTCGGCAAAACTGCCCCAGCCCGATGAAAGATTGACAATACGGCCATAACCCCGTTGTTTCATCAATTGGCCAAACACTTTACAGAGCATAAAAGGTGCCACCGTATTCACCGACAGACTCAGCATCAAATCTTCTGCATGGGCGTGCTGTAGATCAGTGGAATGCAGCATGGCCGCATTGTTAATCAGCACATCCACAGGGCCATACTGATGTTCGATCTGCAAAGCTTTTTGCTCCAGCAACAAGGGGTCAGTTAAATCCAGC
>CAZEGA010000047.1:0-285 GCA_964511675.1 uncultured Rheinheimera sp.
ATGCCTCGGTTAACCAGTCACGGCTGTACAGTAAACCGCCGCGCAGTTTGTTCAGTACCTGCCGGTACGGTTCGCTGGTTTCACCTGCCGCTTCGCGCAGCGCGCTGTTGGCCTGGTACATCGACAACTCGCTGCTGAGCAGATCCAGATCCTGGGCGAATAAATCGGCGGCTTTCCAGCGGCTGAGTAACAACACCTGCCGGGTCACCCTGGCGGTAACAAACGGGTTACCATCACGATCGCCGCCCATCCAGGACGAGAACTTCACCGGCGCGGCATCCAGGC
>CAZEGA010000047.1:295-13957 GCA_964511675.1 uncultured Rheinheimera sp.
CCAGCGGCAAAGAGCTTAGCCTGGATGCCGCTGGCCTGCAGCAGCTTGGTATCCAGCTCGCGCAGAAAATCCGGTATCGCCTGCCATAATGAGCTTTCAATCACGGCAAAGCCGGATTTGGCTTCATCTACCGGTGTCGGGCGTTGCTCGCGGATTTCATTGGTGTGCCAGGCCTGGGCAATCAGCTCGCTTAAGCGCAGCCCGACTTTTTGCTGCTGTGCGGCGCTCAGCTCCTGCTCCAGTTCCGTTAAACAGGCGGCAATTTCGGTCAGTTTATGGATCAGGGTACGGCGTGACACCTCGGTCGGGTGTGCCGTCAGTACCAGTTCGATTGATAAACCGGCCACCGCCTGCTCGACCCTGGCAGGGTCCAGCTGTTGCTGTTGCAGCAAACGGAATAACTCATCCAGTGGTTCAGGTTTTTCAATGCTGGCATGGCCGATACGGCTGATAGTGTGGTGCTGTTCGGCCAGGTTGGCTAAATTCAGGAACTGGGCAAACGCCCGCGCTACCGGCAGCAGTTCGTCGTCACTTAATGCGCTGAGTACCTGTTTCAGTTTATCGGCCTGTAATTCATCACCCTGCCGCGCTGCCTTGGATAACAGCCGGATCTGCTCTACCCGCTCCAGTACAGCATCTCCCAGCTGGCTGCGAATGGTGTCGCCCAGCTTAGTGCCCAGCAAGCCGACATTGGCTTTTAATGCTGCATAAGGTTCCATTGTTATTGCCTCTGTTGTCGCGTGTTGCACCACCCTAGCGTGTTATGTACTGGTACTCAACACTGATTGATTACAAAACGGGCAACAGAATTGGTAATACCAAATAACCAGAAACAGCATAAAAAAAGCCCGCCATTACGTAATGCCTGTCAGTTAACGTTTCTGCACGAACAGGCTTGCCCACACCAACACGCCGTGAACCCATCCCTGGGGGCTCGATTCCGCCCGTCCAGGGCTTCAACGGTTGGCTTAGGGCAAGCCTGTTCTGCTTAAGTGAGCAGCATTACGCCATTACGGCGGGCAATATTAACAGATGCGTTTTTGTCAGAAGCGATAGCTGACACCAGCATAGATCTGGCGGCCGATAGTGTCGAACACTTCCGGTACTGTGCCACCGTCACTGCCGTTAGCCACGTAAGATGGCTCTTCGTCGGTCAGGTTCTTCACTCCCAGCGACACACTCAGGCCGTTGGTAATAAAGTAACTGGCGGCAATATTGTGGTACAGCACAGCATCAATACGCGAACCGTCAGCCAGGAACTCGGTTTTGCCGATATAACGGTTAAAGTAACTGACACTCCAGTCGCCCTGGCCGGCCTGGATGCTGAAGTTGTTGCGCAATTCAGCATAGCCGCCAAAGTTACCGTCGATGGTGTTGGTGTAATCGATACCGTCCTGTTTAAACTTCAGTAACCAGGTGGTGTCGTTATTCAGTTTCCACACCAGGCCGAGGGCATCAAAGCGGTAAGCAATGTTAACATCTATACCACTGGTATCCTGGTTACCAACGTTGGTCAGCGGGTTGGTAAAGTTGGACAGATCACCGGCAGGCGTAATGCTGAACGTATCACAGGCAGTTTGATCACCGGCGAAACAGTTATCCAGACCGGCCTGGGCATCTAAACGCGTAATAGCGTTAGACACTTTAAAGCGCCAGTAGTCTACCGTCAGCGACAGACCGGCAATTTGTGCCGGCGACAACACGACGCCGGCCGTGAACGATTCAGACTCTTCCGGCTGGATATTGCTATCAGAGGTGTAGTTCACCAGAATTTGCGGGTCCTGCTCGTTGCCCCACGGGTCGTCCAGGTAGTCGTAAGAGCCGGTATTACCACCGTACAGTTCGCTGACGTTAGGGGCACGGAAACCGGTCGCCGCCACACCACGCAGCATGATCTCGTCTGACAGCTGGTAGGTTAAACCCGCTTTCCAGGTGCTGGCCTTGCCGAACGTGGAATAGTCATCAAACCGCAGCGCAAATTCCCCGCTCAGTTTGTCGCTGAACGGCACGCTGATTTCCTGGTAGAACGATACCACGCTGTAGCTGCCGTTAGTCGGGTCCTGCTGCGCGGCGGTGCCTTCGCCTGCTACGATAACCGGGTCCGGGTTGTAAAAGCCGGCGTCACGGCGGTATTCGGCACCAATAGCAAAACCTACGGCACCGGCGCTTAAATCAAACAGATCACCACTTAACACACCGGCAATAATATTTTGCGAGTTACCACCATCGGCCTGCTCAAAGTAGCCAATATCATTAATAATGGCAGGTGCCAGCGCGGCGCCGCTGAACCAGGCAGCCTGGTTGGCATACACGGACTTTTCCATTTTGACGGCATTAATCGAATTGGCTACTGAGGTATCCGCTTCGTTCTTACCATAGGTGTAAGACAGCTCCCAGTTCATCCCGGTATGTACGTCCAGCGTACCGGCCAGGCCAGCCGATAACCGCAGCGTGTCGGTGTCCTGCGCATACACCCGCGGGCCAACGTCATTGGTACGGCGCCGGTAGTTAATGCGGCCAGTGTCATCGGCCGCCAGGCCGCCGGCGAGCATCGCCGGGGTCAGCGTAATACATTTGGCCGGATCTACACCGGGCTCACCGCAGACGCCCAGCATAATATCGCCCGGTTGCGCTGCCATTTGCTGGTCTGATTTACGTTTGGTGTACAGTACGTCGGCCGTCAGCACCAGATCGTTGCCCAGCTCCTGGTTAGCATTGGCAAACAGGCTGTAGCGCTTGCTCGGCGTCTGGTACCAGCTGTCCCGGGTGAAGTCATAACCTGTGCTGCGCGCTACCCATTCGCCATCGGCGTTTTGTACTTTGCCACCCAGAGTACCGGTCGGAATAAAAGAGCTGTAACCCGCTTCAGTCCAGTCACGCTCAGACTGGATCACACCTTTACGCTCAGCATAGGTCGCACCGAAGGTGTAATTGCCGCTATTGGTACTAAAACCATATAAAGCGCTCAGCTCACCGGTTTCACCATCGCCTTTGTCGGTGCTGCTGGCGTTCAGATCCAGCTGCAGGCCGGTAAAGTCTTTTTTGGTGATAATGTTAACTACACCGGCGATAGCGTCAGAACCATAGACCGCTGAAGCGCCGTCTTTGAGAATTTCTACCCGGGCAATCATCGCTACCGGAATGGCGTTTAAATCTACCGCACTGTCGGCACCGGAACCGGAGTTCACCATGCGCCGGCCGTTCAGCAACACCAGTGTGCGCTGCGCGCCCATACCACGTAAATCTACCTGCGCCACACCGTCAGCACCGTTATTGGTGGTTGAGCCCACAGCCGCACCGGCCATTGAGGTTTGCGCCTGTAACAGCTGGTCTACCGAGGTATACCCCTCCAGCCGGATTGCCGCCGCGTCAATTACGGTTACCGGCGATGCGGTTTCCATATCCTGACGCTGAATACGCGAGCCGGTGACCTCAATACGTTCAACTTTGGCGGCGTCTTGCTGCGCCACAGCCACAGCACTGAAGCCAGTGGCAGATACCGGTAGCGCCAACAAAGCAAAGCGCACGGCCTGGCCAAGTAAAGATTTTTGCATGTTGTTCCCCCTGGAAGCCCCTGTTCAGGGCTGCCGTTGTTATGAGTGGTGGTTTTTCCGGCGCTGACGCTACTGCCGTTTTGTTACCAAAGCCACCACAAAGCCACCAAAGTAAGGCCTGCTGTGACTAAGCGGGGGAATAACGCAACCAGGCTGCAAGCTGTATCAATTTGTAAAAATCACCGCCAATGTCCCGGAAATAACGACCAGCGCTATACATTCAGCTATGTATCTTTGCTACACTGCACGCCCCTTAAGCCCGGTAAAGACGGGAACTGGCATTCATCACCCTGGTCAGAGCGTCTTTACTGTTTCAATTCAGAGTCGGTTATGAAGTTAAGCTGTTTAATCGTGGACGACGAACCTTTAGCCAGGGCTGGCATTCGCTACTTGCTGAACCAACAGCAACAATTTGAAATTGCAGCAGAAGCTGACAACGGCGATGACGCACTGCGTCTGGCGCAGCTGCATCAGCCGGATATTATTTTTCTCGATATCCAGATGCCGGGGCTGGATGGCCTGAATGTGTTTAAGCAGCTGGCCAGCAAGCCGGCGGTGATTTTCTGCAGCGCTTACGCCGAACATGCGGTAACCGCCTTTGATTTAAGTGCGGTAGACTACCTGCTGAAGCCGTTCAGTGCTGAGCGCTTCCAGCAGGCATTGTTTAAAGCCTGCGGCAAGATTATTGATAAACTCAGCCGTAATAAGACTGGCAGCGATGCCGCAACCGGCGGCTATGTTGACCGTTTAACCATTCGTGATCCGGGCCGGTTGCGTATTGTCGATGTCAGTGACATCAGCTGGATTGAAAGTGCCGGCAACTATGTCGATATTCATGTCTATTCGCAACCGAAAAGCTATCTGCTGCGTGACACCATGTCAGCCCTGGAGCAAAAACTCGACCCGGCGGTATTTGCCCGTATTCACCGCTCGTCTATCGTGCGAAAAAGCGATATCGTCGAATTAAGGCCGGGGGATAAAGGTGATGCCGATGTCTTGTTAAAGTGCGGCGCCCTGCTGACCATGTCACGCCGGCACAGGGCCGCCCTGGCCGAGCTGTTTGGCAACCTGAACTGAGACAACAGATTGCCGGGCGGGCCAACCTTGGTATACTGACCGGCAACTGACAGCAAACCAGACCTACAATGACCAATACAACACAACCCGGCCCGGCCAAAGCAAAGAAATCCGGTTTTTTATCCAACCTGCTGATCAATGTCGTGATCCCGGCAGTGATTTTAAGCCGCTTCAATGGTGAAGACGCACTGGGGCCGGTGTGGGCGGTTGTGGTCGCACTGGCGTTTCCATTGGTGTTTGGCCTGTGGGAGTTTATACAGTCCGGCAAGGTGAATTTCTTTTCGGTACTGGGCATTATCAGCGTACTGCTGACTGGCGGTATCAGCCTGCTGCAACTGGACCCGATCTATATTGCGCTAAAGGAAGCGCTGATCCCGGGGCTGATTGGCATTATCGTGCTGGTTAGCCAGTACACCCCTTACCCACTGGTAAAAAAACTGCTGATTAACCCTGAACTGCTGGATACAGACAAGCTGCAACAGGCACTGGCCGAGCAAAACAACAGCACCCTGTTTGACCAGCGCATGGCCCGCGCCGGCTACATAGTGGCTGCCTCGTTCTTTTTGTCATCGGCGCTGAATTATATCCTGGCCAAAGCCATAGTCGTCAGCCAGCCCGGCACCACCGCCTATGCCGAGGAACTGGGCCGGATGACCTGGCTCAGCTATCCGGTCATAGTGCTGCCCAGTATGGTTATGCTGTTGGGTGCCATTATTTATATGTTCCTGCAGATTGGCCGCTTAACCGGCCGCCCACTGGACGACTTTATTCTGCAGTAGGCTTTTGCAGCTGTGACCGCAACAGATGCAGCTCCTGCTGCAATTGTTGCATCTGCAGCAGCAGTTGCTGCTGTGTCGCCTGCTTTGCAGCATGCTCGGCTTTATGCTCTGCGTCATGCATGCTTTGCACGGCGTTGACAATCACCGCAATAAACAGGTTCAGCATGGTAAAGGTGGCAATCAGGATAAAGGGCACGAAGAACAGCCAGGCATAAGCAAACTGTTCCATAATGGGCCGGGCAATGCCGGACGACCAGCTGTCCATTGTCATAATCTGAAACAGGGTGTAATACGACTCGCTCAGGCTGCCAAACCACTGCGGAAAGGCGTCACCAAACAGTTTGGTTGCCATCACCGCAGACACGTAGTAAATCAGCCCCAGCACCATGGCGATTGACAGCATGCCATTCAGCGATTGCATCAGCGCGCCAACAATATTACGCATTGACGGTACAAAACTCAGTACCCGTAGCACCCGCAATACGCGCAGCGCCCGCAGTACCGAGAACGGGCCGCTGGCTGGCAGCAAGGCAATAGACACCACGACAAAGTCAAACACGCTCCAGGCATCTTTAAAAAACGCCAGCCGGTGCACATACAACCGCAGCAATATTTCCAGCACAAACACAGCCAGAATGGCTCTGTCCAGCAGTAAAATCAGCGGCCCGGCTGCTGCCATCACTGCGGGCATAGTTTCCAGCCCCAGGGTAAGGGCATTAATTAAAATCAGCGCCAGCAGCAGGCGCTGCACGCTCTGGTGTGCAATAAACCCTGCCAGACGCTGTCGCCACGACCATACTGCCAGCTCTGTATTCATGCCTTATTTTCCTTCAATCGCCAATTGCGGCGTATTGTAGAATAAGCCATCAACAGGTCAAGCCGGTTTATACTGCACGACGTGGCAACAACGAGATTACCTGACGGAAAATAGTTGACTTGACAACAATGTGATGAGATCGACGTTGCAACAATTCAGGACACATAATATGAACATAAAGCCTATTAGAAATCAGCAGGATTATGAGCATGCAATGGCTGCTGTTGAGAAGCTTTGGGAAGCTCAGCCAAATACCCCGGAAAGCGATATGCTGGATATACTGGTAGAAGCTTACGAGCAACAGAACTTCCCTATTGATGCACCGGAGCCTTCGTATGAAGGCTCTTTTATCTCAGTAACCAGCAACTGTTCCCGCTGCATTAAACCGCGCAAAGGCTGCGGCCAAATCGGCAATCAGATCCTCCACATCTTCCAGCCCGATATGCAGCCGGATTAATGGCCCGCTGTAAGGCCAGACTGTAGCTGTGCGCAGGTTTTGTATTTTCAGCGTGGCGGTGATCAGGCTCTCATAGCCGCCCCAGGAAAAGCCCATTTTAAAATGCGCCATGCCTTCGATAAAGGCGGCGACCTGCTGCGGGCTGCCCTGTTTTAATACAAAAGAAAACAAACCGTTGCTGCCGGAGAAATCACGCTGAAAAATAGCGTGGCCCGGATGCGTTGGCAGTGCCGGATGCAATACGGTTGCCACCTCCGGCCGTAGCGCCAGCCAGTTAGCCACCGTCAGCGCACTTTGCTGATGCTGTTTTAGCCGGACTGCCAGCGTACGTAGCCCCCGCAAAGCGGTGTAGGCATCGTCAGCCGAGGCGCAATAGCCGAGTAAATAGCTGTGCTCGCGCAATTGCGGCCAGTGCTTTGCATTGGCACTGGCGGTACCGAGCATCACATCAGAATGGCCGACAATATATTTGGTGGCCGACTGAATGGAAATATCCACCCCCAGCTCAAACGGCTGGCACAGGATCGGTGACGCCCAGGTATTATCTAAAATAGTGACAATATTATGCTGCTGCGCCACCGCACAAATCGCTGGAATATCCTGCATCTCAAAGGTCAGCGAACCGGGTGACTCGAGAAAAATCACTTTGGTATTCGGCCGGACCAGCTCAGCAATACCCGCACCAATTAGCGGATCATAATAAGTGGTTTCAATGCCATAACCGGCCAGCAGTTTATCGCATAGCGCCCGGGTAGGTTCATACACACTGTCGACCATCAGCAGATGATCGCCCTGCTTTAAAAACGCCAGTAAAGCACCGCTGACGGCAGCTGCTCCGCACGGATACAAAGCACAGCCGGCGCCGCCTTCCAGCTCGCAGATGGCTTCCTGCAAGGCGAAATGCGTGTCGGTGCCACGGCGGCCATAATACGGCACCCGCTCGCCACGGTGCGCCACCGCGTGCTGCAGCTCGGCCATGGTATCAAACACTATGGTAGACGCCCGCACCAGCGGCGGGTTTACCGCACTGCCGGTCCATTGTTTACTGCGGCCGGCATGAATAAGCTGGCTTTGTTTTTTCATATCTCTCTCCGTGCAGCGCTGTTTTGGCAGCTAAAGACTTCTGGATGTCTGCTGCCTATAGTAGCGGGCTTTTGCTGGCCGGTATAGCTCAGGCAGGGCGCTAACGGCGGTGTGTTTAAATACCCGAATACCAATGCCCCGTTTGGCTTTAACGGCGGTTATTACTTTGGCGAGGTCAGTTATAAGTTTTAAATAATATAAGGGGAGCAAATTATTGTTCCCTTTATAACAACAAGCAGCAGTATACAATTGCTATGTAACCGTTAGTTCCACTTTTTGTACCCTGTCGAGTTGAATATGCTTAACCGCATGCCATAGATCATAAGCATCCTGCATCAGCAGCCAACTTTCGGGAGTACGGCCCAGCGCTTTAGACAGACGAAGCGCCATTTCAGGGCTCACACCACTTTGGCCTTTCAGTACTCTGTTTAATGTAGAGGGTGAAACGTCAAGCTGTTCTGCAAGATAACGGCAACTCAGACCAAAGGGTTCCATATAAGTTGCGTAAATAAACTCGCCTGGATGTGCCGGGTTATACATGGCCATTAATGGTAATCCTCATAATCAAGCAGATGAACATTTCCATCAGCAAATTCGAATGTTAATCGCCAGTTACCACTGACGGATATCGCCCATACACCTTTACGGTTTCCTTTTAAAGGGTGCAACTTGTATCCGGGAAGATCGAGATCCGAAACCTCCACCGCAGTAGCAAGAGCCGTAAGTTGCATCCGTAGTCGATTTGCATGATTAGCCTGAATACCACGAGTGTTTCCAGTCTCGTAGTACAGTTTCAATCCTTTGTGTCTGAAGGTTTTAATCATGCCCTACATTGTAGCGTGTTGCGCAACACTGTCAAATTGATCACTTTAACGATCCGGCGCCATAAAATTAAAGGGAGCCGTTCACACGGCTCCCCTTTATATCTTGTCAGCATAAAACAGTGTACGTCTCTGTCTCGGCCTGTTTACTGACCGCTTTACTGACTTAGTGCAGTTTTCTTCTGCTAAGCAGTAATAAACCCAGCAACGTTAACAACCCGATACCACTGCTGCCGCCTGAGCTTTTCGGCGCGGGTGCGGGTGCGGGTGCAGGTGGTGGTGTAACGGATACCGGTGGTGGTTCTTCACCATCAGAGATAACTGTCAGCATAAAGCTGGCAGAAGCTTTATCACTCGGGTTTTCCAGGTCCGTTACTGTTACCGTCACTTCGGTGGTACCAAAGAAATGGGCTGCTGGTGTAATACTGACCGCACTGCCCGGTGTATGACCATGCACCACGGCACTGATATGCTCACCACTGACGCTGATCCGGCTGGCGGCATTGCGCTCGTGGCTGTATAACACCAGCAGGTTATGCAGGGTGCTGTTTTCGTCTATGGTTTTATCGGCAATCGGTGCCAGCGTAATATTGCCCGGCACGGTCAGGTTAAGCGATAAGTCAATTGGCTGCATACCCTCAAGCTGACCACTGGCGGTAATAACCACCGGCTTGCCGGCTGCCTGTGCCGAGACCTGTACCGGTACTGTCACTTCAAACTGCGATGACTCCGGCCCGGTATAATCCATACAGATCACCAGGCCTTCTTTCAGCTTCTGGTCCAGATCTTCATAGGCAAACTGGCTGCCCAGATAACCTTCCAGCGGACCAAAACTTGAACGCGGTCCACGGTAACCCTGAATACCGACAGAGCCCCGGCCGTCGCCGTCAAAATTCAGGCTTTGGTAGCCCATATACAGCTCGTAGTCACCTTGGGTAAAACGGACATCTTTATTAAACAATAGCTGGAAGTTAAAGCGATCACCGGTTTCTTCATAAATCGACTGCCAGGTATCCGGATCAGCGCCCATATAACGCATCGAACGGGCACCGTTCCACTGCACTATGGCATAACCGGTTGTCGAACTGGCCACGGTTATCCCTTCGTCCCAGCCATTGTATGGTGTTGCCATCGAATCCATCACAAGTGAAGCACCACCCCAGCCGCGCCATAAGGTGCCTATCGCCTGATCCGGGAAACCGTGATAAGGGAACGGATAATGTGCCGGGAAGAAATAAGGCATATCGTCAAAGGTGATATTGCCGTTCCCCCGTATATACATGGCTTTGCTAAGGGCATACGGGTTGTTGTACAACGAGAACGTGTCCGCTTCACCAAATAACAGGTTCAGTGGTATTTGGGTGCCTGACACCAAATCGTCCGTCGTACCGCCAAAAGAAGGGCTGGCACCCAACTCCAGTAAGTCAACGTAGTAAGGATTGTTCTGGCCAAAATCCGGCATCCGGCACAGCGCATCGTCATCACTGGTGCTGATCAGATAAGCCGCAGGTTTATGTTCGGTATTTTGCTGTTCACCGCTGATGGTCAGCACACCATCCTGATAGCTGACGGAGTTAACAATACTGCTGTTACTGACGCTGATCTGGCTGTCCAGTACACTCAGTTCCGGCGGCAGCATGGCATTAATGCTGAATTGACGGTCGGCTCCGCTCAGGTTTGGCAAGCCTTTAAATGTCAGGTTTATTGTCTGGCCTGGCAGCGCCCGGGTCTGGCTGCTGTTCAGTTGCAGGTAATTGCCGCCTCTGGTCAGTTTCAGCGGCACAAAACCGACACTGTCCGGGTTATGCTCTGAGCTGCCAACGGCCAGGCCGCTGTATACCACATCATCTTCGGCCACATCAGCCAAATCCCAGCTTAGCAGCAGGCTGGCTGCACCATTGCTGCCCGTAGTTTGCAGTTCTGCTGCAAGCTGGTTACCGGCGGTATCAGGCACAACAGCATAAGCCACTTTGAACGTATCAATACCCGCGCCCATATCATACTCAAAGGCGTTATACACCATAGCCCAATAGCGGCCCGGCTGCGGATTTTCGATATAGCAATAATTATGGTAGAGCGAATGCAGCGAGGCGCAGATCACTTCGGTTCTGACATCGGCAATACCATCGCCGTTAAGGTCTTTGCCGACATACACTACGCCATTGGCGTTACGGATATACTCTGCGGTTGAGCGCGCGTTTTGTAAAACCTCAACAACCAGCCGCTTGCTATTGGCCGGTACATCCAGCCATTTGGTATATACCGCTTCGTCAATAATGTTATCCGGCGTTTCTTCATAGTACAGACTGGCTGGCCACGGCATAACCTGATCATCATCCGTTGGCAGCTCTACATACTCAATTTCTGGTTTGACTGCCGGGTATACCGTGGTAACCGGTGTTGTCACATTACCCAGCCGGATACCGTTTACCCGATATTCGCCCTGATCGCTGTGCATAGTAAAGCTCAGACTGTCCGGCAACGGGCCGCCATCATATTGAAATACCAATGGCATACGCATTGCTGGCGAGCGATTAGATGCTTCGGTCAGGATCAGGTGCGATTGCAGTTCTACCTCAGAGTTACCGTAAGCATCTATGGTATTGACTAACGAAGCTGTCACCATAATGGTCTGGCTTTCACCGGCTTTTAGCGTAAATTGCTCCGGCACGGTTTTAATAGTGACGCCATTTTGCACATAACGCTCACTGGCATTTGCCGACCAGTTGGTAACCGGATCGGAACTGACTGACCAGCTGCCATCATGGGTAGCGGTAAAGGTACGCAGCCAGGTACAGCTGGGCTGGCAGTGGAAATTCACCAGTTGCGGAATATTCAGTTTATGTGGCAAGCCACCATTGCCCGGATCGGCCAGTAACATATTGTCGTGGCTTTCATCCATCAGCAACCCGCTGTTCAGCGCATCTTTAACATTAATCCGCCCGCTACCGGCGCGGTAAATGCTCATTTCTTGCCGCTCTTCCCACGGTTGTCCTTCATTGCGTACCCGTATCACTTCCGGCTCGGCAGTTAACTGCAATGCCGCCTGTTTTTGCGCCACTGTCCAGTGCGGATGAGCCTGGCTCAATAATGCCAAAGCACCAGCCACATGCGGCGATGCCATTGAGGTGCCGCTCATAAAGCCAAAATCACCGCTGACCGGGGTCTGGCCTTTACTTTCAGCAAACGGGCTTTCATCATTGGTGGCGGCATAAATATCGACACCAGGGGCCGATACCGATGGCACTAACAAACCGGGATTGGTCCGGCTGGGCCCGCGCGATGAAAAGTCTGCCAGCCGATCCTGTTTGCTGACATCGACGTTTTTACTGATCGCGGTAGCGGAAATGCTCAGCCAGTGCCCTTGCGGTGCATCGCTGTCCAGCCAGGAACTTAACGGCCACCAGTCGGCATTTTTTATATGAATACCAGGAACCACATAGCGATCGGTATACGCAATATTGCCTTCGTCACCATAGTCCGTCGCATTGTACAGAATAAAACCACCGGCGCCGCCGGCCGCCACGTTTTCGGCTTTTTCCACGCGGGCATTGCTGCCGCGCTCACAGGCGACAATCACTGGCGCGGTATTGCCCTGACCATCCAGGATCGGATTGCCATCTGTATCCGGCAGTTCGGCAAAAGTTCCGGCGGCAAAAGGGGCCAGGCACTGGGCATCGCCATAATTTGCCGCACTCACTACCACCCCGCTCAGCGCAACATCATTAATCCCGCCACCACTAATCGGTGCGGCTGGCGGGTAATCACCACCGCTAAAGCCGGTCAGTTCGGTTTCAATGCTAACGGAACGGCCATGGGTAGTGGCCGCCACATTGAGCAGCCACGGTGAAGCATGGTCAATATAGCCCAGATATTCTACCCACTCATCACCACCGGCATTACCGGCTGCCGCAGCCACGGCGATACCAGCCTGATGCGCCCCCAAAAATGCCTGCTCGATCACGTCCTGCCACGGTGAACGGGTGTTTTGCACATTACCGATAGAAAAGTTAATCACATCCACACCATCGGTTATCGCATCTTCAATCGCCGCCACCAGAGCTTCTGTCGGGCAACCCTCCAGCGGCAAACACACCTGGTAAGACACAATATTCGCTCTGGGCGCTACCCCGGAAATTTGGGCAAAGAAGCCGGGAGCCAATACCTGGCCATTGCTGGCCGGACTCAGCTCCGCCACCACTAAATCGACATCCAGTAACAAATTCCCGGCTGCTGTGGACGCCACATGAGAGCCGTGACCGCTGACATCTTCGCCAATCGGCGGATACAGCCAGCCATAGGTATCGGTAATCACCGGGTAACTGCGCACCCCAATCAGCTTGTCGTTACATAACGACGCATAACCCGGTTTGGCACAGTCACCCACATAGTTACCTGTACCCCACGGGTTGCTGTGCTGGTAGCCATCGGCAGCTGTCGCGGCAAACGACGGGTGGTCGGTATTGATACCGGTATCAATAATACCAACAATAACGCCTTCCCCCTGCAACGGCAGGTTAACCGCCGTATTGCCCTGCCAGACGGTATCGGCCTCAATCACAGCCGGACCGGCATCGGTATGCAACTGATACAGTACCGAGCGTTGTACCGAAAGCACCTCTGGCAATTCCGCCAGTTTAGCGGCTTCGGCTTGCGTCAGTTGTACCGAAAAACCATTCAGTGCGCCGGTAAACTGCTGGCGTAACGTTTTTACCCCTATGCTTTGTGCGGCAGCAGCCATTACCTGTTGTTGCTGGCTTAATAATTGTTGCCGATATTGCTGCACTTCCGGCTGTAATGGCTGGCCGCGGTTAAACAGCTTACTGTTAACGCCGGCAGATCCGGCTTGCAAGGTAGCAGCGCCTTTCAGCGGATCTGCCGGCACAGAAAAGCGCTGGCTCAGCGCCGGCTGCTTTAATTGCACTATATAAATATGCTCACCGCTGAGTTCAGGCTCAGCGATAAATTTATCCTGCTGGCGGTTAACGGCCATATTCAGGCCATCGTTTTGCCAGACATTATGCTGGCGGTTATCAGCCTGGCGTTGTTGTAACTGCGCCACTTGTTCTGCCGT
>CAZEGA010000047.1:13967-16503 GCA_964511675.1 uncultured Rheinheimera sp.
AGAGTTTGGCAGCGGCAGCCAAACTCTGTGGCCCGCTACTGGCCGCCTGCGCAACGGCCGTGCCATAGAGCGCTGCTGCAACCATCACTGTGAGCGTTTTACATCTCATCTGGTTCTCCGGATTCTTGATTGGTTTTTTTATAATGGTTTTGCGGCGACCGGGGTCGCCGATTGACCATAAAACCATCAGCGAGGAGAAACCCGAGAGTATTTTCATGTAGCGTTTTGTAGCTTTTAACATCACTACACTGTATTTCGGCGGCGAAATTGTTAGACTGCACGCAACCTAGCCCGGCCTTTGCGATATGAAAAAATTACTGCCCTTCGCCCTTTTATTCTGTAGCCTGCCAGCTCTGGCGGAGACTATTGACAGCGGAGAATGGACACTGAACCTGACCCTGGGCTACGGCCAGATAGCAAACCCGCTGCAAGGTCGGGATGATATTGCCTTATACGCGTTGCCGACGCTCAGCTACTACGGCAACCGCTTTTATATGGAAAATACTTATCTGGGTTATGCCCTGTATGAGCAAGGCAATGTTTATCTGGATCTGGTTGGCCAGTTCAATGAAGACGGTTATTTTTATGCCTTTGCCGGCAACCGCTCAGCAACCTTAAAAAGTCTGATTGTACCTGGTACCAATTTTGGGCTTAATCCTGATCAATCAGACACAGCAGAAACTGACCTGGCCGTCACCCGCCGCCTGAGTTATCTTGCCGGGTTAAGCCTGACCTGGAAAACCGCGCTGGCCGATATCCGCTTTAACAGCCTGACCGATATCAGCGCAGGCTATCATGGCACAGAACACCATCTCAGCCTGAGCCGCGACTTTAGCTGGGATAAACTCAAGCTACGCCTGCAAGGCCGCTATATTCAGCAAAGCGCAGCGACCACCAATTATTACTATAATTTTACCGACAGTGAATTAACTACCCTGAGCAGGCCGTTTGCGGCCATGCACCTGGGTACAAGCCGGCATTATCAATTGCAGTTAGTGGTGGTTTATACAGTAACAGAGCAACTGGATGCCATTGCCTATATAAAACACCACCAGCTGGACAAGACGCTTGCTATCAGCCCATTGCTGAAAGCAACCCAATCGACCAGCCACTTTATGGGGTTAAGATATCGGTTCTGATGCAGCACAGCGTACTGACATTCATCCTGCTACTTTCAGTGCTTCCGGTTCACAGTACCGGGGCTGAGCCCTCTTTACACCTGCAATTGCTGCCCGAACGTTGTATTGTCACCGTACAACAACCACGCTGTCAGACCAGGCTGAAGGTTGTTGTCAGCGGTGAGCCGGCCCAGTCACTATGCCTGCAACTTGAGCAAAGCCTGTGGTGCCAGTTACATCAACCTCCGGCAGAAACCTGGTTTGAGCTGGATATTAACAGCGATAAATCCTGGCCGGTAACGATTACCTCGCCGCAGCAACAGGTGCTGTTGCAGGGCATACTGGAGCTGCAAAGCTTTAGCGAAGTAAAAAAGCGGCATAAACGCGGTTACTTATGGAATGCGCTGTAATACCTGATATTACTTAAACCGTTGTTGTCGATGAGCCATCACCGTCGCTGAGCTCTTCATATCGTTTAGACCACAGCAAGGCATCCCGGTAAGATTCAGCAAGGGCATCGTAGGAAAGTTTTACTTTCTGACACTCTACAGACGTCAAGTGCCATGATCCTTGCTCATACAAGGTAACGGCCAGGAAGATAATCCTCATTGGGCTTTGATCTTTATCATCAATTAACGCCACTTTGATGTTATCTGACACCGACAGAGAATCCAGCACGTCTTTTATCGGTTTGTCGAGCATAATCCCTATCATGGAAAGTAATCCCATCAGGAACGCTTCGTCAGACAATGCCGGTACTATACGCCTCATAGCCAGTTCACAGCTTCTGGCCCGAACAATGGACATACGAATGATTTCTTTTGGCTTGTTCTTAATCAATGATGATGTGATCAGTAATGCCACTAAGCGGCGGATTTGCGCATCACCAAGATAGACCAACGCTTGTTTAATAGAAACAATTTCAGCTTTAATTGGCAGAATGCCTGAATTGATATAACGCAGTAGCTTGTAGGTCAAGCCAACATCCTGTTTAAAAAAACTGCTTATCCGTCCGATATTCAAATGAGGGCGCGCTAATTCATGGTACAACGAGATCAGCATGGCATGTTGTGTATCAACATCCCTGGTCCGGCGCATTTGCGGTTTACAGAAAAAGAACCCCTGAAAGAAGTGAAACCCCATTGATTTGGCTTGATTAAACTCTTCCTGTGTTTCCACCCGCTCGGCGAGCAGTTTCAGATTTTTACGTGTTTTCAGTTTCTCAACCAGCGGTGCAATTTGGTCTAATGGTGTTTTGCTGATGTCGAATTTAATCAACTTTATAAACGGAAAGAATCGTAACCATTCGTTTTTATAGACAAAGTCATCCAAAGCCAAAGTGTAACCCGCATGGAATAACTGCCGGCATTTCTCGTAAATAGCATCCGACGGGGTGGTGGTTTCCAAAATCTCAATAA
>CAZEGA010000048.1:0-874 GCA_964511675.1 uncultured Rheinheimera sp.
CAAACCAGAACCATCTTCTACGGTAATCACGCCTTCTTTGCCTACTTTTTCCATTGCTTCAGCAATAATGCTACCGATAGCAATATCAGAGTTAGCAGAAATAGTACCGACCTGGGCAATTGCCTTGCTGTCGGCACAAGGCTGAGACAGTAATTTCAGTTCGGCAACCGCAGCGATAACCGCTTTGTCGATACCGCGCTTTAAGTCCATCGGGTTCATACCGGCGGCAACGGCTTTTACACCTTCGTTGATAATGTTTTGCGCCAGCACTGTTGCAGTAGTGGTACCGTCACCGGCTTCATCATTGGCTTTAGAGGCAACCTCTTTCACCATTTGCGCGCCCATGTTCTCGAACTTGTCTTCCAGCTCGATTTCTTTCGCTACCGATACACCGTCTTTGGTGATCATTGGTGAACCGAACGACTTATCCAGAATTACATTACGGCCTTTCGGGCCTAAGGTAACGCGCACAGCGTTTGCCAGAATATTTACGCCTTTAAGCATTTTGTTACGGGCTTCATCGCCGAAACGTACGTCTTTTGCTGCCATTTTCTTAATCCTTAAATTCAGTTAATGCGTTAAACAGTTCGTGCCGGATCAGTTCAGGATCACACCTAAGATGTTGTCTTCTTTGGTGATCACATATTCCTGACCATCAATTTTCTCAGTGCGCTCAACATAGGCACCGAACAGTACTTTGTCACCAACTTTAACGTCTAACGGCTTAATGTCACCGTTGTCTAAAATACGGCCCAAGCCCACTGCAACCACTTCACCGCGGCTGGATTTTTCCGCTGAAGCACCAGTTAAGACGATGCCACCCGCCGATTTGCTCTCGGCTTCTAAACGTTTGATGATGACACGATCATGTAAT
>CAZEGA010000048.1:884-1272 GCA_964511675.1 uncultured Rheinheimera sp.
GACGAATATTCATGCTCTATCTCCTAAAGCTTTTTGTGTTTTAACATGGGTGTTAAATTGTCTGCCCGGTATATGGGGCGCAGTGAAAAAAAATCCAAGGGGCAAAGCGAAAATTTCTTACTCTGCCTTTAAGGCTGCCAGATTTAATGCCACCGGGCTGAAACAAACAGCGCCGGTAGCGGTCTGTGCACAAGGGATTGCCATGTTGATAAAACTGCCGGGCGGCTATCGCCGTATAGCCGGCTCATGTTAGGGTAACGCCGTCACAACGCCGGGGCGTTTATGAGGAAGTGTAAGCTGATGTATAAAGTGTTTGTTCTGCCGTTTTTATTCTGCTTTGCACTGCTGGCTATGCCGCAGGCCCAGGCACAGCAAAGCTCAGTCCTGG
>CAZEGA010000048.1:1282-3049 GCA_964511675.1 uncultured Rheinheimera sp.
GAGCTTTGCTGTGCCTGGGCCTGCGGCATAGCCAGCAGTGCAAAGCTCAGTCCTGGACAGTCTGTTAAAGCCTGATGATAAATTCCTGCCGGTAGAGCAGGCATTTGTGTTTGACTTCGTGCAACAACAAAACGAGTTGCGGCTCAGCTGGACTATCGCAGACGGCTACTACTTATATAAAGATAAAATTAAACTCGGTGGCATCGCTGTCAGCTTCTCGCACCCAGCCTACCCGGCCAGCATGCAAATTGAAGACGAATTCTTCGGTGTAAGCGACGTTTATTTTCACCAGCTGAGTTTACGTATCCCGCTTACTGATGTCAGCACAGATGCGGTATTTAAAATCCAGTATATGGGCTGCGCCGAAGCCGGACTATGTTACCCGCCGGTGACGAAAGAGCTGCCATTAATGGCACTGAACACTGCTAGTTCAAATCAAAGCCCCCCTGACAACATTCCGGTTTCCAGCCAGAACACCCTGGCAGAGAAACTCAGCCAGGGGGCCGGTATTGCAACACTCGCCGGTTTCTTTTTACTGGGTTTAGGCTTAGCGTTTACGCCTTGCGTATTTCCTATGTACCCCATTCTAACCAGCATTATTGTCGGCCAGGGTAACAACCTGTCCAGTAAACGCGCTTTTACGCTGTCATTTTCGTATGTGCAGGGTATGGCCATTACCTACTCAGTGCTGGGTTTGGTAGTGGCAAGCCTGGGCGTAAAATTTCAGGGCTATATGCAACACCCGGCGGTGTTAATTGTTGCCAGCATTATCTTTATCCTGCTGGCGCTGGCGATGTTTGGCGTATTTAACTTAAGCCTGCCGTCAGGCTGGCAGGAAAAAGTCAGCAATATCAGTAATAAACAACAAGGCGGCTCGCATAAGGGCGCCTTTACGATGGGCGCACTGTCAGGCCTTATTGCCTCGCCCTGCACCACAGCCCCGTTGTCGGCAGCATTGCTGTACGTGGCACAAAGCGGTGACTTACTGCTGGGCGCTATTACCCTGTATATTTTAAGCTTGGGTATGGGCTTACCACTGCTGTTACTGGGCAGCTCTGGCGGTAAACTGTTGCCCAAAGCCGGTAACTGGATGAATGCCGTAAAAATTGCTTTTGGCTTCCTGCTGCTGGCGGTGCCGTTGTTCCTGCTGGAGCGTATGCTGCCGTTCAGTTATATCCTGGCAGCTGGTTCGCTGTTGTTAGTGGCATTTTTGCTGTACCTGTACCACGTCTTGTTCAGCTTGCAACATGCCGGTGCCAAAGCCGTTATTCTGTTGCTGGGCCAGCTGTTATTAACCGCCACACTGTATCTGAATCTGCGCCACTGGTGGCCGGCCACACCTGTTGCTGCAGCAACGGCTACAGAGCAGCACAAAGGCTTCGAACTGGTGCAAACACTGGAACAGTTACAACAGAAAATTGCTGCCAGCGGTAATCGCTATACGTTGGTGGATCTGTACGCCGACTGGTGTATTGCCTGTAAAGAGTTTGAACATTTAACCTTTCCTAAAGCCGAAGTGCAGGTACAAATGCAAAAAATGCAGCTGATTAAAGTGGATGTAACCAAAATGACGCGTCAGGATCAGGCCCTGCTGGATCACTACCAGGTGCTGGGATTACCGACACTGCTGTTTTTCAGCCCGCAGGCAAAGGAGCTAAGCAGGGCCCGCGTCACCGGTTTTATGAACGCCACCGAGTTCGCCAGCCACCTGCAACAGCTGCAACAATAATCATTGCCGCGGCGCTTTCCCGGGGCGCCGCTTACTGC
>CAZEGA010000048.1:3059-16245 GCA_964511675.1 uncultured Rheinheimera sp.
TCACGATTTCACTATAATAAGGCGCTATTGTTAAGCCAATGGCTCTGCTTGCAACAGAATTCCGGCAAACAGATGCAATTACACCTTAGCTTTGGCAAGATAGTGCCGGTTCACAACAATTAGCGGGAAAAGCGCACAAAATGGCGGCAACTTATCGAATTTTAGTTTTGAATGGCCCTAACCTGAATATGCTGGGCGTGCGTGAACCGGCCGTATATGGTTCAGCCACCCTGCAGCACATTATTACCGACCTGACGGAACAGGCAGCGGCAAAAGGTGTCGAACTGGCACATTTACAATCTAACGCCGAGCACGAACTGGTGACAGCTATTCAGCAAAGCCTGGGGCAACAGGATTATATCCTGATTAACCCCGGTGCTTTTACCCATACCAGCGTAGCTATTCGTGATGCCTTGCTGGCCGTGGCCATTCCGTTTATTGAAGTACATTTATCTAATGTGCACGCCCGCGAAAGTTTCCGCCGGCACTCATATTTATCTGATATCGCCAAAGGGGTGATCTGTGGTCTGGGGGCCAGAGGTTACCACTACGCACTTGATGCGGCGGTAACAGCATTACAAACAACCAAACAGTAATAACTAAATCAGGCTAAAAAGACATGGATATTAGAAAGATTAAAAAATTGATCGAGCTGTTAGAAGAATCAGGTATTTCTGAGCTTGAGATCACCGAAGGCGAAGAGTCGGTACGCATCAGCCGTAACGGCCCGGCCCAGCATTACGCACCAATGCAACACTATGCACCGGCACCACAGCAATATGCTCCGGCACCAGCCGCAGCCCCTGTTGCAGCTGCGGTCGCTGCTGCTCCAGCTGCTATCAGTGGCCATGTGGTGAAATCGCCGATGGTCGGTTCTTTCTACCGCGCTGCCTCACCGACTGCGAAATCCTTCGTTGAAGTAGGCCAGAGCGTAAAAGTGGGCGATACGCTGTGTATCGTTGAAGCCATGAAGATGATGAACCAGATCCAGTCTGACAAGGCCGGTGTAGTGAAAGAAATTCTGGTAGAAAACGGCGAGCCGGTTGAATTTGACCAGCCACTCTTTGTGATTGAATAACGCAAAAGGCAGACTGATGCTAGAAAAAGTACTGATTGCCAACCGCGGCGAAATTGCACTGCGTATTTTACGCGCCTGCAAAGAGCTGGGCATTAAAACGGTGGCCGTGCATTCCACGGTAGACCGCAACTTAAAGCATGTGCTGCTGGCCGACGAAACCATTTGTATCGGCCCGGCACCATCACCACAAAGCTATTTAAATATACCGGCACTGATTGCTGCCGCCGAAGTCACCAATGCGCAAGCCATTCACCCCGGTTATGGCTTTTTAGCCGAGCGGGCTGATTTTGCCCAGCAGGTAGAAGAAAGCGGCCTGGTATTTATCGGCCCGCACCCGGATTCTATCCGCTTAATGGGTGATAAAGTGTCAGCCATTGAAGCGATGAAAAAAGCCGGTGTGCCTTGCGTACCAGGCTCAGATGGCGCTGTCGGCGATGACCCCGCCACCAATAAAGCCATTGCCACGCGTATTGGCTACCCTATCATTGTTAAAGCTGCCGGCGGCGGCGGTGGTCGTGGTATGCGCGTAGTGCGCAGTGAAGAAGAGCTGGTCAGCTCGATTGAAATGACCAAAGCCGAAGCCAAAGCAGCCTTTGGTAATGACATGGTGTATATGGAGAAATTCCTGGAAAACCCACGTCATATCGAAGTGCAGGTGCTGGCTGATGGCCAGGGCAATGCCATTCACTTAGGCGAGCGTGACTGCTCGATGCAGCGCCGCCACCAGAAAGTGGTGGAAGAAGCGCCGGCACCGGGTATTACACCGGAGCTGCGCGCCTTTATCGGTGGCCGCTGTGTTGATGCCTGTAAGGTCATGAACTACCGCGGCGCCGGTACTTTTGAGTTCCTGTTTGAAAATGGCGAGTTCTTCTTTATCGAGATGAACACCCGTATTCAGGTAGAACACCCGGTGACAGAAATGATCACCGGTGTTGACCTGATTAAAGAACAGCTGCGTATTGCCTCCGGCATGCCACTGACGCTGAAGCAGGAAGATATCATCATTCGCGGCCATGCGGTGGAATGTCGGATTAATGCCGAAGATCCGGTCAGCTTTATCCCGTCACCGGGTAAAATTACCCGTTTCCATCCGGCAGGCGGTAACGGTATCCGCTGGGATTCGCATATCTATGCCGAATACACCGTGCCACCAAACTACGACTCTATGGTCGGTAAGCTGATCACTTACGGCGAAAGCCGTGATATTGCTATCGCCCGTATGCGTAATGCGCTGGACGAATTGCTGGTAGAAGGTATTAAAACCAATATCGCGCTGCATAAAGACATTATGCGCGACAGCGAATTCTGCAAAGGTGGTACTAATATTCATTACCTGGAACATAAACTGGGTATGAAGTAATACCACTACGCTAAAAGAGGGGCCACACAGGCCCCTTTGTTATAAAGCTGAATCAGATTTTTTAGCTGTTTTTCTCAACAGCAAAAATCCTGCAAGACAGAAAAACACAGAATAGCCAGCACTAAACACAAATACCATACTAAAAACTTCAAGCGCTATATCAAATAACTCTCTTTCCACACCGTCAAACAGACGCCATAAAAAGCCCAAAATAATCATTGCCACTCCTCCTTGCACAACAGAAATAAGGCCTCTTTTTAATATAACAGCTGCAGTTAACGTACCTTGCTCAATCTGTTTATTAAAGTCTCTTTTGCCATGTTTATAGCCGACAAAACATAATACAATAGCAAGAACTATTAAATTCATAGCAGAGCCTTAAGTATATTTTAAAACTATAAAGCTTTAATTTAGTTAAAGTGCTGAATCAGGGCTTTTAGCTGTTTTTCTCAGCAACCATAATCCAGCCAGGCAAAGCGAGAAAATTTTAACAATCAAATATCTGACATTTTATGGCTCGCTGTTGTATGGCGGCACATGCTGGTGCCCATGCCAAGAAGCATTATGCCAAGCCATTTCAATTGCATTTATATGAATAATTAAATCATAAACTGATACCGGAGATATACCGATTCCAGACACAACAGGTAAACAGCTGCCAAAGCTATGGCATTCATAAGGGTTTAAACATGAAGCTATGTCGAATGAGCATTGAATATCTAAAAGCGGATCACGGCATTGTAAAATGCTCTTCATAATAAACCTCAATATCAAAAATTGGCAATTAATGTTCGTGCGCAAGTAACATTTTGTCAACAAAGAATCATTGAAATATGGAATTTCATACTTATCGATCTCTAAGTTAGCTCACTATACCGTCATCCTGACACCATAGATCTGCTATCAGGCAACATGCTGTAATAAGTCCTTTTAGTCAACAGGCTGAGCAAACCGGCCGGACTGAATACCCCGGCCAACACCACTACCATAACTGCAACCAGCCAGCACAACATTGCCAGCCAGGCGCCATAACCAGAACGGTTCCAACCCATTGATCACAACGGCCATATCACCAACATTGGCAATACCCGAGAACATGCCATAACCTGCGGCATACAGCATGTTCATTAACATCAGTAACCAGACAAAGAACTTTGCTTCAACCGTACGCCAGCAGCCCGCTGACAAAAGATACCCCGACAGGCCAGCAACAAGCATATTAAACGCAGGGGCACTAGCGGCCACCAGCTTACTTTAACGCTGCCCCGGCATACCGGCATAATAATAGATGCTAATTGGCACAACGGCGAATACCCTGCCCCGGTCTTCCTGCCAGTAATATTGCGGCTGCGCCGGGGGCAAAATTCCGTTAAAATAACCGCCTTTTCCGTTTACCGAGAAACATTATGCCCTGGGTCCAACTGCGCGTTACCACCACTGAAGAAAAAGCCGAGCAAGTCAGCGATATGCTGATGGGCTGGGGCGCACAGGCGGTCAGCTTTTTGGATGCACACGACACGCCTATCTATGAACCTATGCCGGGCGAAGTGATCTACTGGACCAATACCGTAGTGGTGGGCCTGTTTGATGCCGAACACCCGATGGATAAAGTGCTACAGCAGCTGAAACAGGTGTCTTTTTTTAAAGACGGTGTCGATTACAAACTGGAACAACTGGAAGATAAAGACTGGGAGCGCGAGTGGATGGATAACTTCCACCCGATTAAATTCGGCGAAAGGCTGTGGGTATGCCCCAGCTGGCGCGCTATTCCCGACCCGACAGCGGTAAATGTGATGCTGGACCCTGGCCTGGCGTTTGGCACCGGCACCCATCCTACTACAGCGCTGTGTATGCAATGGCTGGATGCCAATATCAAGCCGGAGCAAACTGTGGTCGATTTTGGCTGCGGCTCCGGTATTTTAGGCATAGCAGCATTAAAACTGGGTGCTAAGCGGGTAATTGGCGTAGATATCGACCCGCAGGCGATAGAAGCCAGTCTGGCCAATGCCAAACGTAATCAGGTTGAACAGCAGATTGAGTTGTACCTGCCCCAGGATCAGCCCAGCTTACAGGCCGATGTGGTGGTGGCCAATATTCTGGCTGGCCCGCTGGCTGAGCTGAAAACCGTGATCAGCGCCTATGTTAAGCCCGGTGGCAAGCTTGCGCTGTCAGGTATTTTAGAGAGCCAGGCGCACAGCGTAATGGCCGCCTACGCCGACGAGTTCAGCTTTGATCCGGTCGCCGTACAGGATGAATGGGTGCGCCTAAGCGCACGCAAGCACGGTTAAGGTTTACAGCGCCGCCAAAAACCGCGCTGTGCGTGGCAGGTAGTAGTTATCATAATCGAGTGAAAACAGTACCTTACCTGCCCGCCCGACAATTTCTTCACGCGGTACAAAACCAATGACCCGCGAATCGGCGCTGTTATCGCGGTTATCGCCCAGCACCAGGTAATGCCCCTGCGGCACCCGTACCGGCGCGAAGCTGTCACGGCCGCTGGAATAGGGCGCCAGCTTTACCTGGTGCGCTATTGCCGCCAACTGCTCGGTCAGCACCACAGCCGCATCGTCGGCCATAGCATTATCTGGTACAGCATCCTGCCGATAAGCCAGACGCTGGCCATTTAGCGTCAGCGCATTATTTTGCATGGCAACCATATCACCGGGCAGGCCTATCACCCGTTTTACCAGCCGCTCATCTGCCGCTTTCGACACAAAAATAACAATATCACCGCGCTGTGGATCTGCCCTTTTCAGCAGCGATACGGTCGTAAAAGGCAGGCGCAGGTCATATGCCATTTTATTGACCAGAATGCGATCGCCAATCTGAATAGTCGGCTGCATTGACCCGGATGGCACATCATTCCAGTCGGCAACAGCGCTTCTGAACACAAACATCAAACTTAAAAACACAATAATGCCGCGATTGTCACGCCATAGCTGCTTTGCTCTGCTCATTACTTACTCCGTTAAGTTAACTGCAGGCTATGACCTGAACCATGGCACAGAGTTCAGACCCGTTCACACAGCTCTTTAAGTTTTTGCAGTGCCCTGGGCCAGGTATCCTGCATATATTGCTCGTACTCTGGCGTTATATCCTGCTCCACACTGATTTCAGTGCCATCAGCTACACTACGAAAGCGGTAATTTTCATAGGCCGGTGCCCAGCTGGTGACATTGTCACTGCTAAAATCATCTGTACCGGCGACGATAAAGCCCAGATGTTTTATCGACATAAACTGCAGCGGCCGGTTCTCGGCGATAGTCGCCACCATGCCATCTCCGGACGGTGATAAAAACCGCATCATCTCACCTTGCTGCCAGCTGCCGTTGTAGCATGAACCGTCACAAAAAGCTGATGTCCACTCACGGTAACCGGCATCATCAAACATTCTTTGCCATACCGTCTCTACCGGGGCGTTAATCACAATACTGAAATTAAGTTGTTTTACATTGCGCATTTTAGTCCTCCGTAGTCAGCGTTTTTCTTCCATTAAACCGACAAGATTTGCATCCGGATCACGCACAAAACCGAGCCACAAGTCATGGTCCGGTAATTTGGCCGCCAGCTGTGGCGCACGCTCTGCGGTGCCACCTTTGGCGACAATAGCAGCGTAAGTGGCGCTGATATCGGTTACTGTAAAGTACAACAAAGAATTGGCACCGACAGTACCGGCGCCCTGCGGTGTGCTAAGCATCAGCCGGGTAGTACCCGCCTGCAAAAATACCAGTTGTGGTGATGGCTGAAATAAAAACGGCAGGCCCAATACATCGCGATAAAACCGCAGTGCGGTATCAACATCACTGACCGTCAGCGCAATCTGGCCGATATGGCCGTTAAGTTCAGACATAAGTTATCTCCGGTGAAAGCTATAAGCTTAATGGCTTCACTGCGCTGGCCAACATATCGTGCAATTCCGCCTCCAGGCTGCGGCCATGCTACGCGGCCCTCACTCGGTACATTTCTAATCGTCACAGATCGCATGTCAAAACCTCCTTACGCTTGCTATGCTTCGAACAACCAAGATCAACAACCGAGTCTTCATGACTATACGCTATAAACTTAAGGTAACATTCCCAGTCTCTCCAATTTTGCTGCTTTTCATATTCTTGAAAAAGGTTCATCAACTTCTCCGTGTACTTTTGACCTTTAACGCCCGCCACACGCGCGGGCACTTGTTGCGAGTCCAGCGACCAATGGGCGCATTTTTGATGGCGCGTGTTATGCTGCATGCCCGACGACGACTTTTTTGAACACTAATTTAATTTGAATAATGTTTAAAACAAAAACCAAGGCAGCTAAAACAGCTTTAATAAAGCTGCCGGTACCAACCCAATGAGAAAACATAAACAAGGCCAACGAAAAAACAAAACTTGCACCAATAACCACATAGCTTTGGCCCACCAGCGACAAGCACTTGCCACTCTTTTGCCGCTGATAACTTATTAACGGTGACAACAGCAAGGCTGAGAAAAGAATAACCGCACTGCAATAAAATACTATTTGCCAGATAACATCTTTATGAAGACCTTGCCCCATATTTGCTAATGTGGCGAAGCCGAACCATATACCTAAAACGAAAACAAATGGAACAACAGCCAGTTGTAACACGAACAATGTGATAAGTGAGGCACGGATCATCTATTTACTCTTGCTGCATAACGCCCGGCGCATGCGCGCGAACTTGTGAGCATCGCGGGGGCTGCAGGCCCCGAATGACGCGGTTTGTTATAGACCACGATTAAGCAGCCTTGGATAATTTTTAGCACGCATAAATGACTCAGTATCAATAAACGGCCATACCTCGAATTTACCTGCGTTGAAAAACCGCTCCTGTTTTTTATTAAAACCAAGTAATCTCTCAAATAGGTTATAGACCATTGGTCTACTCCCAGGATACGAGATTTTAGGCCAAAGGTATTCCTCATCACTATGTAAGAAAAGTATCCAAATTGCGACCTTACGCTTCCCTTCTTCGGGTAATTGCCATTTGGCCTTTAATTTGTGCTTGCGTATGTCGCAGTAAAACGGCCAAAGCGAATCCCAAATAGCGTCAATTATTGGGTCCTTCGTCTCAGGCTTTGCGTCGTCGAAGTCATAATTGTAGATTTGTCCGGTCACGAAGTGGCGAACAATTTCAGCAGCTTTATCTCGAGCAACTCGATCTATCATAGTGGCCTATAACGCTCAAAGCAGCTGCGCGTACACGTCGGCTGCCTTTGTTTGTTATATTTTTTTGAAATTAACGCAGCAAGTGAATAAAGCACACCTGACAGCACCAGCCAAAACAGAATTTGTGTGGTTAAAGAATCTAAAAAATCAATCGATAGTACAAACCGGTGCGCGGTACCAAGTAATAAAGTTACTAATAACGAAGGCACGTTAATCATGTTTGTTTTGGATATTAACTGAGCACTTATTAAAGCAGTTAGCGATATAAAACAATACGCTGAGCTAATTAACAAAGTAAATTCAAAGGGTCCCCAACATCCAAATTTTGGATCGCAGTTGCCAATGATTAGTATTTTGTATGCTTCATAGGCAACAATCGGTAGCATGAATATAAGTAGTGATATTGCAAAAGTTCTAATCATCGTGCTCATGGTTACTCAAAAAATATAACTATTTAATAGAAAGCTCCATACCCGTAAATCGCATCGGCAAGTTGCTGGGTATTTTACTCAAACCTAAAACTGTATAAGACAATGCAATAGCTCTGTTATTCCTGCTGTATCTTGCTGGCTATGCTGCCTGCTAAATCAGATATCGGCCTGAGCAAGCGATACAACCAACATATTTACCAGCCTTGCAGCTTGCTGTGCAGCATAATTTGCAGAATCCGGGTTTATAAAGCCGTGCTCAGCTGCAACATGCTGTACGGTGACACCAGCAATACTTTGCAATTGGCCAGCAACGCTTGTTACACAAAAATGTTGCTCGGCAGCTGGCAGTACTATGTGTAACGGGTTTTGCGGTTGTAAATGCAGGTATTGGTGAATATGCCCCGGATAAAATAACCACACTTTTTGTAATAGCGGGTAGTGGCGGGCAGTTAAAGCCCGCCAGACAGCAGTAGCACCAGAGCTAAACGCAATAATTGCCGTTGTTTTATCACTGATATTTCGCTGTACTTTTTGCAGATAAACATTATGCCCGCCTGCAGCTAAAAAAGCCTGATACGCTTCGGCTTCATTGTTAAAACAAGTGCTCCTGCCTTGATAGGGCTCCAGCACCAGCGGTGTAATACCCGCTTCTGCTAATGCCAGCAGTAAGGACTGTAAACCTTTACCACAACCGAAAATATCGGTAACCACCAGAACCTCTGCCATATATCCCCTGTAATAAAGCTGTTTACCTCTGCCAACCACCCGCATCCAGCGACCAAAGGGATCGCTATGTTATGTGGTACTTTTCAACCGCGCCAACTCTTGAGACGTAAGTATCGACGGAACCACTCTGGGAGAGCCTGAATCATTAAACAGCTGAGAATCAGCCTGCATTGCCACACGGGCGTGAATGCTGGTGCCAGCTTTCGGGTACGGCAGCTATGTCATACCGATTTCTTCCAGTTAGCTACCGCTTCTCGTGCAAACGGCCTTCCACATATTTATGCAAAATACTGGCTACCAGCGTCTGGTAAGGTATGCCCTCTTCAAGCGCTTTCTTCTGCAGTCCCCGAAGATCTTTGGAAGACAGCCTGATATTAATACGGGCATCTTTTTTGAACATAGCCGCGGCATACTGCTGATGCAGTGCTTTCCTTGCCTCAAAATCCGGTGTTTGCAGAAGCTCACCGGCATCGAATGCATCCAGAATATCCTGCTCTTCTTTATCCAGATTACTCATTTTGGATCTCCCAAATAGATTTTGGTGGCTTTCCGGCTTGGAATGATTGTGTTCAGAAAAATTTCATCTTCTGATTCAATAAAGGGGACTAAATAGGCATACCCTTCCATTTCAATCACATGGATTTGTTGATCAGGATAACGTTTCTGGTTCGGGTGACTGAACGTAGCCAGAATACCTCCCAGCGAGATATGCAACACCACATCTTCAAAAGAGATATTCCTTTCCTTTTGCAGAAGCTGATTCTTCTCTGGGTTCCACGTGATTAGTTTCATACGCCAAAGTGTAGCACACTGTGTGCTTTTTGTACTCAAGGTTGCTTTTATGGCTTATAACCCATTTTCGAAGCCCGATATCCTGAATAGTGCCATCCACAGGTTAACCGATGAATGTCTGGTGCCCCTGCTGTCAGCAAGGATGCTGAAATCAGCAGGCACTCATTGAGCATGAGATAAGAGAGCCCCGATATGTGTTTGTTGCAGGCTATCGCCTGGCAACGATGATGACAGATGAAGCAGTCTATCTTGCTGATGGACAACAGACTGGCCGCTAACGCGGCCAGAAGAGCCGTTTTACCTATTGACTCAGAGAAGGCTCGTATGTGTTAGCTACAACTAGCATCTGTAATGTTGGCGAGTGCTTTTAATTGCATGGGCTATGAAATGCTCACTAATTGGTGCACCATGACCATGCTCAATCTCCAGTCGGTACTTAATATAATTTACTAAATTCAGTGGCTCTGGCATTGAACCTGAGCCTATCTGGGAACGATGATTTTCGATATGATGAAGTACTGCTTCTTCTGGAGCACCGCTTTTAAGCGACAGAGCATATGTTTCAATAATTGTTACTATAGCCGCTTCAGGTATTCCCATTAACTCCATAGTTCCAAGTGAATCAATCATACTTTCATTAAAACCCATGGTTACAGCTAGAGGATCATTTTTTACTCGTTCCTTTGCAAGGCGCTTGATTAAAGCTTCCCTTGAAAACTTACCCCCACCAAATATTTTACTAAACAAACCCATGTGACTCTCCTTTACCCATATAGCTAACGAGAAACGCGTCAGCGGTTTTGCATCCTCGTGCCGTAGGCCGCAACTGATGCTCATTGTTATATTTTGTAAGCATCACTTACTACTAATGATTCAGATTTTCCGTTAAAAGCTCAAAGTTATCACTACGAGTCCTGACACGAATAACCCTTCCTTCTGGGTTATGCTGCAAAATTTGATCAACCGATGCAGCAAGCATAGTTATAGCCGACTTATGAAGGTCTTCTCTTCGAATAGCTTTTGTCTCTCTAAGAGTCGCTACGACCCTCCACAATTCTGTTTGCTCACCAGATGTTACGTATTCTTTATAATCCAGTGACATGAGATTCAACCACCTACCTGCACTTTTATGCACGGTGGGTGATAACAGAATAGGAGTAACATCAGCTGCAGCAGAGTCTGAATGAAACCGATACAATGCGTCAGACAGCGATGAGTGTGGCACTCCGTACCCGATGCCAACAAAGATTGCTTGTTGACATTGTTCTAATGAAGCTGCCTGTGAAAAGCCCTTATGATTAAGCGCAACTTTGGCTTTCCTTAATAAATCACCAAAGACAAGGTCGGATTCACTGATTGCAGGATCAGCAGGGAATAGGCAATATGTTCGAGATAAAAGCCCGTCTGTACTTCTTACAAATGAACTAACCGTAACATCCCCTCTCCATATACCACCAACCGCCGAACCTACGATTCGGCCAACGCACCCTGTAAGACCCGCCAACATTACAATACCCAAAATAGTGACACGACTTGGTTTATTCAATTGCTTCACTTTGTATATTCCTTTGATGTATTTCAGCGTTGAAAATATAACGCTCAAAGCAGCCGGGCTATAAAACTCAGTTACCTTTACTTGTTATGTGATTCCGCCGAGCTTTTAGAGCCAAAAGTACAACTGCAACAATGATAGCCCCAAGATACCACCAATCACCATCGGTGGGGACGAAGCCTAAAATTACAACCATACTTTAACCCGTCACGAAACAATTTAATAAAAATCTCTACACCCGAAAGTCACATTATCAAGATTCTTCGTATTTCACAAAATAACCGGAAACACACTTGTAATCGCCAGAATCAGGCACGTATAGGCACCACCTGAGTTTATTTAATGACATCAGCACACATGAATGGCCAATTATCCCGAAATGGGATAATTAAATCAATATTCTATTTTGGGATATTTCGATTTATCGGGATATCCAATGACCAACAGGCTGTGGGATTCACGCCGCAAGGCACTGCAAGGCGCATTGAAATCTTTTCGGGTGGAATCTGGCGTAACGCAGCAGGAATTGTCAGCTTTACTTGGCAAGCCACAAAGTTATGTTTCAAAGTACGAGAGCGGCGAGCGGCGGCTTGACTTTGTTGAGGTGGTGGAAATTTGCGATGCTTTGGGGGTTACACCAGAGCATCTTGTCAGAATCTATCGTGCGAAAACTGAATAGTGTTTAGGCTAAAGCACCGGCAAGCTGTCGAACAGTTCAGCTCCGGCAGCACACAAATAGTATGTGACCGTAGTTTTAACTAAAGAACATTTGCCTAGTTTGGGCTAAGTAGTTGGTGTTGTGGCAAAGCCGCCGAAGATTTTAGCCCCGGGAGCATACAAACAGTATGTGATCGGAGTAAACAGCGAAGACAATGCCGTCAGTGTGGTAAGAAAAAACGCACTTTGGCTAAGACTTTGCCGCTGTAGCAAAGCCGCCGAAGGGTTTAGCCCCGGGAGCATACATAAAGTATGTGACCGGGGTAAACTCTGAAGGCAATGCAGCTACAGTGACAAAGACGACGCCAAAGTTATTCCCACTCGATAGTGGCTGGCGGCTTGCCGGATATATCGTACACCACTCTGGAAATACCATTGATTTCATTGATAATACGATTTGATACTTTGCCTAACAGCTCATACGGCAAATGCGCCCAATGCGCGGTCATAAAGTCGATAGTTTCTACCGCACGCAGCGATACTACCCAGTCGTACTTACGCGCATCGCCCATTACACCGACTGATTTTACCGGCAGGAACACGGCAAAGGCCTGGCTGACTTTATGGTACAGTTCGGCGTTATGCAGCTCTTCGATAAAGATCGCATCGGCCCGGCGCAGGATATCGCAGTATTCTTTTTTGATTTCGCCCAGTACCCGCACGCCTAAACCTGGCCCCGGGAACGGGTGGCGGTACAGCATATCGTATGGCAGGCCCAGCTCAAGGCCGACTTTACGTACTTCGTCTTTAAACAGCTCGCGCAGCGGTTCAACCAGGCCCAGTTTCATATGCTCCGGCAGGCCGCCGACGTTATGGTGCGATTTAATCACATGCGCTTTACCGGTGGCAGAACCGGCAGATTCGATCACATCCGGGTAAATAGTGCCCTGCGCCAGCCATTTGGCATTCGCCAGCTTTTGGGCTTGCTCGTCAAATACGTCAACAAACACCCGGCCTATGGTTTTGCGTTTTACTTCAGGATCGTTCTGGCCGGCTAACGCATCCAGGAAACGCTGCTCGGCATCGACTTTGATAATGTTCAGGCCGAAGTGGTCGCCGAACATATCCATCACCTGTTTGCCTTCGTTTAAACGCAGTAAGCCGTTGTCTACGAATACGCAGGTCAGGTTTTTACCAATGGCACGGTGCAGCAGCATGGCCACTACTGAGCTGTCAACACCACCTGACAGACCCAAAATAACCTGATCATCACCAATCTGCTGCTTTAAGCGGATAATGGCATCTTCAATAATACTGGCTGGCGTCCACAGTTTGTCACAGCCGCAAATATCGACCACGAAATGTTCCAGCATCCGCAGGCCCTGGCGGGTGTGAGTAACTTCAGGGTGGAACTGCAA
>CAZEGA010000049.1:0-16064 GCA_964511675.1 uncultured Rheinheimera sp.
CTTGTCGGTTTCGCGCGAGGCGGTGCCGTTGCCTATCGCAATCAGCTCTACCTTATGCTGCTGGCATAATGCCACCAGTGTACGGACCGATTTATCCCACATATTTTGCGGCGCATGCGGAAATATCGTGGTCTGGCTTAGCAGCTTGCCGGTTTCATCTATGGCGGTAACTTTTACGCCGGTGCGCAGACCGGGGTCCAGCGCCAGCGTGGTGCGCATGCCAGCCGGTGCTGCCATTAACAAGTCTTTCAGGTTGCGGGCAAAGACCTTAATCGCTTCTTCTTCGGCTTTCTCGCGCAGTTCGCTGAGCAAGTCGTTTTCCAGGTGCAGGTGCAGTTTTACTTTCCAGGTCCATTGCACTGCAGTGCGCAGGAAGGCATCGGCGGCGCGGCCTTCATCTTTAATAGCGAAATGGCTGGCCACCATTTGCTCACACAGGCTGTGGGCGGTGTCTTCATTGGCATCCGGCACTAACTGCAATTGCAGCACACCTTCATTGCGGCCACGGAACATCGCCAGCGCCCGGTGTGACGGTGTGGTTTTCCAGCTTTCGCTATGGGCAAAATAGTCACGGAATTTGGCACCGTCCTGCTCTTTACCGGCCACCAGCGTGCTTTTTAATACCGCATGCTGGGCCAGCTGCTGGCGCAGCCGCGCCAGCAGGTTAGCGTCTTCGGCAAAACGCTCCATCAAAATATATTTGGCACCATCCAGTACTGCTTTTACATCTGCAAAGCCGGCGTCGGCATTAATGTAAGCCGCAGCTTCGGTTTCCGGGTGTAACGCCGGGTTGGCCAGCAGGGCATCGGCCAGTGGCTGGATGCCGGCTTCAATCGCAATCTGGCCCTTGGTGCGGCGTTTGGCTTTATACGGCAGGTATAAATCTTCCAGCCGGGTTTTATTGTCGGCAGCGAGTATATCCTGCTGCAGTTCCGGCGTTAATTTGCCCTGTTCGTCGATGGTTCTTAAGATCACCTGGCGGCGTTCTTCCAGTTCACGCAGATAAGTTAGCCGTTGTTCCAGATGGC
The DNA here is from genome assembly GCA_964511675.1 of uncultured Rheinheimera sp. GTDB lineage: Bacteria > Pseudomonadota > Gammaproteobacteria > Enterobacterales > Alteromonadaceae > Alishewanella. The sequence goes on from CAZEGA010000049.1 coordinate 1,029, forward strand.
GCAACTGGGTATCGTCCAGGCCGCCGGTCACTTCTTTACGGTAACGGGCAATAAAGGGTACGGTGGCCCCTTCTTCCAGCAGGGTGATGGTAGCGGCAACCTGTTCCGGCCGGGCAGCAATTTCTGCTGCGATCTGTTTAACAATGATAGACATAAAGAGAAAATTCCTGTGTAACCCATCCCTTTGCAGGGTAATGCGGTGTCAGTTCAGTGCTGATAAACGCCAGATTGTCCGCTGTCTGGCAGTAAAATCCAAGCCTCAGGCCGGATTTTCTGCTGCTTTATAACGGATATAGTTGATAAACCACAGTTTAGTGCCGGTTGGTGTGTTAACAATAACCTCATCATCCACTGCTTTTTTCAGCAGCGCACGCGCCATTGGCGAGTCGATAGAGATGTAATCCTTGCGGCCGTAGATTTCGTCCGGCCCGACAATGCGAAAGCTGAGCTGTTCGCCCTGCTCGTTTTCAATCCCGACCCAGGCGCCGAAAAACACCCGGCCCGCCTGCTGCGGGGAGTAATCCACCACGCGTAGCACTTCCAGTCGTTTGCGCAAAAAGCGGATACGGCGGTCAGTTTCACGCAGTAACTTTTTATTGTACTGGTAATCTGCATTCTCACTGCGGTCGCCCAGGCTGGCGGCCCAGGCGACTTTGGCGGTAACGTCGGGGCGTTTTTCGCGCCATAGGTAATTCAGCTCTTGTTGCAGGGCTTCAAAGCCCTCGCGGGTAATTAAATCAGTGCGCATGCTGTTGCTGTGATCCGGTAAACCTGAGGGGGAAATGGTAGCAATTTTTGCTGTTGTTCAGCTATAGCCGGGCAGATACTGTACGGCTGACAAACTTTGTAACATAAACCCGCTGCAAGGTTTGTCGCCGCAGCGGCTTTTTCGTTTATAGTGGAGCAAAACTCAGGGAGGCTTCATGATGGCCAGTTCAGAAACACCAAAAATACTGGTGGTAGACGATGATATGCGCCTGCGCGCTTTGCTGGAGCGTTATCTGGTAGAGCAGGGCTATCTGGTGCGGGCAGTCGCAAATTTTGAACAGATGCAGCGGCTGATGGAGCGGGAAAACTTCCACCTGGTGGTACTGGACCTGATGCTGCCGGGCGAGGACGGTTTATCTATCTGCCGCCGGCTGCGCCAGCAGGGCAATGAAATTCCGATCATTATGCTGACCGCCAAAGGCGATGAGGTAGACCGTATTATCGGCCTGGAAATGGGGGCAGACGACTACCTGCCCAAACCGTTTAACCCACGCGAACTGTTGGCGCGTATCCGTGCCGTAATGCGGCGTAAAAGCAAAGAGCTGCCCGGCGCGCCCAGCCAGTCGGAAGGGGTGGTGGAGTTTGGCCCGTTTAAATTTAACCTGGCTACCCGCGAAATGCGCAAAGGCGATGAATTGCTGCCGTTAACCAGCGGCGAATATGCCGTGCTGAAAGTGCTGGTCAGCCACCCGCGTGAACCCTTGTCGCGCGATAAACTGATGAACCAGGCGCGGGGCCGCGATTATTCGGCAATGGAGCGCAGTATTGACGTGCAGGTATCGCGGCTGCGCCGGATGCTGGAAGATGACGCGGCGAACCCGCGCTATATCCAGACCGTGTGGGGCCTGGGGTATGTGTTTGTGCCGGATGGCAGCGTAAATTAAATGCGGCTGTTTCCGCGTAGTGCCTTTGGCCAGACCGTCTTCCTGATTGGTTTATTGCTGCTGATTAACCAGCTGGTGTCTTACCTGTCGGTGGCGTTTTACGTGATCAAGCCGACAACCCAACAAATTAACCACCTGATTGCCAAACAAATAAAGGTGGTGTTTATTGATGTGGGCCACCAGCAGTCAGTGCTTTCACGCGAGCTGACAGAACGCTTTCAGCAGGCCACAGGGATAGAGGTATACAGCGAGCAACAGGCGATGCAACATGGCCTGGGTGATGCTATTTACTATGCGTATTTCTCGGATTTAATGTCGCGCGAGCTGGAGGGGGCTGCCGAGGTACGGGTTGCACAGGGCGACTCTTATGCGTTCTGGGTGCGGCCACCGCAGGCGCCGCATTACTGGGTTAAGGTGCCATTAACCGGGCTGGATGAAACCGATTTCTCCCCACTGACGTTTTATTTGCTGATGATAGGGGTGCTGAGCGTAGGCGGCGGCTGGCTGTTTGCCCGCCAGCTGAACCGGCCGCTGAAAGGCCTGCAACAGGCCGCTTTGCAGGTAGGGCGCGGCGACTTTCCGCCGCCATTGCCGGAGCACAAAGGCTCTACCGAAATTATTGCCGTCACCAAGGCGTTTAATTATATGGCGCGTGGTATCCGTCAACTGGAGCAGGACAGGGCACTGCTGATGGCCGGGGTGTCGCATGATTTGCGCACGCCGCTAACCCGTATCCGGCTGGCGTCGGAAATGATGAGCGAGCAGGACAGCTGGATACGTGATGGCATTATTAACGACATAGATGATATGAATGCCATTATCGACCAGTTTATTAATTATCTGCGCCATCACAAGGAAGAGCCGGGGCAAAAGGAAAACCTGAATACCCTGGTGCAGGAGCTGCTGCAGTCTGAACATTTGCAGCAACGACATATCCGGGTTGAGCTGACCGACCCTATGCCGGATACCCTGCTGCGCCGTATCGCTATCAAGCGGCTGCTGAATAACCTGCTGGAAAATGCGTTGCGCTACAGTGAAGGGGATATCGAGATCACTACCGGTTTTGAACGTAACCGCAAACGTGTCTATCTGCAGATGCGGGATTACGGCCCCGGTATCCCCGAATACCAGATGAAAAGCATGTTTGAACCCTTTACCCAGGGTGACAGGGCGCGCGGCAGCGGTGGCTCTGGCCTGGGACTGGCGATTATCAAAAAGATTGTCGATATGCACCGGGGCGATATCACACTGCACAATCACCCTGAAGGAGGCCTGGTGGTCATGGTGTATCTGCCTGTCAGATAACAAGTCCCGGGGTAGCGTAAAGGTAAGTTATTAAAAAACCGCCATGGCGTAACGCCAGTCAGTTAACGTTTCTGCACGAACAGGCTGGCCCACACCAACACGCCGTAAATACGTCCATGTAGGCTCGATTCAGGCATCCATGCCTTCAACGGTTGGCTTAGGGCAAGCCTGTTCTGCTTAAGTGATCAGCAGACGGTTTGTCAGGGGCTCTGCCGTGCAGCTTTTATCGCGGTGATCAACTCCTGCACCCCGGTATGCTGCAGAATATCGTCGATATTGTATGCCAGCTTTCTTTGCCAGTTCGGGTACTCTGTGCTGGTGCCGGGGATGTTGACCGGGGTTTCCATCAGCAGTAGATCTTCCAGCTGGAATGCCAGCAGCTTAGCGCTCTGGCGGGCGACAAACAGATGGCTTTTACGGATCAGCGCCGCATAGTCGCCGTCAGTCAGCTGCAGCCGCTCGTTCATCAGCTGTTTTTCGTCAGCCCGCAGCTGATACAGGCTGTCTGCCACCTGCGGGTTGGGGAATAAATCCAGTTGATGCCGCAATGCCAGATCATGCTGCTTCCAGTAGCCCACCAGAGTCGGCATATCGTGCGTGGTAACCGTGGCCAGGGCCAGTTCCGGGTAGGTTTGTAGCGCATGGTCATAGCTGCCGGCTTTTTGCTCCAGCATAAACACCCGGTACGACAGTACCTGGTACTGGGCCATTAAGTGGCTGATTTCCACCGGTACTGTGCCTAAATCTTCGCCTATGACGACACAGCTGTTGCGCTGGCTTTCCAGTGCCAGAATGGCAAACAAATCTGCCGCCGGCAGGCGCAGGTAAGCCCCGGCAGTGGCATCGGTGCCGATAGGGCAACACCACAGCCGCAGCAGCGCCATTACATGGTCCAGCCGCAATGCCCCGGCGTAGCGCATATTGGCCTGGATCAGCTCAATAAACGGCTGGTAGGCTTTCTGCCGCAACGTCTGCGGGTTAAAAGCCAGCAGGCCCCAGTTCTGGCCTTTGGGGGCCATAATATCGGCCGGGGCGCCGACGCTTAAATCCAGCAGGTAGTCTTCCGGTGCGGCCCAGCTTTCGGCACTGCTGCGGCTGGTACCCACGGCAACGTCACAATACAGGCCAATGGCCATGCCGTGCTGCTGACACAGCTGCTTCACCTGCTCCAGCTGTAAATGCGCCTGCCACTGCAGATATAACTGCAGCCCGATGTCGTCCTGATGGGCTATGGCAAAGTCGGCCACCGCCTGGCTACGCGGGCTTTGTAACGCGGGCGGAAAATTCTGCCAGGCAGCCATAGCCCAGTTCTGCTGAAACAGCTCGCCTTGCAGTACCTGATGAATAGCCAGCAGTTGCAGGCTTTCACCGCCTTGCTGCACAAAGTGGCGGAAGTCAGCTGCGCGGGCGCTGTCTTGTGCCAGATGCTGCTGCTTAAAATGCCGGTACAAGGTGGTTGCCACGGCTTTTTTGGCCGCGGCCACGCCAATGTAATCGACATCAGCGGTGTCACGCAAAGCCGTCAGCTGTTGCTGAAAGGCGGCGTCTGCCACCTGCTGTTGTGCCTGGGCCGATTCGGCAAAGTCGGCAGTTTGTTCTAATGCCACATACTGGGTATTGAGCCATAAGCGGCTGTTCGGGCTGTACGGGCTGCAATCCTGCGGCAGCTCAGGGTACAGCGCATGTAACGGGTTCAGGCCGATGAAGTCGGCACCCTGCGCGGCCAGTGGCGCTACCATCTGCTGCAGATCGGCAAAGTCACCTATACCCCAGTTCCGTGCCGACGTGACCGCATACAGCTGAATCGCCGGGCCGAAGGTTTTATGCAGTACAGCTTTATCGTGTAACTGAAAACAGCGCTGCGGGGTAATGATCAGTTGCTGGCTGTACTGCTGTTGCTGATTACCCAGCGTTAAGCGGTGATAGCCCAGCGGCAGGCTGACATCCAGTACCAGTTCGGCAGCCAGCACTTCACCCTGGCGGGTGTGGTGGCGCTGACAGATGTCTTTGGCGGCAATGCTAAGGTTGCCGCTGAATTGCTGCTGCTCTTCGGTTACGATGTGCCAGTGCCAGTCACTGACGGCATCCTGCTGCAATTGCTGCAGGCGTAACCGCAGCGGTTCGCCCTGGGCACACACGGTGACGGGGGCGATAACCTCCAGCCAGGGCCGCTCGGTCAGTTCGCAGATTTTTTGCTGTATGGCCTGCTCAGACGACAAGTCAAACCCCATCGCCAGCAAAATAGCCTGTTGTTTATCCAGGCTGATGTATTCAGTATGGCCCTGGGCATGCACATAACTGTCCTGCAAACCGGCCAGTGCGGCGAGCTGCTTAATTAGTTCCATATTTCACCTGTTGTGACACCTGGCGCGCGGGTATAAAGCTGGGCTCGCCCTTGTTGTTTGTGTTGCCGGAAACGGCCCGGAGAGCAGCCCTGCCAGCATTTAAATGCTTTCTGGAAGCTGCTTTGTTCTTCAAAACCAAGCTGAAATGCAATTTGCTGCAAACTCAGGCTGTCATCCTGCAGGTATTGCTGCGCCAGTTGATGGCGGCAGCGCGCAACAAGATGGCGGAAGCTGCAATTGCTAAGCTGCAGATGACGCTGCAGGCTGCGGTTGCTCATATGCAGTACCTGGGCGGCGGCGGCCAGCGTCGGGGTTGCAGGCAGCTGTTGCACTATATATTGCTCAAGTACGGCAATGCCGTTGAAATGACGGCCGGCAAGGTTGCGCATCAGCTGGGTGTCCGGCAAAGAATCCGGGGTCATATCGGCTTGCTCCTGTACTTACAGTGCGTTGTTATTCTGCTCTGCCGGTTATTGCCAGCAATGGTGGAAAGCATAAAACATGGGGGCTTGTCAGTTAAACCAGCTGCATACGTATGCAACGAAAATAATTATAACCAGCCTGTCCCGGCAGCATAAAAGCCGGCTGCGGCAGCACAACCGGCTACAGAATCACTGCCCCGGCCAGCCTGGCTAACCGGGGCAGTAGTCACAGTGTCAGTCCTGACGGTTAATCAGCCTGGCATTGTTCAATCAGCAGGCTGCCAACGTTATCGCCCTGCGCCGGGTTGGCGCTGTCCAGCGTCAGCAGGAAGCTGTAAGTACCCTGCGCCAGTGAGGTGCGGTTATTGTCGGTGCCGGCATTGTTGTACGCCACAGCGTGCGCCACGCCGACCGTCAGGTTGCTGGTATCGATCTGGCCGCTCGGTTGCTGGGCCCACAGTTGTGTGGTCCAGCTGCCGTCATCGGAGGCCAGCTTAAATTCAAAGTCGCCGCTGAATTCTGCCACCGCCTGATACTGGTTGTTGCCTTTATAAGACAGCTTATAGGCCGGTTGTGCGTCCCAGCCGGAATGGCTGCCGCGGACAAACAGGCTGCCACTGCCGGCAATAACAAACGGCGGGGGCTCGCTGGCATTTGCCATGGCGCAGTTTACCAGGCTGTTCAGCAGGCTGATGCGCAGGCTGGGCGTGGGCTGGGTGATGTTCAGCACTAACTGGTAGCTGCCGGCTGTGGCCGGGCTAAACGCTATAGTGCCGTTAGCACCTGGGCTGAAGGCTAAGGTTTCGGCCGCCGCGCTCAGGTCGGCAAAGCCCAGGCTGATGCCGGCAAAGTCGGTCAGTTCAAACTGGTATTCTGTGGCCGCCAGCGTTGCGGTAACACTGTAATTGCCTTCGCCGTCGTAGCTCATTTCGGCGGCACCGTCACCAAAGCCGTCGGCAAACAGAATGGCGTCGCCATAAGGGGATGGCACATAATCCGGATCGGCGGCCAGGCCCGGGCCCTGGGCACCGGCCTGAGGTTTAATAAACACCGCTACCGTGTAAGCCGGTACCGTAAACACGCCTTCGCCAGCGGCTGGCTGGAAGCTGGCCTGCTGTACCTGGGCATCAGCTGAGGTTTGCTGTACCGGGTGCAGGCTGAAGCCGGTTGCTGTCCTGACTGCCGGGCTGACGCTTTGTGCGCTGCCGTTAATCACAACCACCATCGCATCCAGCTGTGGGTCGAGATCGGTCAGGCCGGTGCCGTCATCCAGGCTCATGACGATAACACCCGGCAGCTGCGCCGGGCCGGTGTTATGGAAGCCGAGCCGGCGGCTCACATCGTCACTGTTGTTCAGGCGCAGCAACGGGCTTTGGCTTCTGATTTGCAGGAACTCGGCAAATACCGCCTCGGCGCGGTTTATCAGCGTCTGGTTTACTACGATGTTCGGGTTGGCACTTAACTGCGCAATCCGGTTCTGGTCGGGGTTGTCCTGCAGCCGTGGCAGGCCGGCATTCCAGTTATTGCTGTTGTTGCTGTAGTCGATACGGTTAAACCAGTCGCCGGAGTCGTAAGAGTTACTATCCAGTGATTTTGAACGCAGTTTGTCTATACCCAACTGGAAGAACGGAATGCCCTGGCTCAGTAGCGGAATGGCCGCCGACAAATTATGCACTCGTACCCGCTGATCGGCGCTCATATCGGCCGGCAGTGCATATTGCAGTTTGTCCCACAGCGTTTCGTTATCGTGCTTGTCGACATAGTTAATGGCATCAGCCGGGGTTTTGGCATAAGACGACTGGGAGAAAGTAAGCCCCGGCCGCCGTTCGCCGTCTTTATCGCGCAGCACATAGTCCTGCAGCGTGCCGGCCAGGCCAAGGCGGATATGGTCGGCACTGCTGAGGTTAACAGTGGCCATCGACAACGCCGCCTCGCGGATCGTATCCCGTGGCCGGTCGTTAAAGGTGCCTATTTTGCTGCCGGCCAGGTTGTATTGCGTGGCTTGCTCAAACAGCCGGTTATTGGCCACTTCACCAAAGTTCCAGCCTTCACCATAAAAGTAGGTATCCGGGCTGATCTGTGCTACGGCAGCCCGGCCTTGCTCAAGCAGCGCTGCCGGCATATGGCCCATAATGTCGAAACGGAAGTCATTGACACCCAGAGCCTGGTGCCAGTGCAGCAGTGAATCCACTACCAGCTTGGCCATCATCCGATGTTCAGAGGCGGTGTTTTCGCAGCAGGTAGAGCGCTCCATATTACCCGATACTTCGCTGTAACGGTGGTAGTAGCCGGGTACCAGCTTGTCCAGTACCGAGTTATCAAATAAGCCGGATGAAGCCGTATGGTTATACACCACATCGGCCGCAACCCGCAGCCCCAATTGTTGCAGGGCCAGCACCATCTGGCGGAATTCGACAATACGTGCCGTGCCTTCCGCTGTAGAGGCATAACTGCCTTCGACCACATTGAAATGATGCGGATCATAGCCCCAGTTAAAGCCATCCAAACCGCGCATATCCTCAATCAGCTGCGCCGCCGCAGTGCTGGCCGGGTCGAAGCTTTGCAGTACACTGAGCAAGGTGGCCGAGCCGCTTTCGCTGCCGCAAACGGCGGCAGCAGCATTGCGCTGACACAGTTGCGCTACTGTGCTGCTAAGTTCAATGCGCTGGGCGGCGTCTTCTTCAATGCTGGCAATATCGTTAAACGGCAGCAGATGCAGGTGCGTCAGGCCGGCGTTTTTCAGCCGTTGCAGATACTGCACTGCATCGCTGGCCGGTTCGGTAAAGGCCAGGTATTTACCGCGGTTGGCTTCTGTGGTGGTGCTGTCAAAAATACTGAAATCGCGGATATGGGCTTCCAGAATAATGGCATCTTCAACCTGTGGCAGCTGCGGTACCGGGCGGCTATCCCAGCCGGCCGGTTTTAAATCGGCATCGTCCAGGTTAACAAACTGTGCGTAGCGGCCATTACTGGAGCTATTCACCGCATAGGGGTCGGTGGCTTCGGTGACTTCAATCCGGCGCGTTGCCGGGTGATAAACCGTGACCTCAAAGCGGTAGAACAAGCGATCTGCTGACGCAGGTGCCGTGTAATGCCAGATACCGGTGCTGGTGTCATACTGCATGTCATAGCTGGCGTTAGCGCTTTTATCGGCGTGGTAAACTTTCAGCCGCAGTTGTTGCGCGGTAGGCGCCCATACTGCGACATCAATGCCGTCAGCCTGGTAGCTGATCCCCAGCGGCTGCTCATCAGCCAGTGCTGCGCCACCGGTAAACAGTGCGTCCAGCAGTTTGGCCTGTTGCACATAAGACGCGGTGACAGGCTGCTGTTCGGCATCAAAGCTGGCTAATACCAGCTGGCTTTTGATCAGCTGTTGTAATTGTTGGTCGGAAGGCTCAAAACGGTAAGCCTGCCAGCTGGCTAAATGCGGCACCCGCGCCTGTTGTGCCGTACTGAGGCTGGTCTGGCTCAGTGCTATGCTGCCGGCGCTGCTCAGGTTGGTGTCCAGACCGGCGGTTGCGGAAAACAGCAGCCGGGCATCGGCAGCGTCCTGGTTCCAGACCAGGGTTTCGCGATCGATCCAGTGTGCAGCGGCATCGCTGATGCGAAACGGTGCTTCAAATATAATGTCATCGGGTGAGGTGAAAATACCTACGCCAGATACCACAAAAGCCCAATGGGCAGTAGCAAATTGCAGTGTCTGGTCATTGTCATCGGGATCTTTGCTATCGCCCTTGTGCACGATAAAGTTGGCACAGCTGGCAGCGTCTTTCAGCTCGAATAACCAGTAGGCGCCAAAGTGCTCGTCAACGCCGGATAACGGAAAGCCGGTGTTCCAGTCGGTGCCGCCATCGTCGGCAAAATCGGCGTAGGCATTGCAACTGCTGTTATTCCACGCGTGCAGTACCCAGCCGTCATAGTTGGCGTCGGCCCGGTAATAATAAATAACGGCCTGGCCTTCGGCCGGGGTAACCACAGGTGTATTGCCGCTGCTGGTCTGGGCAATAGATACGGTAATGCTAAGCTGGCTGCTGGCCTGTTTGCTGTCCTGGGCCGTGAGGGTAATGCTATAGCTGCTACCCGCCGCACTGATCAGGTTCGCACTGCTGGCCACCTGGATGGCGCCGCTGCTGTTAATGCTGAAAATGGCTTTGCTGTCGGCCAGGGCCCAGCTTATGGTATCGCCATCTGCATCGGTGGCCGTGGCGGTGTAAACCACGGTACCGGTGGCAACGTTGTCCTGTAGTGAGAAACTGTTGGCCGAAGTAATAACCGGCGCGCGGTTGGCACGCTCAACACAGCTTTTAGTCTGGGTGGAATACGTCTGGCCGGAAGGACAGCTTTGGATGCCTGAGTCGCTACCGCCACAGGCCGCCAGTGCAAGGCTGCACGATATCAGCAGCACAGCACGGCTTAATGCTTGGATAAATAACATACGAATACCCTATTGATCTGATTATTATGGCAACAACCACTATAGATCTTTCCGCGGATCACTTTTGCTGAATACGTATGCGGTAGGCGGGCAGCGGTGTTGCTGCCCCCTATTGTTGAGAATTTAGCTGCTGTGAATGTAGCGGTTGTGAATTTAGCTACTGCGAATTTAGCTGGTCCAGCTGGCGCAACACCGTAATGGCGGTTGGATTATCGGGCTGCAGTTGCCTGACCGACTCCAGCCACTGCCGCGCTTCGGTAAAACGTGACTGTTCCAGCAGGGCGTGGCTCAGAGCCAGTTGCGGATTGATATTGTCGGGCGCATGCCGTATAGCGCGCAATAAGTAACGCCCTGCCTCGGTGGCCCTGCCATTTTGCAGCAGAATGACACCGGCCTGATAGCTCAGGTTAGAGTCGTTCGGAATGGCGTCTGACAGTAACTTGGCCACTTTCAGTAATTCGGTTTTGTCGCTGTGTTGTACCTGCTTTAGCGTGGCATTGGCCATGGTTAACCAGTCCAGTTTTTTGGTATGCACGGTATAACCCAGTTCGTCGAACCAGTTCTGCCGCGCTGGCAGCTTGGGTGTTTGCGGGGTTTTGCTAAAAGGATAATCGGCAACCAGAGCGGCAATTTTGGCTTTACCAACGTAATGCTCTGCCGCCAGCAGCGGCATTTCCCGGTACGCCTGCTGGCGCGGGATCAGTGTTGGAAAGCGGGCCGGTATGCTGGCATCGGCCAGTACCTGATAAAAACTGTCAGCAATTTCAAAATAGCCATCGGCATTGGGGTGCAAATGCTCCAGCATTAATCCGGCACCAATAATGCCGTTGCTGCTGGCGGCGGCGAGTGCCTGTTCGGCATCAACCAAGGTGACGTTCGCTGCTTTGGCGGCCAGTTGGCGGATAATGGCATTGATTGCTTCCGGCGCCCTGAAGCGCAGCAAGTCATGATCTTTCGCCAGTATAAAGGCGGCTTTGGCCTGATCAGGCTGGTTTGCTGCCAGCAAGTGCCGGCCCAGCGCATAATAGGCATCGGCACTGTGGTAACTGGCTGCCAGCTCAGTAATAGCGTTAACCTGCGCCGCATCGGGGGCAGGATGTTGCACAAAAGCGTTTAACTGTTGTTGCTGTGCTGCAGGCAATTCTGCCGACGAAAAAGGTGGCTGATCGGCCAGATTACTGGCCACGGTACTGATAACCACCGGTATGCCTGCAGCCTGGTATTTTTGCAACAGCAATTGCATATTGGTTTCAAACTGGCGCAACCCCTGCTGATATAAGTCAGAATCCAGCGCAATGGCTTTATGCTTCGCCACGCTGGCCATAATAGTGCGCGACTGTTGTTGGGTGGCTGTCGCATCGGTTGTGCTGAATCGGGCATAAAGCTGCTGCATCAGCTGAAACAGCCGGACATCTTTTAGTTTTAAATATAACAGGGTCATAGCCTGCGAATTGGCGGCGGTATAGGCCGAACCTACACCCAGAATACCCAGGTATTCATTGTGGCCGGCGTAAATCAGCACGGCGTCGGGCTGTTGGGCAATAATTTCGTCGGTAAAATCCAGCAGGGTATAACTGTTGACGGCAGACAAGGCGGTGTTAATCACTTCTACCGTCTGCTCGGGAAAAGACTGCTTCAGCCGATAATCCAGCATGCCGGCAACAGAGGCACCAAAGCCATAGGGAAAGCCAGCGGCGGTGGAGCCACCCTGGACAAAAATACGGATGCCGTCAGCCGGTTTTTGTTTTAAAAAGAAATTGGTTTCAATGCTGACATTGGGCGCCAGCTTTTCATCGGCAAAATAGCGTTTTACCACATCGGGTCTGGGTAACAGGTAGTCCGGTGCTGCCGGGTTTGCAATAAATAACGGCACCGTTTTACCGTAGCCGGCCAGGCGCAGGCCCGCTTCCAGCAAGACAAAAAATACTACCGGCAGCGAAATAGCGATTAGCCGGAACAGCCATAATCTGAGTGGTTTATTCATTTGCTGCCTCACCTGCTGCAGCGCGCACGCGGAGCATGAAAAAAGGGATTTGCGGGTTGTCCGGCTCCAGGCTGCGGGCCTGGCGCAGCAGGGTTAAACTGGTTTGATAATCTGCCAGCATAAAGCGGGTTTGCGCCAGGTTGAGTAAATAACGTGCGGTTTGTGGTTGCAGCGCGGCGGCGCGGCTATGGAAATAATCGGCCAGTACGATATCGTCCAGTTGCAGATAGAGTGCGCCGGCAACACTGAAAGCCTGATGGTTTTGTGGCATTGCATCGGCAAGCACCCCGGCGACTTTTGCCGCTTTGGCCAGTTGCTGGGTTTGCTGATAATGGCTGAGCAGCGCCTGCTGTAAAACAAGCCAGTCTTCCCCTTGTAAGCGCCGTAATAGCAGCTGGTCGGCTTCGGTTTGGATCTTCAGCTGTGGCAAGGGTTGTGGCGTCAGGGTAAAGGGGTAGTCGTTTTGCAACTGGGTAATTTTCAGCCGGGCGTATTGCTCGTCCAGCTCACTTACCGGGTTGTCTGCCCAGGCTTGTTCGGTACTCACATAGCGCAGTGGTTTACCCAGCACGCCACTTTGTTCAATCGCCTGGTAAAAGGCTTCGGCCAGCAAAAAATAGCCATAGTTATTCGGGTGTACATGCTCCAGCAGTAAGCTGTGGCCAATCAGGCCGGCCAGGCTGTTAGCGGTAAATAAACTGTGTACATCCACCAGCGTCACGCCCGGCTGGGTGGCAAGCTCGTTCAGCAGCAGGTTAAACGCCGTCGGCGCCCGAAAGCGCAGTTCGTCATGGTCGCGTGCCTGGCTAAAATGTTGTCTGGCCGCGTCGGTGTTGCCCTGCTGCCTGGCCACTAAACCGGCAAAATAGGCTTGTGCCGCAGGGTTATGCTGGGCGCTTGCCGGCAGTTGCGGGGTAGTGCCACGGGCAAGATCGGCGGTTATAGCCGGCCAGTCGGCGGCGGCCAGCGCTGAAAATGGCACCAAATCGGCTTCATTACTGACCAGGTTACCCAGCAGTAGCGGAATATTACGTGCAGTGTAGCGTTTGATAAGCTGTTGCAGATTGGCGCTGAATTGCGCAATACCCTCCTGATACAGTGTACTCTGGTAAGGAATATGCTGGCCCTGGGCGACCCGCGACATTAACGAGCGCCGTGATTCGGTTGCCTCCGACGGGTTGTTGCGGCTTAAACGGTAATAAACGCTTTCCAGCAACTGGTACAGCTTAACATCTTTTACATACAGGTAAGCCAGGGTGCTGGCGCGACCGCCTTTGGCGGCAAAGGTTGAACCGACGCCTAAAATACCGAGGTATTCATTATGGCCGGCATAGATCAGCACCAGATCCGGCTCAATCGCCAGAATTTCGTCGGTAAAATCGAGCAGGGTATAACTGTTTATCGCCGCCATAGCAGTGTTAATAATTTCAATATTTTTATGCGGGTAAGTGCGTTTAACCCGCTGTTCCAGCATGCCTTGCAGCGAGCCCCAGCGACCATAGGGAAAGCCCGCGGCACTGGATTCACCCAGAATAACAATGCGGAAGCTATCAGCGGGTTTCTGGGTTTTAAACAGTACAGTATCAGGGCTGACCGCCGGGGCATTGCCGTACGGGAAATAACGCTTAATCAGCTGCTGGTTCGGCTCTGAATAATCCGGGTATAGTGTGCTTTGGACAAACAGCGGGTAGTGGTGGCCAAAACCAGCCAGCCGCAAGCCGCATTCAACCAGTGCCAGCAGCAATACCGGTAATAACAGGGCGATAATATAAAAGGCAGGGCGGTTTTTGGCGGCGGCAGCTGTCATGTAGGCTTCCTGTGGCTATTGGGCTGCCACTTTAGCGGTGGTTGTGCTGAATAAAAGGCGCATTTGACGATAGCGAATCCGCCATTTTCATGCAAGGATTAAATACCTTATAGCGGGCTCTGGATTATGCGCAATATTATTCTTGGTATTTCGGCCTATTATCACGACAGTGCCGCTGCGCTGGTAGTGGACGGCAAACTTGTTGCGGCCGCACAGGAAGAGCGCTTTAGCCGTATTAAGCACGATCCTGCTTTTCCGCGGCAGGCCATTCAGTATTGCCTGGCTGAAGCGGGTATTGGCTGGGCCGATATTAGCGCCATTATTTTTTACGACAAACCGCTGTTAAAGTTTGAACGCCTGCTGGAAACCTATTTAGCCAATGCGCCTTTTGGTATTGCTTCGTTTATCCGGGCGATGCCGGTCTGGATGAAAGAAAAGCTGTTTCTGAAAACCGTATTGCGCCAGCAGTTGCGCGCGCTGTTTCAGTTAGATAAAGCGACAGTACTGCCCAGGTTATTATTCAGCGAACACCATTTGTCGCATGCGGCCTCGGCTTTTTTCCCCAGCCCTTATCAGGAGGCGGCGGTGTTGTGTCTGGACGGTGTCGGTGAATGGGCCACCTCCAGCGCCTGGCACGGCAGTGGTAAGCAGCTGCAGCCGTTGTGGGAAATTAACTTTCCGCATTCATTGGGCTTGTTGTACTCGGCTTTTACTTATTATGCCGGTTTTAAAGTGAATTCCGGCGAATACAAATTAATGGGGCTGGCCCCATACGGCGAGCCGCGGTATGTCGACACCATCTTTAAATATATTGTCAGCCTGCATGCTGACGGCAGCTTTAGCCTGAATATGGCTTACTTCGATTTTGCTGTCGGCAAAACCATGATCAATCGCCGCTTTGAACAGCTGTTTGGCGGCAAGGCTCGCCAGCCGGAAGCCGACATTACCCAGAAAGAAATGGATATAGCGCGTTCTATTCAGGTGGTAACCGAAGAAATTGTGCTGAAAATTGTCGCCCATCTTGCCAGCTTAACGCCCAGCCGCAACTTGTGCCTGGCCGGTGGCGTGGCACTGAACTGTGTGGCG